>CAZSVU010000135.1:0-20238 GCA_964610275.1 uncultured Polyangiaceae bacterium | reverse complement strand
CCGGCACCCGCACCGACCCCAGCCCACCCCGACCCCCATTTCACCAAGCCACACGGAGAAAGCGTCCTCGTCGATGGAGCGCACATTCCGGATCCCCCGCTGGACCGGAAACTACGAGCGAGCAGCTCTCGGCACGATGTCTCGCGCGCTCGGGGAGCGAAACTCGTCGGTGGTCCCAATGGGGGTGGCGTGAGCGCAGGCATCAAGTGCGCGTAGCAGGATTGCCTGCAGCAGCGAAACAATCGATCACAAGAGCGAGGAAGGCTCGGGCGGGGCAGGTACCGTCGCGGACGAAGGCCAGGGAGTGGGTGGCTCTAACGAGCCCACGCGACATGCGGTGCAAGCGTTTCGGCACGATCCCGCACGCAGTTGCTTCTGGGATAGAGAGACCATCGACGATCTCTACTCCGAGGAGCAGTTCGTGGGCCACGCAAGTGCAGGACTCACACAGGTGTGCGTCATTTCTCCGGCAGGTGAGGCTTACGTCAAAATCACGGGGGCTTCCGTTGCTATCTTTCAGACCGACCCAGCTGCAGGTCTCAGCAGAGATATGCGGTGGGCCTACCATTGGAACCCACGATTGTTGGATGTTCGTAAGCGGTACCGTCCCCGATGGATGGGTAATCCTGGAGGAAGCCGCCGGCTGCGAGGGCATTCCCGAGTGCGGTGTTCGTCCTCCTAGCCCCTGAGGCGACACACGACCGCCCACGTCGCCGCCGCGCGCCGGCCAGCCTGGCGCTGTTGACGAGGGAGTGGAGGATTGCAGCGGCCTCGGTTGCGCGACGCGACTTGGAGTCGTGGTTGTTCGTCCTTCCTGGGATCCGCGCCAAGGCCACAGACCCGACAGCGGGCGGGGGCGCTGTAGACCGAGCTCGCAAGGTTTCGTGCCTTGTGTTGCGAGCTGCAATTCCTTGCCGCCCCTCACCCCGGACCGGGTTCGGCGGGTGATCCCGGTCCCGTTGGAGCGCGGCTAGGGCGGGCAGGCGTCCACCATCTGCCAGCTTCGCCTTTCGTCGCCGTCCCGGACCACCTCAGCGATAGACGCAGCAAACCCGCAGGTCTGCGCGGCGTTGTTTTGGCCCGATCGAACGCATTGGCAGTTGCCCACCCAGTGATCGTCAGGATGTCGCTCCTCGAAGTACCAGCAGCACTCGTAGGCGACCTCCGAACACCTTGCATCAACTGATCCGTCCTCCTCTTCAATGCATCGGCACGAGTACTCAAGTCGCTCGTCGAGATTATCTGCGCAGGCCCACTTCCGCTGAGAAGCGCTGGCGCCGGTCCGGCCGCCGCACGCCGAAACCGCTACAGCAGTCGTCATCCCGACCAGAAACGCTCGTGGCCATCGACGCATTGTGCCTCCCGTTGCCAGCGAAGATAGCATGACCGATTCACCCCTGGGTGTGCCACGCAATCCCAGCCAACCCGACCGGCAGCGCTGCTCACGCGCCGGACGGTGGTCGGCTAACCATGCGGCGCGGCTTCTCACCGGCGGCCGGACTTGGTGCATGTATCGGGCGGGCAGTGGTGCAGCGGCGGAAAGCATTGCGGTCGTCGCGCTCCGTCTGCCTCTCCGAGTTCGAGTGCGGGCGGGTGGTGCAGGCAGTCGCGCTGAGCTAGAATGGGGTCGTAGTGAGTGGACTCGGGGATACACTGGGCTGGCTCTTCGCGGGCGCGCTCTGCGTGACGTGTGGGGGCAGCACGTCCAGCTCTGGGCACACGCAGGGCGTCGTTGAGCCCATGGGCGGGAACGGGGGATTCGACAGCGCGGGTGGCGGAGGTGGCACGCCCGGCTATGCCGGCGCCGCGAGTGTCGCAGGTGCCGCGACCGGCGACGGTGGCGTCGTCGGAGTAGAAGGCGACACAGCCCCCAGCGCTGGCGCTGTGGGAAGTGGAGAAGCGTCCGGTACCGGCAGCACCGGCTCGGGCGGAACCACGCCCGCGTCTGGTAGCAGCCCCGCTGGCGCTGCCGGAGTCACCCCTGCCAGCGGCGGGAGCACGGTGGCCAGTGGCGGGACTGTCGTCGGCGCAGCTGGAAATGAGTTCATCTGGTCGGGGTACGATCTCTCCGGCGTCGAACTCGACGAGTCGGCAAGTGGCGCTCCGGTGCCCGCCGATGACCCGGGCAATGACTACGGCTACACCATGCTTGGGAACGATGACCCCGGCATGATGCTGGACTGCCCCGAAGGAACTGTCGGGCTGACAGCGAACTGCATGGCATTCCAGGTCTGCGACACGTCCTGCTCGACCGCGGCAGAGTGCCCCACCGTGACGACTGGCACCGCCAGTCCGACATGCCGGAATACGTTCGGGGCAAACAGCTGCGAGCTGCCCTGCGGTGGCGATCTCATCTGTCCCGACGGCATGGCGTGCATCTCCGTCCAGTCATCGGGCTACTTCTGCGCTTGGCCGAGCCCCATATGGATGCCAGGCTGTCCGGGCTACTGCGCAGACCAAGACGACTCCTGTGACTCCTCGACGACCGGAGATTGCTGCGAGGGTCTGGTCTGCGCTCCCTGGGAGCAGTGTGAGCCTGGGAGTTGTTTGAGGCTCTCCTGGCCCTGCACCGAGAGCACCGCGCCCTGCTGTGAGGGACTCGCGTGCGTTGACGGCTACTGCACATAGCCGCGTTGCGTGAACCGGACGACGGGGCGCGCCCAATCTTCACGCCGCCGATCGCCGTCTGCTGGGGCGCAGGCAGGCGCCAGCCGCCGAGACGTCGAGCTACTTGAGGGAGGAACGGCGCCCCCTGGGGAAGGGGAGCTCGGGGGGGCTAGGTGAAGCCCTTGGGGAGGTGAATCTCTCGGCGACTGGCGGGAAGAGTGTAATCACGGGAGGTGCCGTGTGTCACGCCGCCCGCTAGGAGCGATCCACCTCCGAGCGCTGGTGCATCGCCTCGTGCGGGTAGACTTGGTTAGCCACCTGCCAGCCGCTTGCGTCCCGCGCCTTTGTCTCCGGAATCGCTGAGACTTCCCGAACGGGGGCGGGTCGGACGCCCCACCTTGTCCCCGCCATCCAAGAGTTCGGCACCGTCCGCCACACCGACCTGGTCCGAGCGTCCGCGCCGCTCTTCCGTTCCACCACGGACTCTACCCACGATGGCGGGGGTGCTGACCCTAATCCGTCGTCGCGCTGATGCCGAGGGTGCCGCGAGTCACCGTGAGGCGCGAAGCCTCGATCTCCGTGGTGACTTCCCCGTCCGCCAGCACGTCCCGGATACGAGTATCAGCCTCGGTGGAGTTTGCGTCGCCACAGCCCTCGTCGGTGTAGGACATCCCGCTCAACACTACCACGTTTCTTTCGGCGGCGTAGCTGCCCTGTCCGGTATTGCAGGAAGTGAAGACCTGCACGCTCCCGTCGTCGCCGAAGGTCACCGTTGGCTCCTCGCTGAGGGCAAAGTTCATGGCGGCGTCGCCCTGGATGAATGTGTCGATGGACCAGGTGTTTCCGCTGAGTGGCCTGTCTGGATCAGCCACCTCGCGGTCGAGGAAGACCAGCGTGGCGTCCGCGGTGGAAAGAGTCAGCGTATCACCCTCGAGTTCGAGGGCGGGACTGGCCAAGAAGAACGCAGTGAGCCATTCGTCTTGCTGATGTCGATCGGCACTGCACCCCATCTCCGTCGACCCCATGCCTTCCACACACAGACTTCCGTCGCACAGCGTATAGGCGCCGCCGTGGTGGTTGCATCCGGCACTGAAGCCCATTTCCCCGTTCCGGAACGACAAGCTCACCGTGGTGCCTTCCACCGGCTCGAATCCCTCCGATGACTCGAGGAGGAACTCGCGATCCGCAAGAGCAGCTTCCGTGTCAGTCGGCGTCCCACTGGCAGAGTCAGTGCCACCATCGGAGTCGGTCGTGGAAGCGGGCCCTTCGGACGAGCATCCCACCACAGCCAGGATTCCAGCTGCGAGGAGGGCCGCGAAAAGGCTGCGGTAAGCAAAGCGCATGCTGGTAAGCGTACATCCTGTCCGGACCGGACGCCAGGAGGGGTTCAAACATGTCGGCGCCAGCGTGTGCTGCCAAGAAACCCTTCCCGCCGCTCCAGGGGCGTGACGCGGGGAGCAGCAGTTGGCCGCACGGCGACCGTCGACCTCTCGATGGCCAGACCTCATCACTCGACTCGGCAGCGGGTCGCTCTTCTGCCCACAGCAGTCCGCAGCTGAACGGCCGCCCGTGATGAGCTGCGCGTGGTCGTTCCCGACGTGAACCGCTACGCCGCTTCGTCAACGGACTCGAGCGTGTAGCCGTTCAGCAGCCCGTGGGCGAAGGATCGACGAACCAGCTTGCGGCGCCTCAGCTCAGTCAGCTCAAGCACGTTGGCCACCGGGACGTCGTCGGCTTGCTCCGCAGGCGTCCAGCCATCGATGCCTTGGTGGCAGCGGGCCGTGTTGAAATAGGCTCGGTACTCGTCAAGATACCATTGCAGCTGCTCGGCAGTGGCGATACGGATGTGGTCGAGCAGCTCGAAGCGCACCGATTTCACCGTGCGCTCCAAGACTCCATTCAGGGCAGGGAGTCTGGGTGGCAGGCGACACTGATCCACCTCGAGCACACGTAGCTGGCGTTCGACCTGCCCAGCAAACTGCGGGGCTCGGTCGTGCATCACTGCTGTAGGTTTGCGCTTCGATTCGCTGAGCGCGACTGCCAGCGTGCGCATCGTCCAGACTGAGTCGACCATGGGGTGGCCTCACAGTCCAGACTATGGGGTGGCCTCACAGTCCAGGATGGAGTTCTCCCTTGCTCCGAAGATAAGGTCGAATGACCGGTGCGGAGCGGTCCAGGAAGCCAGGCAACGGGCTGTCGGAATCGACTATTCGCGCTCGTAATGGCGCATAGGTGGTGGTCCGTTGGCGGGGTGCAATCGCAGAAACGGGGTTGCCGGCACTGTGCCGGCACCTGGAGCAGGTCATTCACACTCACCGCCTGTGGACAGCCGTTGTTCGGCCTCTGGCCGGTCCGGAAGACCGGTAGAGATTGGTCAGCGAGCTGCTGCGAAACTACGCAGCAGCGGCGCGCTTTCTGCTCGCGTGGTTCGCTGCGTACCGCGTGCCGTCGCGCCACAGTGCATACAGGACCCCAGCGAGCTTGCGCGCGACCGCTACAGTTGCGATGTACTTGCCTCGTCGCTGTTCGATCTCTGCTGCCCACATGGTGATGGGATCGGCCGGGCGGTAGCGTCGCAGGTTCCAGGCGGCTTGCACCAGGGCACGCCGCACCGGGGCTGGTCCGGCTTTGGTGATGCCGGTTCGGTGTTGTCGCTGGGAGCTCGAGTTCTCCCCTGGCGTCAACCCGAGGTAGGCCTGAACGGAGTGGGCCGTGGGAAAGCGCGCGGCGTCGTCGATCGCGGCGGCGAAACGCAAACTGGTGACAGGCCCTACGCCCGGCACAGACATCAGTCGCTCGCATAGCGGATCGCGTCGCGCCAATTGCTTGAGCTCCTTGTCGGCGAGAGCGATTTGCCCGTTGAGTGACTCGATGACCACCAGCACACGCTCCGCGTATTCCGGCAGCCCGTCGGGTCGCGCAAGTGCGGCTGCACGCATCCGCTGCGGAAACGTCTCGGGCTGTCCAGTCCGAATCCTCAGCACCTGCGCTCGAGCCCAGCCTCGCACACAGTTGACCAGGGCCGTGCGGGTTGCGACCAGCTCCTCGCGCATCCCGCACATGCTGCGGCGCTGCCGAGCGAGCTCCGTGGGCACATGCACCGAGGGCAGGTCGATGCGACACGAGACCTCGCTGAGAACACGTGCATCGCGGATATCGGTCTTGATGCCTCGCGCCCCGACGCCCAGGGTCCTCACCAGGGTTGCGGGGACGACTCGCACTTCGTGGCCCAAGGCGAGCGCAGCGTCCGCCACGCTGAATGCCTCGGCGCAGGTCTCGAGTATCACCCGACTCTGCGACTGGCGCTTGAGAAAGCGACCGAGGTCGCGAGTCGCCACCTTGCCCTCGTGGACGATCTTCCCCTCCAGAGTGCGAACGCAGACTTGGGATTCTCTTCCGCCGAGATCGACTGCTATATGCTGCATGGTTGCCTCCTGGCTGCGCGCCTTCGAGCACGCTTCTGAGTTGCATTGGGAGTATCGGAGACTTCGTGGGCCAGGGGGCAGCCACTTCGACCAACGGTTCTCGATGCGGCGGCCGCGCCAGCGCATCCACTACCGAGGGAACATCGCCCCGCGACACCCGCTGCTGAGTGGCGCTCGCGCTCCTGCCGCGCGAATTCGCCTCGACCCGGCCGTGACGCCTGCACCGCTCTCCGCAGCAGCGCTCAATCAGAACAGCCGACGTAGCTGCCCGTATCCTCGCCGACGGACCTTTCCAGTTGGGAGCCACGCCATCACATCTCAGAAGCTGCCCGTGCAGGGTGCGGACGACGAAAAAGTCGAGCGCCCACAAGGCGTCCTTGGCTGCCGATGTGTATTCCTCCCAGGTTCTGCCCCCGCCGGGCGGCCCGAAGCCGTTGTCGTCGAGGATCTTCTGCACGGTCGGCGCGCTCACCGGAATGCCCAACCGCCGCAGGGTCTGCGCGAGCTTCTTCTGGCCCCACCCGGGAGAATGTGGAGCTCCACATTCTTCGGGTTATGTGGCGTTCCCGGATATGTTGAATTCGGGGGACGTGGCTTCGGCTTTCAGCTTCGCGGAGGCGATCTCTGCGACAGCGCGAAGGGGAGAGCTTCACATATCTTCTTGCGGGTCTCGGAGCATCACCTGCCGCCGGGTGTCCCACGCGGCACGCGCGCGATCACGATCGCGGGACTCTGCCAGCGCAATGCACCCCGGCGTACTCTGGACATCTGCACCCTCGGTGGATCAGCGGCAACGGGAGAATGGAAAGCCGCCAGAACATATGTGGAGCGCCGGCACGCGACTCCGCGGCGCGTGGCGCTCAGGGTGGCTCCAATTCCACATATACGGCTGCTTCACATAACCCGAATTCTCGCGCTTGAGTGTGAGAACCATCTCGACGATCTCCGCCCGCGTCGGTGGGCGCCCTCCTCGCTTCCTGGGCGCCGACCGCTGCCAAGGACCTTGCCGAAGCTTTGTCGCCCAGCGCTTGATCGTTCGGGAAGAGGCCGACAGATTGTGCTTCTGGAACGGCCGGTTGCCGCGCGTGACCAGGTACGCCCACACCTGGGCGGCCCGCGTCCGCAGTGACACGCGAGCCCTCTTGCCACGGAGCCGCGTGGTTTCAGCAGCAAGAGCGTCCAGCTGGACCTTGAGCGCGAGGTTCTCGCGATAGAGCCGCATCGCGTCTGGCGGGACGCTGGCGCGAGGCAATCGGCTCAGCCGATCTGCGAAGCAGATGAGCAGGTGGTAGAAGGTGAACTCGAGCGTTCGGAGGATGAGCTTTGCCACGGCTCAATGGTGTCGCTGAGCGGCGGACCGGCGACAACGGGTGGCCGACTTCCCCGCGGTTTGTGGGTTGTTTGGTAGTACAAGCGTGGCGCGGTCTCGCACGGGAACGTCTGCACGACTTGGTTCCCGGTCCATGCGGCCGAAGGATTGCTCGTCACGTTGATGCTGAGAATGCGCCGACGGTCATGGGCCAGCACCACGAAGACAAACAGCACGTGGAAGAACACTGTCGGCACGGTGAAGAAGTCGACGGAGACGAGAGTGTCCACGTGGTTCTCCAGAAACGAACGCCAAGTCTGCGACGGTGGCTTTCTCCGCCGCGGCAGGTACTTCGACACCGTGGCCTCGGAGAGGCCGAATGCCCAGCTTGAGAAGCTCGCCGTGGATCCGAGGCGCTCCCCACATGTTAGCAGTGGCCATGCGCTTGACGAGGGCGCGAACCTCGGGATCGATGGCGGGACGGCCACCTTTGGGGCGGCTCCGCCACGTCCAGTACCTGCGAAATCCTGCTCGATGCCATTTGATCACCGTCGCCGGCTTCACGATGATCAGCGCGTCGCTCCAGCTGGCCCACCTGCACGAGAGCAGCACCCAGAGACCTCGGTCAGCGTTCGTCAACCGTGGTCGTTTGACTGACCGCTTGAGCACTCCCAGCTGATGGCGAAGGGCCAGGATCTCCACCGCCAGCTGGCCGCGCGTTCTACAGAACGCCAGGCCGGCGAAGAGCAAGGAGCGGATGATGTTCAGCACTGCCAGCGACCGTGTCTCGGGCGAGCGTAGACCTCAATGATCTCGCGCTGGACGGGGTTTATGGGAGGGACAACTACTACGACCAGATCCGAGAGTGGTTTGACCCGTGCGTTTCCTACTCGGGCACGCACCCGTTCGAGCTCCCCATCGACCCGGACACCCAGAAATACTGCGGCTGACGCCCGCCTGGCCGTCGCCCCGCTCCTGATCGAGATCCTGCGAACCCAAGCGTCACGACAGCGCGGAAGCCCAATCCGCTGAAGCCGGTGGATTTCAGGTCGGGGGGGGAGAAAGTCCACCCTATTGGCTGGATTACGAAACGCGCGGAAATCGACTGAGCGCGTTGTCCCAAGTTGCGGTCGCGGGCAAGGCGCACGGCGCGATGCCCTTTGCGTGGATGCAGCGTGACGGAAATCTAGGGAAACGGTTCCAGCACAACCACTGAAGGTGGACCTCGCACCTTTTAGCATTCAGTGCTAAATACACTGTTACCGGGTTTCGTCCGCACTCTCGCGCCCGTGGGCAGGCTTCCGCGATGTGTGTTTCGCACGACGGATCGAGCCCGGGAAGGGTGTGTGCGATGACAAGAAGCCGAACCCTAAGTTTTGCGTTGCTCAGCTGCGCGGCGCTTGCCGCGTGGGGCTGTTCGGATTCCCCAACCGTCAACAACGACTCCAACAACGGAGAGGGCTCGGGGAACAGAACCAGCGAAATCGAACCGACGGGTACTGGTGGCGATGGAACCGGCGGTGATGTTTCGATCAACATCCCGACGGAGGCCGACGGAGGTGAAGCCGGAGCCGTCGATCCATGCGCTGTCGAGAACCCGCCCCCGGAGTGCAACCCGGCTGTCTGCGGCGACGGCGAAATCACTGGCGATTCCGAGGTCTGTGACGACGGTCGTAAATGCGTGGGCGGAGTGAGCGCAGGAATCATCTGCACCCTGCCCGCGGAGTGTGACAGCGGCATCTGCGAGCCGGTCGGTGGCGACGGCTGCTCGGCGGCTTGCGATGCCATCGAGACCGACTGGGAATGCCCCGTTCCGGGCCAGCCGTGCGTCTACACGGTCAAGTGCTCCGACGGCAAGATCGGGGGCATGGAGCAGTGCGATGACGGCGGGGCCTGCGCCGGCGGGAGCAATCCGCTAGCGTACTGCATCCGGGACACCGATTGTCCGGACGGCGGAGTCTGTCAGCCCGTCGCTGGGGACGGTTGTGACGGGCTTTGCCAGCTGGAGCCCGGTTACATTTGCCCGGTGCCCGGTGTCCGTTGCGTCGCGGCCGCGTGCGGTGACGGGCTCCTCGTGGGCGCAGAGCAGTGCGAGCCCGGAACCACTAGCCCTCCGGAAGCCTGCGCCGCCGATTGCACCATCGCCGACGGCTACGCATGCGCGAGGGATGCCGCCGGTATGCTCGTGTGCGTCGTTCCGGGCTGCAACAACAACGGCATCGTGGAGTTGGGCGAGGCTTGCGACGACGGCAACAACAACATGGGCGACGGGTGCACGCCGGTTTGCGTGCTGGAGCCAGACTGCAGCGCCGGCGCCTGCACCTCTGCCTGCGGTGACGGTATCAAGTTTTCCACCGAGGCCTGTGACGACGGCAACAACCTGAGCGGCGACGGCTGCTCCGCCACCTGTGAGATCGAGCCCGGTTATGCGTGCGACCTCATCACGTCGGAAGAGCCGGATTCGATCACGATCCCCATCGTGTTCCGGGACTTCGACGACACGCACCCGGACATGGAAATCGAGCTAGCTCTGGGTGAGCCCCTGGCCCTGGAAGACGGCGAGGACGGCGCCCTGCGCATCGTGCGAGACACGCTGGGCACCCCCGCCGACGGCGCGCTGGACAACAAGCCCGTCTACTTCGATCCTGCCTGCGAACCCGCCACGACTCCGGCGGAGGACAACTGGGACGCCAAGTGCACCGTGACGACCTGGGGCGCCGCCGAGTTCGCGCAGTGGTTCGTGGACTCGGACGTGAGCACGACCGTGGTCAAGCAGCTCGTGTTGCTGCGCACGGGGACCAACCAGTACGAGTTCGACAGCCGCTACAATCTCATCGACGGCACCGAACCCGCGACCGCACCGGACGGGTTCTTCCCCATCGACGAGCTGGGCCTGACCGGTGCGTCCTGCGATTCGGACGAGATCAATCACAACTTCCACTTCACCAGCGAAGTCCGCTACTGGTTCGAATACGACGCCAGCGAGACCCCCACGCTCACCTTCAGCGGAGACGACGACGTGTGGGTTTACGTCAATGGCCAGCTGGTGTTGGACATCGGCGGCGTCCACCGTCGTGAGGAGAAGTCGTTCACCATCGATGCCGCCAACGCCACGGCATGGGGGCTCGAGGACGGCAACATCTACGAGATTGCGGTCTTCCAAACCGAGCGTAACACTTGCGAGTCGAACTACTGGCTCACGCTAGCCGGCTTCCTCGTGACCAGCTCGACCTGCGGGCCCGTGTGCGGAGACGGCTTCCTGACTCCCAACGAGCAGTGTGACGACGGTGCCGAGAACAACACGGGCGAGTACGGAGCGTGCAACCCCGATTGCACGCGCGGCCCGTACTGCGGCGACGGCATCGTGCAGACCGAAGCGGGTGAAGAGTGCGACAACGGCGTTAACCTTTCTGGATATCAACAAGATCCGGGCGACTGTGCTCCCGGATGCGTTCTGCCTCCCTACTGTGGGGATGGACAGGTCGACCCCTTATGGGGCGAGGCCTGTGACGACGGCGTGAATGACGGTGGCTACGCGGAGTGCCAGCCCGGTTGTCAACCAGGGCCGTACTGTGGTGACGGCGTCGTCCAGCCAGAAGGCGGCGAGGAGTGCGACGACGGCAACACTCAGGAAGGCGACGGCTGCGACTCGATCTGCAGGATCGAGCGGGTCGAGTGAAGCCGTCACGGCACCCCGCGGGTCCGCAAGCGCGATCGCAATCTGGAGCGAGACCACCTGCTCGAGCGAGTGATTGCGTCAGCGCAGACCGGCTTCCAGGAGGACACGCTCATCCGAAAGCAGGCTCGGCGCTCCCGTAGCTGCAACGGTGCCGTTCTGGAGAATCACCACCTCTTCGGCCCACGCTTGCGCTTCGGCTAGAGCACCGATCAGGATGATTTCGTAGTGTTGTCGATCACATACGCGACAATGCTTTCGAAAGATCGACAAGGCATGCGTCCCATGATCTCTTGCGCGTCCTGTACCACTATTCCGCCGGCACGGAAGTGGCGGTTTTCTTCGATGGATTGTGTCCACCGAGCCCTTGAGTCGGGATGCCGCTACGCTGGCCCACATGAATGCCCTCATCTTCCAGCTTTGCGTCTCCGCCATGGCCGGATGGGTCAATCGGGGCCAGCAGCAGGTGATCGAGTACCTGGTCGAGGAGAACCGGGTTCTGCGCGAGCAACTCGGTGGCCGGCGTCTCCGGCTGCCCGCCAACACCAACGCCGATGGCTCGATCCAATGCCGGGAGCGGCTGGGCGGCACGCTCAAGTACTACTACCGGGATGCCGCATGATTCGTGGGCGATGAAAGGCCACCAGCCTCCCTGCTTCTGGCTCAAGAGTCCTCGTTTCGTCAGCTCGGTTTCGATCGCGAAGCGCAGGACGAGGCCGGTCGGGCTGCGCTACTGCTCCGCCAAGATCGCGTGCAGCGCATCCCAAAAGCCTGGAATGAACTCGTGGCCAAGCGGCGACGGAAAGGAAAGACCCAGGTTCGTGAAGCCTGCGATGGTCGTGCCGCGTTCCTGGTTGCGAAATACGAAGCAACCCGAGCCCACCGTGCTCCCGGTGTGGCCCAGCCACACTCCTGAGTCGGTGTGGAACCGCGACAAGCCGAGGCCGTACTCCACGCGTTCGACTCCGGTGGGTTCGAATTCCTCCATCTGATCCAGGGACTCGGACTGCAGGATTTCCCCTTCGATCAGGGCGGTGAAGAAGCGGGCGAAGTCCTCGGGCGAAGCAATGATGCCATCTGCACCGACGACTTGCTCGGTAGCGTAAATCTGAACGTCAGAGATGTTCTCGAGCCGCCGGTTCCCCTTCTTGTCGAAGTAGTTGTTGGTGAGGCACTCGGGCTCGGGATAACCGTCTACCCCGTGATAGTACGTGTGACTCAGTCCCAGCGGTTCCAACAGGGCATTCCGAAGCTCTGCTGCGTGATCCCCGGTAATGCCGTCTACGATGAGCGCCAAGAGCATGAAGTTGGTATCCGCGTAGGCCACCTTGGTGCCGGGCGCGGCCAACGGATCCTCTCCGTAGACGTAGGCGAGGCGCTCCTCTGTCGAGACGTCGTCCAGGGGATCGTTGAACTGGTCGACGAGGTAGGCTGCCTGGTCGTTGTATTCTGGGATCCCGGAGGTGTGGTTCATGAGCTGCCGGACCGTGGCGCTTCGCCCGTTCGGGATGTTCGTGTAGATTCTGCGCGGCAAATAGTCCTGGATCGGTGCGTCGAGGTCGATCTGCCCCTGTTCGGCCAAGAGCAGCGTGACGGTGGCAAGGTAAGACTTGGCCACGCTGGCCCCGTGATGCACGTGACAGCCGTTCATCTCGATCCTGTCCTCGATGCTGGCAACACCGCTGGCGCCGATCCACAAGCCGTCGCTGTCCGAGTCCACCAGCAAAACCAAACCAGGAAGCCCCCTGTGGACGTATCGGTCGACCAGCTCCTGGTACTCGGCTGCACGTGGGTGGTCGCTGAAGTCGAGTGTGCACGGGCACCTGCTGTCGGGACGACTGACACGCTCGCCACAGGCCGCCAACAGTACGGCCGACAAGACGAGAGCCCTCTTCATAGTAGCCCTCGCATTTCGTACCGCGCGCCGATGTGCAGCATTGCGCTCGGCAGGGCCGGCGAGCCAAGGAAGCCCGGAAACTGCAGCAAGAACTGGTAGCGGGTGAACAGAGCGAGTGGCGTAGCGGTCCACTTGCTCAAGTCGAACCCAACACCCAGCCCAAGGGAGAGCATGAAATGGGAGGATCCCCAGTCAGTCACCCGGCGGTAGTGGTCCCCCTCCAATTCGTAGACCGGCCGGGTGCTGAAGCTGTGCAGGTAGCCGGGGCCGAACAGCACCTCTGCCAATGGACCGAAACTAGCCACGTAGCGGTATGCAAGCTCGGAATAGATGAGGAACGCCTCCTGGACGGGTGGCGACTGAAACCAAGCAACTTCGCCCGTTTGAGCGAGCTCTCCGAGCCGACCCGCTACGATCGAATACTCGGTCCCTATCTGAACACCGGGGTGCCAGGGGCGGGTACGAAGGATGCGCCGGAATGGCACGGCATAGGAGTGGTTGTAGACGGACACGGCCAGCGGCATTGGCCACTTGCCTTCGTCCTGGGTCGAGGCGGTGGCCGGCGCGCCCAGCAAGTGGCCTGCCAGCCATGAGGCCAGTATCGGCGACAATCAACGGCTCCTGACGCCCGCAAGCGTACTCGCAACTGCTAGACGCGTGAAGCGCGGATCGCCGTTTACACGGTCAAGAGACCGCAAGCGCTCCCCGAGCGCTGCTTTGGTGCCTGACTCGACTTCGGTTTCGGATCTCCCTATCCCGGCTCAGGGTCAGCCCACGCGATGGCTCTCCGGAATCCCCAGCGCGGCCATCGTATTCAGGATGCGGCAGCCGACCCTGGCTTCTACCCTCTGGCCCTGCAGCGTGCGGCTGCGCATCACCGGACCGATGATGGTCTTGTAGCGGTACACGGTATTCTCCACCATGCTCCTTCTGCTGTACCCGGACTTGGTGTGCCACTGGCGCTTGCCCAGTCTCGCTCGTGAGCGGAAAGTCTCAGCACTTCCGGAGATAGCTGCGAAACTGGCCAGCACCCGCGACGACGCCAATGACCCGTTCCACCGTTACGCAGCGGTGCACCACCCCGCGGACGTGGATCGCCAGTTGCCCGTGGCGTGACACACCGCGACTCCAGTGATCTACACTGTCTCCGCCAGCCGCCGAGAGACTCACGTCCCCAAGGGTCTTTCCCAGGCCCCCCAAATCCAAGTTCCCCTTGCCCAAGGGGCGTCGCCGATTCCCTCGAGTCATTCGACGTCTCGGCAGCTGGCAGCGTTCAATCTCGGAGTACCCCTCCACGCCAATCGCCACGGCCGCGATCTGCTTGATCTCGTTCAGGCGGCCCACGCGATCGGCGACACGCAGGAACTCGCCATCGATGAGGCGAGTGGCAACGAGGCGGACGCGGTCGCCCGGGAATCGATGCATCTCCAACAACTTCGGCTGGACGGTTACGGCTGTGGCTTGTTTCAGGCAACGTTGGCTTGCAACTGCGCCAAGCCTAGCTCGGCCGCCGCCGGCGAGTGGTCTGACCCTTTGCCGGTGTCGATGCGGCAACGGAAAGGCTGTCTACTGGAAGCACGACTCGAGCGCCTCCACGCAGGTCGCAGCGTCGACCAGATTTCCTGAGGCACCGGTGCTTTGTGGCGACGAATATCGGCATTCGCACGAGTAGCTCCCCACGTCCTGTCGGGTGCACTCACCGCTGCGCGTGGTCGATTCCTCGATCCGTTCGTCACTGCACACCAGGTCGGCAGGCGGTTCGACTAGCCCGCAGCTCAGGTCGAGCGCCAGCTGGCAATCGTCGGACGGCAGGGATGCATAGAGCACCGAGTAGGATTCGCCGTCGATACACTGGCAGGCGAATCCCGTATCGGTTTGATCGCAGTACCCCGCGAAGCTGTTGCAACCCGCACCTCCGTGTCCAAGTGGATTGCAGGCCGCGTAGACCGCGCTCGCGCAGCTCTCCTGACTCCAGAACCGCCGGTCCGGTCCGCCGTAGTAGCTACAGAGACACGAGTACTCGTGGGCGGTCTCGGTGGGCACGCACGTGCCATCGTCCGTATCGCACGTTTCGGCGCACTGCCGAAACAGCGCGTCGTCGCAGAGCTCGGCGGTGACGGGCACCAGCGCTTCGTCTGCTCCGCACCGGCAGGACCAGGCATCGCCCGCCGCGGTGCTCGGTTGGCCGTCGGCATCGATGGGCCAGCAACCGGAGTCGCTGTCTCGGCAATGATTTCGTTCGGGGACACCGACCCCGCACGCGTTCAAGAGTGCGACCGTGCAATCGGTGCCGGTTGCCACCGTGGTGACGGCGTCACATTCACAGCTCCATGCGTCGCCGAGCTCGGTGCACAGGTACCAGCGCACCGGCTCATCAGGCCCTGATTGAGTTTCAAACCCGCACGTGCGCACGATCTCGCCCCCACTCTCTCCCCCCGCGCCGAATTCCTCTTCGTCGATACTGCCGCCCTGGCTGATGTCTGTAGCGCCGGCCGAGCCACTGACCGAACCGGCGGTGCCGCCTGGCTCGGGCCCGGTCCCGCCGCTCGAGTGCCCGGTTTCGCCCGGCTGTGGGGCTCCGCTACAAGCGCCGAGCAGTCTGCAGCCCAGCAGGACCGACAGCGCCAGAGCCAATCGATGTGCCATGTTCAACCCCTCCTCAAGGACAACAATTGTAGAGCAATCCACGTGCCAGTGACACGACCGGCGCAGGGCATCAGCCGGGGCCTGGTGCGGCCTTGGCGGCCGCGCCCGTCCCGCTGACGGGGTCACTGGCCCAACATGTGCCGCCAGGCGGACGTCGTCTCGAATCCATCGTGGGCGAGCCAATGTGGCACGGCTTTCGCGTCAGCAACGGACTGCTCCCGCCAGCTGATCGAGCGCTTCACGACTCCCAGTTGATGGCGCAGGGCGGGAACCGCGACAGCACGCTGTCGCCAATTCCTGCCGAATTCGAGACCCGCCAGATGAAGGGAGCGCAATGGGCCAAGAACGGCCGACGACGCTTGGCCCGCCTCGGCTAGACCCCCACGATATCGCGGTCGACGAGGTCTCCGGGACGCACAACCCAGGCCCGAACGCGAAGAGGGCGGCGGTCCTGGATTTTCTCGTCTGGCGAGGGGTGCGTGCAGAACCGCGATCCGCGACGGGCGCGGGCAGGTTTCAGAGTACGATTGACGAAGCGCTCATGGCCAATCAGCTTGACAATGGATCGGGCAAGACACGCCGTGGCACAGGACCCCGACGGACGATTCTGGCGCAAACCTCCAACCGCTTTGCGCAAGTTGGCTTCGGGAGCACGATTTCCTGTATTGGCACAGAGGTTGCTTGCTCTGCATGTGTGCCACTGCGTCCTGCCCTGACCCTGCTCGTCCTCACCGTCAGCACCGGAGCAGCGCTAGCCGGCTGCGGAACGACGACACGCGATTCCGGGTCGGTCTGCGGCGCAGCGGGGCAACGCTCACCTTGCGTGTGTCCCGGAGGACCAGATGGGACGCAAGCGTGCCGTGAGAACGGCGCTTGGAGCGACTGTGACTGCAGTTCGCCCTTTGTTGAGACTGACGGCGGTGAGCTGCACACTGGGGGCGG
Organism: uncultured Polyangiaceae bacterium; assembly: GCA_964610275.1. Classification (GTDB taxonomy): domain Bacteria; phylum Myxococcota_A; class Polyangia; order Polyangiales; family Polyangiaceae; genus JAFGBI01. Next base: position 3,736 of record CAZSVU010000135.1, on the reverse strand, counting down.
AACCGGGGGCAACGGAACCACTCAGCTTGTTGGCGGTGGCGGCGCAATCGCCATCGGTTCAACCGGCGGCGTTGGCGGAGGCACATCTGCCGGAGGTTCGATCGGCGATGCCGGGCGGCCGGCGATTGGCGACAACTGCATTCCGGGGACCGCACAGCGCTGCCTGTGCGAGGACGGCTCGATCGGTCGCATGACCTGTTCGATCAGCTTCATCCTGCTTGCCTGCATGGACTGCGCCGCCGCGCCATCGAACCAAACACGCGACTGCCTGCCGGGATCCGTATCTCCGTGTCTGTGCGATGACAACGCGACGATCGGAACCAGCACATGTACTTACAACGGCATCAGAGGGATCTGCACCGGTTGTGACGCCGGAACCGGTAGCGCAACCGGATCAGGAGGAGCGACTGGAGCAGGTGGAGCCATGCCTGCTGAAGGCGGAATGGGCGGCGAAGCCGGTTTCGAAGAAGGTAGTGCGGGAAAGTCGGGTTTCGCTGGAGCGGCGGGCGGTTCTGGGTCTCCCAACGGCTCCGGAGGCGCGGGCGGAGGTGGGGCGTCCGGCACGTGCTGGCTTCCACTGGACCCTGGTACCTGTGAGGGTTCCATCAGCCGCTGGGGATTCGACCCAGTGATGGGTTGCGTGCCCTTCACTTGGGGCGGCTGCGATGGCAATGCCAACAACTTCGCCAGCGAAGACGAGTGCAGGGCCGAATGCGAGTGCGAGGTACCGAACCTAAGTTGGGCCGACTGCGCCTGCGTCTCCGACGACGATTGCGCAGTCGGAATGTGCTTCGATGGGCAATGCCCGGCAGCCGGCTACAACCGGCAAGCTGACTGGGGGCTTCAAGAGTGCGACGCTGCTGGACGGTGTCCCAACGATCTAGTCTGTGATCGGTCCTTTGGATGGGGGAGTGTTGTAGGCCGCTGCGTCGAATGCGTCACCGATGCGGACTGTCCAACGCAAAACTGCCTTGGGGGCACCTGTCTGGAGCCGCCGGTCCCTTGCGACTTGAGCTCGACAGACTTGCCGAACGGTTGTCTGTGCGCCAGCAGGGATGACTGCAACGGTGGTGTTTGCACTGCGGTACTTACCACCCTATCGAGTGCAGCATGTGAGGAAGTGACAACGGGCATTTGCGTGCTCGTCCCGCCGCTAGGTTGTTCGTGCTCGTACGTGGACTTCGCGGGTGAATTCGCAATCGGGTGCTATGAGAGCCTGCCCTGAGGAGCCAACGTGCCAGGGGGCCCGAGATTCTTGACCCGACGGCTATCCTTCGCTTGCACCCCTAGTTCGGGCGTCCGCTGAAGTTCCGCCTGGAAGGCCGGGGACCTCGGTACGCGGGAGAGCATGGCGGGCGGGGGCAATGCGACCTGGCGTCCGCCGGCGGCCGTTCGGGCGCAAGACAGCGCAAGATGGTTCTCCGCCTCCTCATCGGACGTGTGCGCCCCCGCGTCGTGGGTCGAGGATGGCTCTCCTTGTGCCTTGATGGCGTAAAGAGCTCCCGGTTTGACGGGGCCCCGTGGGTCACTCTCCTCGGAGCAGTCGGATTTCATGCCGCGGTTCCTCCATCTCGATGAGCCGGAGCACGGCAGCCTTGGCGATCTTGGCGTCACCCGTCGTCGTGTTGCTGGATCCTCCGTCACGAACGGTGACCCTCCAGCGGTTGGCGGGGAGCGGGGTCATGGTGATCTCAAGGTTGCCCTGCTCGTGGCCGGGCCTGACCACGACAATCGTCCCCTCGACGGGCAGTGCATCGAACCACCGGCGCTTTTCCAGGCACTCGGGGCACATGGGCGGCACGGTTGCGGACCGGCTCTCCCACTCGTAGGGATCGCCACACACGGGGCAGCGTGCTCGGCGGTCGCGGTACTTGCCGTGCAAGAACACGACCCAGCGGCGCCAGATGTTGGTGAGGATGGGTCCGGGCGTCATCCGGCCCGGATGATACTCCGGTGCCCGCCGCGGCTCACCGGCGAAGTCCTCACGGCGCCCCGGACTTCCCGTGGACGATCAGCCGTGGTTCTGCCCGAGCCGTTCTGCTGCCTCACGGGCGTGGTTGCGGGATTCCCCGAAGAGAAGGCCATCGCAGTTGAGCAAGCCATCGTCGACAGGTCAAACCAAGTCGACATTGCCGACCTGGCCTGCGGCGACAAGGAGTCACAGCGCTTTCGCGACCTAGAACTCTATCACTTCGTTCTGGATGTGGCGTGGGAGCACCAGAACAGCGTGTCCCCTGACGAGGCGAATCTACTGCTCAACATCCGCCGCCGCCTCCGGATCAACGAGTGGGACCACCGTGTCCTGGAAGCCAAGTTGACCAAGTACCCCAAGCCGGGGAACGAGCCGCACACCCGGTCTGACATCAGTCGTGTGCGCAGGTCTCTCCAGAGCGCCGGGCTTCTCTTCGTGGTCCGCGATCCGGCACGAGGCGACTACGATGTAATCCCCGACGAACTCGTCGCGGTGATTCGGGACGTCCTGCGGATCGAACTGCGTTTGGCGAGCTATCGAGAGATGATGAACTCCAAGCCGCTCCGCAAGAAGGCCCACCTGCTGGAGGTTCTTGAGCGCTCTAACGTCACGTGTGGCAAGTACGACACCGTTGAGCAGCTTGTCGACCGCGTGGTTCGGGATGTTCCTCCGTCAAGGGCAATCGCCAGCAGTTCGCCACGCTACGGCCTCACAAGCGAGAAGTTGGCGGAGTGGTGCCGCGAACTCGGCGTTTCCCCGTACGGATCGATGGAAGAGCGCGTCAAGAGCATCATCACGCACTTCGATCAGCTGCGCCCCCAGGTCCATGCCGGTGTTGACGAACGGGGGCGCTGGTATGAGTTCTTCCTTGAACTCGCGGAGCGAGACTATGAGGCGCTTCGCGCGCAGCATGTAATCGAGAAGGATCTGGAGATTGAGTCGAAGTTCGAGCAGGCGACGCAGTACCTCTTCGCCGAGCTTCTGAACAACAGGCCACTTCAGCAGCCTGGCAGCAATCACTGCGACGGGCTCGTCAGCCTGGGCTCGAACTACCTGATGTGGGACAACAAGTCGAAAGAGACGCCCGTTCACCTGAAGGACCACCTCGACCAGTTCCACGCATACATGGAGGCCGCCACGAAGCCGGTCCCGGTCTTCATCGTGATCGCCCCAAGGTTCACAGAGGAATCCGAGGCGGAAGCAGTTCGCTACCACGCGCGACACTTTGACCGGAACGTCCTCCTCATCACTGCGGAAGAACTGAAGGCGCTGGCGGACGAGTGGGCAGCGCCGGGAAACAAGAATCGCGAGGCGCCATTCCCGTTGGGGCTCCTGGCGACGACCGGCCGGTTCGATCGGAAGAGCTTGGGCGCGCTCTAGGAGCGTACCCTCTCTCGCGCGGTTGGAGGGCTGGGTGCTCAGTCGCAGCCGCAGGTCGGGCTCAGCGTGGCATCGCAGCTGTTCGCGAGCAGTTCGCGCCACCGCTCAATCTCGGCAAGAAAGGCGTCGTCGACTTCGCTCGTTCCGCGCTTTCGCTTCCCAGACTCCGCGTACTTGTCGAACGAACCACTCAGAATTGCGTCTCGCGAGAACACTGACGCGATGTCGCCCCACTTCTGGGAATACTCTTCGAAGGTCAGGTACTGAATGCGCGCGACCGACGCTTTGTCTTCCAGGTGTCCTGGTCCAGCATTCTTGCAGAGATCGTTCTGGCCGGAACCCGCAGAGATTCTGCCACACTCGAGCCCCGATGCGCCGTCATTC
>CAZSVU010000134.1:13033-20427 GCA_964610275.1 uncultured Polyangiaceae bacterium | reverse complement strand
CGTGCTCGACCTGGGAGTCTTGCTCGGGCATGCGCCCAGCAGTGCCGGAGCCACTGCAGACGCGCGCATCGTGGTGGTGCGCGAGAAGACCGGTCAGAAGCGTCGGGCCGGGCTGCGTGTGGATGCGCTCGGTGCGCTGCGCGAGGTCCCCCCAGCCGGACTGGCTCCGCCGCCGTCGACGTTATCTGCGGCCGCGGCAGAGTTGGTGGTGGGTGTGATCCCCGAGTCACCGCCCTGCTCGGTGTTGGCGCTGCGCCGCGTGCTCGACTCGCACCTGCTCACCGGTGTGGCCGCGCCGGCTGACGCGGAGACCTGAGCCGTGGCTTCAGCCGAAGCGCGAGAACGCGCGCGCGCCCGGTTGCTGAAGCTGATCGAGCAACGCCACGGCGTGGGGATGCGCGCCGGGCACCTGCCGTCCTGGGTGCAAGTGCGGCTCGACCGAGTGTTGGACGGCCTGGAGGTGGCGGCCGGGGGCGACCTGCAGGACGCGGTGGAGCGTCTCGCTCAGGAGCCCGGGCGCCTCGCCGAGGTGGCGGAGATCCTGCGGGTGGGGGAGACGTGCTTCTTTCGGGATCCGCCGTCGTGGGACGCGCTGCGCCGGCTGGTGTTGCCGAGGTGGGCGGGGCGTGAGCGCGTCCGGGCCGTGTCTGCCGGTTGTTCCACGGGTGAAGAAGCGTGGACGCTCGCGATGCTGGTGGACGAAGCCTGCGGGACGGCAGCGCGTAGGAGCGAGTGGCGCGTGGTGGGCCAGGAGCGCAGCGAGCCCGCACTGGCGACTGCCCGGGAGGGACTCTACCCAGCAGCCGGAGCGCGCCACCTGCCCGGGGATCTCCGGGCGCGCTACCTCACCGTCGAGGGCGACGGCGTGCGGGTTTCGAGCGTCCTCGCGGAGCGCGTGACCTTCGTGCACCGGGATGTGATGCAGGGACTGCCGCCGGGTCACTACGAGCTCGTGGTGTGCAAGAACGTCCTCATCTACTTCGGGGTCGAGGCAGGACGCCGCGCCGTCGATCTGCTGCTCCGGAGCCTGACCGACGACGGGATGCTGGTGGTGGCCCGCAGCGAGGTGCCGCGGCTGCGCGCGATGGGGCTTCGGGGCGAGGAGATTGTCGCGGGGGTCGTGGTGTTCCGGGCGGGTGCGCAGAGCTGATCCGAGAGTCCGCCTCGAAGACGTCCCTGCTCGGCTCCCACCCCCGGGGGTGGGACGCATATCGGGGCGGACGGTGGGCCGATTGTCGGGTGGTGTCCGGGAGCCGAATGGCGCCGGCAGAGCGCTCGGGCCGCGCTTGGACTCGCCTTGGAGCGACGGCCCAGGCGCCTTTCCGAGTCGCTTCTGGACCGTTTCGCGGTCCGCCTGCAGCGCTTCGGGGGCGACCGGGCGGGGCCCGGTTTCTCGGAATCCGGCCCGTCGGTGCTATACGGGCCCTCGCCCATGTCCGAGTCGCCAGTTTTCTCGCCCGTTCCCCCCGAGCTCGACTTCCCCGAGTACGAGCGCCGCATCCTCCAGCTCTGGAAGGACAAGGGGATTTTCGAGCGTTCGCTCACGCACCGCAATGACGCCGAGGAGCACTTCGTCTTCTACGAGGGCCCGCCCACGGCCAACGGTGTGCCGCACAACGGCCACGTGCTCACGCGCGTGATGAAGGATCTGTTTCCGCGCTACCACGCCATGTGCGGCAAGCGCGTCCTGCGCAAGGGCGGATGGGACACGCACGGGTTGCCGGTAGAGGTGGAGGTCGAAAAAGAGCTCCGCATTCACGGCAAGGCCGCCATCGAGGAGTACGGCGTGCGTCCGTTCGTCGCGCGCTGCATCGAGAGCGTCTTTCGGTACACCGCCGACTGGGAGCGGCTCACCGAGCGGATTGGGTTCTGGGTCAGCCTGGACGACGCGTACGTGACCTTCCACCGGAGCTACGTCGAGAGCGTGTGGTGGGCCTTGAGCCAGCTGTTCAACCAGGGGCTGCTCTACCAGGGCCACAAGGTGGTCTGGTGGTGGGCGCAGGGCGGCACGGCCCTGAGCGCGGCCGAGGTGGGTCTCGGCTACAAGACCATCGACGATCCGAGCGTGTACGTGGTGCTGCCGCTGGTGGACGATCCCTCCACGGGGCTACTGGTCTGGACCACCACGCCCTGGACGCTCTCGTCCAACGGCTACGCCGCGGTCAAGGCCAACACCGACTATGACGTCGTTCAGATCGGCGATCCGCTGCCGCCGCCCAAGGGCAAGGGCAAGCCCAAGCCCGCGCCGCAGGTGGACGTCGCCGTCGAGCAGCTCATCGTGGCGGCCCAGCTCCGGCCCACGCTCGAGCAGAAGCTCGGTCGTCCGCTCACGGTGGTGCGCACGGTCAAGGGCTCGGAGCTGGTGGGCACGCGCTATCAGCCGCCCTTCGACACCTACTGCAAAGATCTCGCCGAGGCGCGGGTGGCGCTCGCGGGCGGCGGTGACGACGCGCTCTGGTGGCGGGTCATCGCCGAGGACTTCGTCACCCTGGACACGGGCGCGGGCATCGTCCACATCGCCCCGGCCTTTGGTGAGGACGACAACAAGGCGCATCAAGCGCAGCTCCGGCGGTACGCCGATCCGACCTCGGTGGAGCTGCTCTGCGCCGTCACCCCGCAGGGCACCTTCCAACCGGAGATGGGGCAGAAGTACGCCGGGCGCTGGGTGAAGGATTGCGATGCGGAGCTCACCGGGGAGCTCGCCGAACGACGCCTCCTGTTGCTCGAGGAGTCGTATCGCCACGACTACCCCTTCTGCTGGCGCGCAGACGACGACCCGCTGCTGCAGATGGCGCGGCCGGCGTGGTTCGTGCGGACCACGGCCGAGCTCCAGCGCGCGCTCGACAACAACCAGGCGGTGAACTGGCTCCCGGGGCACATCAAGGATGGGCGCTTCGGCGACTTCCTGGTGAACAACGTGGACTGGGCGCTCAGTCGCGAACGCTACTGGGGCACGCCGCTCAACGTCTGGGTTTGTGAAGCCTGCGACCACCAGCAGGCTCCGGCCTCGGTGGCGGAGCTGGAAACTCTCAACCCGCACGCGTTCGATCACTGGCACGAGGCCAAGCGCCAGGACCCCGAACTGAGCGACCACCTGATCGTGCACAAGCCGTGGATCGACGAGGTCACGTTCCCCTGCGAGAAGTGCGGCGGCACCATGCGCCGGGTCAAGGAGGTGATCGACTGCTGGTTCGACTCGGGGTGCATGCCGTTTGCGCAGTGGGGCTACCCGCATCTACCCGGGTCGAAGGAGCGCTTCGACGATGCGTTCCCGGCGGACTTCATCAGCGAGGCGATCGACCAGACGCGCGGCTGGTTCTACTCACTGTTGATGGTGTCGTCGTTGGTCTTCGACCAGGAGACGCAGCAGCGCATGGGGCTTGCGCGAGTGCGTGAGTTTCCGCACCCCTACCAGACCTGCATCGTGCTGGGACACGTGTGCGACCGTGAGGGCAAGAAGGAGAGCAAGAGCAAGGGCAACTACACGCCCCCGGAGATCATTCTGGACCGGGTCCGGATGGAGTTCGGCGTGCTCGACGCCGCCCACGGTGCGGTGGCCCCGGACGGCGAAGCCTTGATCGCCCGGGAAGATCTGGACGGCATGGATCTCACTGAGGGGGCAAGCGTGGTGGTCTACCGGGCAGACCGGCCCGAGCAGAAGTTGGCGCTCAGCCTCAAAGCCCACAAGAAGCTGCCGCGGCGGGTGGTGCTGCTGCCGGAAGCGGTGCGGGCCGAGCTCGAGCTTTCGCCGGTGAAGACGGGCCTCGGGACGGCGCCGGTGGAGGTGCCGCGGTTGCCCGTCGCCGAACGCGTGACCGTGGAGGACGAGAACACGCCGGCGCCCGGAGCGGACGCGTTCCGATGGTTCTTCTATGCGAGCTCACCGCCCTGGACCAACACGCGCCACAGCCTGCGCAACGTGCGCACTCTGCAGAAGGACTTTCAGGTCAAGCTGCGCAACGTCTACTCCTTCTTCGTCATCTACGCGAACATCGACGGGTGGACGCCCCAGGTGGGCGGCGCTCGCCCGGTGGCCGAGCGGCACCTGCTCGACCGCTACATCCTGAGCGAGCTCCACCTGGCGGTGCGGCGGGTGCGGCGCGCACTGGATGGCTATCTGGTGTACGAGTCGGCGAGCGCGCTCGTGGATCTGGTGGAGGCGCTGAGCAACTGGTACGTGCGCAGAAGCCGTGCGCGGTTCTGGGGACCGGGGCTCGACCAGGACAAGCGCGATGCGTACGCCACGCTGTACGACGTGCTGACCACCCTCACCAAGCTGGCGGCGCCGTTCATCCCGTTCTTCAGCGAGGAGATGTACCAGAACCTGGTGGTGGGGGCCGGGGTGGAGGGTGCTGGCGAGAGTGTCCACCTGGCGGAGTTTCCGGTGGTGGACGAAGCCGCAGTGGACGAGGCGCTCAGCGAGGAAGTGGCGGCCGTGCGCGACATCGTGAGCCTGGGGCTGAGCGTGCGCACGGTCAATCGGCTCAAGGTGCGGCAGCCGCTCGGGCGGGCTGACGTGGTCTTCAACGACCGCGCGCTGATGCAGCGCATCGAGCTCTACACCGAGGCCATTGCCGAAGAGCTCAACGTCAACGAGCTGGTGTTCATGCATCCGGGGCACGAGCAAGGGGCGGTGTCCTTTCGACTCAAGCCGAACTTCCGTGCGCTCGGTCCGCGCCTGGGCAAGAACGTGCAGGCGGTCAAGCAGGCGCTCGAAGGCGCCGACGGCAGCGCGCTGCACGCCGAGCTCAGTCAGTCCGGCCAGCTCACCCTGCAGGTGGCCGGCGAGGCGATGCAGTTCGGTCCGGAGGAGATCGCCGTGTCGGTGGAAGCCGCCGCGGGGTTTGCCGCGGAAACCGGGCGGGTTGGCGTGGTGGTGCTGCACACCACGCTCACCGAGGAGCTCGTCGACGCGGGGATCCTGCGCGAGGTGGTGAGCCGCGTGCAGGCGACGCGCAAGGAGATGCGTCTCGACTTCGCCGATCGCATTGAGCTGCGGATGGACGGCAGCGAGCGAGTGCTGCGGGTGGCTCGGGCCGGGGAAGAGCACATCCAGCGGGAGTGCTTGGCGACCGATGTGAGCTTCGGCGACGTCGGTGCTGACGCGAAGGAGCACCAGCTCGGAGATGAGGTGCTGCGGCTGACCGTGAAGAAGGCGCCGTAGATCCAAGCGCGGCGCGCGGCTGGGGGCTCACTCGCTGCCCCAACGCTCCGGGACCGAAGCGCCTTGGTCCACGACGAAGCGACCGGTCCCGAACCTGCCCGTCAGGGGGATCACTCGCCCCGCGCCTGGGTCGATCGGAATCCACTCCAGGGCGTGGGCGCTCGTGTGGTTCTCGAGCGTCAGATCGGCGGCGACCCCATGCCAGGTGGACACCTCGCTGGGATCGTTGGCCGGGGCTAGCCAGATCGGTGACGTCCATCCAGCTCGGGCTGTGCTCGCCGTACTCGTCGTCGTAGCTGCCGTAGATCACGCCGCGACCTTGGGCGGTGAAGCCGTAGACCGATCCGTGGAAGCGCGGTGGCTGCACCTCGGCACTGGCGTCCGTCGCCAGATCGTGAATTCCCACGATGATGAACCCTCGACCATCGATGATCCGGTCCGAGTGCACGAGATAGCGGGGGGCGTCGGGGGCGAACTCGGGGTAGTGGGGGCCATCGCCCGGAGTGACCGGGAAGGGCGCGAGCAGATCGGGTGGCTGTGCCTGGAAGTCGAACCACTCGAGCTCGAAGGCGGGGAAGCCATGCGCGCTGTCCGTCGAGGGCCCGAACGCGAGCAGGGCGAGATAGCGAGAGTCCGAGCTCCAATCCCATTGTCCCGACAGCAGCCCTGCCGGGCGCTCCCGGAGCAGAGTGAGGTCCAGTTCGGGAATGGGGGCGCCCCACAGCTCAGTCTCGGTGTGCGCCACCAGGCGTACTCTGTCCGGGGACAGGTTCACGGCCCCCATCGTCGGCCACGGGTCGGTCAGGGTGTCGGTGGTCGCCGAAGCGACGTCGTGGAGCAGCCAACGACGCTGTCCGTCGCGCATGCCGGTGATCAGGACCGCACCCGGAGTCGGCCACGGCCAGAGTGCATACGAGTGCGCGCCTGGGCGGAGGAGGTGGAGATGGTTTGGGCGTGAGGGGTCCGAGGCAGGCGTGGTGGAGGCTTCACCTGCCTCGCGAGCCTGGGTTCGGAGCGAAGGCTGTCTCGGCGATTTGGGGAGGAGCCGTCGACCTTCGCTGGCGAAGGATCGGTGCCGGTGGGGATTGGGGAGCAAGCAGCGGCACCCACGAGGGTTGGCCGAGTCGATGCGCTGGAGGGGCGCGAAACCGGTTGGCGAACGAGGCTGCGGTGGGGATGGCAACCGGGGTCATGAGGGGGGTGATGAAGCAGGCTGGTGAAGCGGCTGAAGGGGGAGTGCTGAGGCGCGGATTGGCCTGGCTGAGCCAGGGGGTGGCGAAGTGGCCGGCGGTCGCCGGCGACCGCCACCCGTTGGGGTGCGGCGTCGCAGACGAGGAGCGCTCAAACGGGTAAAGAACAAGGGGATCCAGGGGGTGCGCCGAGTCGCGCGCGCGGCAGCGGAGCGGCATGTGGATTGCAGGGATGCTGAGGCAAGCTACTACGAGCTTTGGGTCGGCATGACCGGCGTCTGATCTCCCCGCGGCATGGGGGTGTTGGTGGTCGGGCGTGATCGGTACCGAGGCGTGGTGGTGGAGCTGGACCGACGTGCGGCGAGGCGGATGTCCGCACGCAGCGGGCGGCGGTCCTGTTGGTGGTGGTGTGAGCGAAGCACCGTTCTGTGATGAGTGGGACTGACAACGTTGGGATCAGTGTGAGCGAACCACCCGACAGGGCTGGGCCGGAGTGGGCGTGAAGCGGATCCGGCTCCAACGTGTCGTTGCGTGGGACGCCGAGTTGGCGCGACTGGGTAGGCAGGCCGGAGCGCTGCGGTGGCAGCTGGGAGCGGCGCTCGAGGTGCTCGGGGAGAAGAGCTGGCACCACGAGCTCGGATTCGCGTCGATGGGGGCGTACGCCCTGGAGCGCTGCGAGCTCACAGGGCGTTGGGTGGCGGACACCAGAGCCGTGGCCCGGCGGCTGGCTGCCTTGCCGGGATTGCGCGGTGCGCTGGCGACTGGGGAGCTCAGTTGGAGCATGGTTGAGGTGGTCTCGCGTTTCGCGACGCCCGAAAATGAAGACTTCCTGTTGGCCCGGGCCCGAAGCGCGACGGTGCGCGCCATGCAGGAACTGCTGCGGACGGCGGCGGTGCGAAACTGGGAGAGACCGGGCGAGGCGCAGGGGGGCGCCGGTTCGATGGGAGTGAGGAAGGATGGCTCGGCAGACGAGTCGGGCGGCGGGGGCACCGGCGGCGAAGCGGACGGGGCAGATGAGTGGCGGACCTTGAGGCTTACCA
>CAZSVU010000134.1:0-13023 GCA_964610275.1 uncultured Polyangiaceae bacterium | reverse complement strand
CATGGACCGTGCCGATGCGTGGTTGTTCGAGCGCACGAGAATTCTGCTCGAAAGGGTGCACGGCAGGCAGTCGAACGATGAGCTCGTTCAGGCCATGGCGGCCGAGGCGCTCACCACGGCGATCGAGTACGTGCCGGCCGACTTGGGAGACATCAGTGAGGACGACGACGACGAAGCTCGCCGCGCAGCGTGGTATCGGGAGCTCCGGCGTTGGCGGCAGGAGGCCGAAGCGCTGTGCGAGGACGGCGTCAGCGAGTTGCTGAGCGCGGGCAGCCAAGTCGAGGCGGTTGGTGGGGAAGCCGTCGTCCCTGAGCAAATCGTTTGGAAGATCTGCGGCTTCGCCACGCCGAAGGAGCTCGACCGATGGATTGTGAAAGCCAGCCGGGAGCTGGCGCGCCGTGACGTGCGGAGTGGGTGGCGCTATCCGGAGCTCGAGCGGGCTGTCGTCGCAGGGAAGGTGGGGGCGGAGGCGGCGCGGCTGATTGCGCGGGTGAGCAGCGCGAAGACGGTTTCTGCTTGGATTGAGCGGGCGCAGAGCCGGACCTTGTGGCACCTGCACGAGGAGGTCACGCTCGGAGAAATGGTCAAGCGGCTGTCGAGCAAACCTGACTGCTGGCCGCCCTCCGAGGAACAGATGGGTGACTTCGCCCGGGTGGAGGCGGCGGTCATTCGCGGCGAGGCGGGTGTGGGCCCGGATGAAGCGGGCAATCCGGGCGAGCGGGCCAGCGCCAGCGAGACGAGGGCGTCGGGAGTCACGGAGCCCGTGCAAGGCTCGGGTGTCGGAGTCGTGGGGAGCCAGATGTCCGGGGCTGGGCTTGGTGTGTCCGGCGTGGCGGCTGGCGGATCTGGTGAAGAAGGCGCCGTGGCCGGGGACTGCCGGGAGGCCGGATCGCGCGGGCGAAAGACCGGGCGGGCAGGCAGAGCGGGAAGCCGTGCGGAAGTGCGCGAGAGGGCGCAGGCCGCGTGGCGGCGCGCCACGGGAAGGCTAGTGGAGCTCTTGACCGTGGGTTGGGTGGGCGACGTCGGCGGGGTCGCGGCGGAGCAAGCGGCCACACGGAGAGTGGGCAATGATTCGAACGGCGATTCAGCTGACGACCCGGCGTGCGCGGCTTCGGTTCGTGAGGTGATGGCGCGGCTCGTTCACGAGCTGTCGTCAGGGGAGCGAGTCTCGGCGGCCCAGCTCCGCGGGTTCGCGGTCGGCCCGGGCGTGGGCCGGGTGCGGCTGAGTCTGAGGGTGCGTGGCGAGACGTTCCGCTTCTGGAGAAGACTGGAAGCACGAACCCGTCGGTTGTTGCCGCGGGGCGTGAGCTTCGTCAGATTCGTGTGCTTTGCGGTGTGGGCTGCGTGGAGTCACGTGCTGGAAGAGCGCGTCGCCTACCATCACATTCATGCGCGCGACCGGCATCGGTGCACGTGCCCGCTTTGTGGGCGACGCGGCGTGACGCCACACCACCTTCTGTTCAGAGGACGGGGTGGGGATGACTCGGACGAGAACGTCACCAGTCTGTGCCTGTGGTGTCACCTCTCTGGTGTGCACGAGTACCGGCTGGTGGCGTCGCCGCCGGCCAGCAAGATCTTGTGGTTCATCGGGCGCGACCCGTGGCTGGTGGTCTACGGCCGGGAGAAGATGACTCCCGAGGAGTGGGCGCGTCGAGTGGCGGACCAGTCGGGCCCCGGCAGGAGCGCCGCATGACCTGGCCGGGCCGTTCGGGCGTGCACGGGTGGCCGCGCGGGCCACCTGGGATCGGGGCTACCTGTACTTCACGCCGGCCGGTGCCTGGCGCGCGGCGATGAGCGTCTCGGCGGAGATGCCGCTCGCGGAGAAGAAGCGGGAGGCGAGCTCGCTGTCCCCGTGCACGAGCTGGGCGGGGGAACCGTCCACGACCATTGCGCCTTCGGAGAGCATGTAGATGTGGTCGGCGATCTGTAGCGCGCCGGTCATGTCATGCGAGATCACGATGCTGGTGACGCCGAAACGGTCGCGAGTTTCGGAGATCAGCTCGTCGACCATGCGGCAGCTCAACGGATCGAGGCCGCTGGTCGGCTCGTCGTACATGACGATTTCCGGCTCCAGCATCAGGGCGCGAGCCAACCCGACCCGCTTGCGCATGCCACCGGAGAGCTGGCTGGGAAACCGGTGCTCGATGCCCTCGAGCCCGAGGATGCCGAGTTTCTCGCGTACCCGGTCTTTGATTTCTCGGTTGCGAAGCTTGGTGTGCTCCCGCAGTGGGAAGGCGACGTTCTCCAGCACGTTGAGCGAATCGAGGAGGGCGGAGTACTGAAAGACCATCCCGAACTTCTTGCGCACCCGGTTCATGGCCGAGTCGCCGAGCGGGACGATGTCCTGACCGTCCACGAAGATTTTTCCGGTGGTGGGCTTGTCCAGCCCGATGAGAATCTTCAGCAGGGTGGTTTTGCCGGCTCCCGAGCCTCCGATGATGACTGCAATGTGGCCGCGCTCGATGGTGAGGTTGATGTTGCTGAGCGCGGTGAACCGGCCGAAACGCTTGTCCACATCCTGCACCACGATGTGCTCGTGCTGGCTGAACTTCCGAGCCGGGGCGTTGGGCTGCGCGGCCACGACTGAACCATAGCCTCGAAACCGGACGGGTGTCAGTTTCCCGGTGCACGCGGGGCGTGGTGACTTGACGCGGCGCGGGGCCCGGACGATGGCCCTGCACGGCCTATGCTGATGCTCGGGCAAGCGCTGTTGCTGTTGGGAGCGTGCCTGCTGGCCGCGCTCGCGGCGGTGTGGCTCTTCATCCGCTGGGCGCCTTTTCCTGCCATGGCCCTGCCCGGCAGCGCCCTGGCCTGGCTCGTGGGCAAGGTGCTGCGGGTGCGACGCGCTCACGTGCTCGAATCCCTCCAGCGTGCCGGGGTAGGCTCTGGCGAAGCCACCGCCGATGCGATGTATCGCGGGCTCGGTCAGGGGTTGTTCGAGCTCTTGTGGGTCGCCGCGCACCCGGGGCGATCCTTGAGCGGGCTGATGGAGCTCGACACCGAGCCGATTCGGCAGGTGCTCGCACTCGGACGCGGCGCGGTGGTGGCCACCGCCCACACCGGCAACTGGGACCTGGCCGCCTGCACGGCGGCGGCGGAGTTCCCCCTGACCGTAGCGACCAAACGGCTCAGTGCGCGGTGGCTCGACCGGATCTGGCAGGGCGTGCGCATGGGACGGGGCGTCGAGATAGTGGATGCGGGGCGCATTGCCAAAGTGGCCGGGTCGCGACTTCGCGCCGGTGGTCTGGTGGCGATGGTGGTCGACCAGGCGCCGGAGCGAAGGCGAGGGGTAGTGCGCAGCTGGTTCTTGGGACAGCCCGTCGCGGTGGACTTGGCCCCCGCGCTGGTCGCACTGCGCGCTCGCGCTCCCTTGGTCGTGGTGTTCGCCGAACGCGGACCTGAAAAATTCCACCGCGCACGGGTGATGGACATCATCACGCCGCCGGATCGCCCCTCGCGTGCCTGGGCCGAGTCCGCCATGCAGCGCGTGACGCGGCTGCTGGACGACCACGTTCGCCAGCGCCCCAGCGAGTGGCTGTGGATGCATCGGCGATGGAAAGGCCCACTGCCTCGCCCGGGACCGGCGGAGCTAGCCGACCCGGCTCAGCTCAACGGGCCGGCCGAGCTGCTTACCGATGGCAGCGGATAGGGCGGACCAGAGCTCGTCGTCAGTCTTGGTCGCGCGCCAAGTGCTGGACTCTGCGCTCCAATCGAAGTGCCAGGCGTGGTGACCGCCCGCCATCCAGATCTGACGCGCGGCCCGATGCGAGTTGATGACGAAGCGCGTGCCATCCAAGAACTCGACGGTCAGGATGCCGCTCTCGAGCTCGGCCTCGACGCTCTCGGTGTCGAGGGCATCGAGGGCGTCACGCAGCGCCAGCAGCTCGGACTCGGCCCGACGCTCGTATTCGGCCTCGTCCAGCCGATCCACGTGTTGGCCTACTGCTGAGGGGGAGCCCCCGGGACGCAGGCGCCTGCCATGCAGGTGTTCCCGGGCTGACAGTCGTCCTTGCCCGGAGCGCACGGGAAGGCGCACTTGCCATATTGGACGTTGCATTTGTGCGTGAGGCAGGGCGTATCGTCCTGGCACGGCGTGGCCATGGCACCGGGAATGGACATGTTCGCTGCGGGTGCCGCCGTCGGCGCGGGTTGTACAGGCGCCGGTTGCGCTGGGGCCGGCTGCTGACCGTAGCCAGGTTGCTGGGCCGGAGCGGGTTGCTGGCCATAAGGCTGCTGGCCATAAGGCTGCTGGCCATAGCCCGCCGGTTGCTGCGGCGGAGGCTCCTCCTCGTTCTTGCCGCAGGCGACCAGGATGAGGACGGGCACGACGCAGGCAGCGGTGATGACAAAGGTGGCTTTTCGCATTGGTTTCTCCCTGTACACAGCCTGACGCTTGGTGAAGCGACTTGGAAACCTAGCTGGTGGTCATCCGAAAGTAAGCTCTAGCGCTCGATCCGGCGCGATGGTTGAAACGGTAGTTTGACGGACCAGGGCGGTCAACTCATCCTCTGCTCTGGCAGACGAAGCCCCGAGTGTCACGCGAGACCGCAACGCCCGGCGGTTCGCCCCCACGGGCGGCGTCGGAGCGAGACCGAGGACACGGCGTTGGCGAGGCGAGCGTGCACGAGCCCGCCGAGAGCAGCCAAAACCGGCCGGTCTCGGCCCAAGGGTCACCCAGAGCGCGACAAACGATGGTATCGTTACTTTCTGGCCCCATGGACACCGCGGCCCTACGGGGGAGGTGATCGGCTTGCAGCCTGCTGAGCGGATTCGGACCGAAGTCACGTCCGCCATGCGGCGTAAGCCGGCGAACGAGCCGCGATTGGCCGGTGCCATGCGAACGTTGGCGCCGTTCACGCCCGATCTGCAAGAGCTCCTGCTGCAGACGGTGGACACGCTGATCAAGCGCGGGTCATACCAGCGACCACTGTACATGGCCTCGATACGGGCCGTGGCCGAGCTGGGTGACCGACGCGCGACGCCGCTGCTGGAGCGCGCATTGGCAAGCGACGGGGCAGGGGGGCTGTCGACCCTGTCGGCCGCGAGCTTCATCCAGGATCCCGCGCTGACTGCGGCGCTGGCGCGCGCTGCCGCCAGTCGGCATCCCCACACGGCGTTTGCGGCAGAAGTGGCCCGGGTCGCACGCGGTGAGTCCGATGGCGCTCACCTGACTTCGGTGGCGCCCAAGATCAAGGAAGCCCACCGGATCGCCCTGTGTATCGAGGTCTTCGTGCCGTTGCTCTGGCGTCCTGCTTTGCCAGCGGGGGTGGGGCCGGCGCTGGGCGTGCTGCGCGACGCCGAGCGCCACCTGGGTCGGTGGTTGGTCCTGGCCGAAATCGCCACCCGCGCCGGAGATGAGGCGCCGCTCGAGGAAGCGACGGAACGTGCCGAGGACGGACCGGCCAGCTCGCGGGCGGCGTGGTCGCTCGTGGCCTGGGCACTGGAGCCGGAG
Organism: uncultured Polyangiaceae bacterium; assembly: GCA_964610275.1. Classification (GTDB taxonomy): domain Bacteria; phylum Myxococcota_A; class Polyangia; order Polyangiales; family Polyangiaceae; genus JAFGBI01. The sequence continues at coordinate 7,571 of CAZSVU010000134.1, read as the reverse complement.
CAGGCAGCGCCTCCCAACGTTCGACCCACGGTGGAGCTGGTGGCGCGCCTGAGCGATCGACCCAGTGCCGATCGCGACCCGACCTTTCTGTATCGTCTGGCCGCGTCGCGCGCGGGATCGGCGCGGGCGATGCTCGAGAACCTCGCCAAAGGGTCGAAGCTGGGCGACGAATGCTCCATCCGCGCGGCACTCTACCTGCTGCGCGATCACGGTCGCGACGACCTGCGCGAGCAGTTGGTGCGCGTCGCCAAGAGCCCGCGGCGTGAGGCGCTGCGAGGCTTTGCGGCGGCGGCGCTCTTCGATGCGGGGGAGCAAGCAGCTGCCCTGGAGCTCGTCGAGTCATTGCTGGCGAGCAAGCAACTGCCGACCTTGACCTGGGGAGCGCTCTTGCGGGCCGCGAGCGAGAACGCATTCAACGGCGACGCTCTGGTCGCCGAGCCCACCTACCGACGCGTGCAACTGGGATGGGTCGAGTAGCCCGAACCGCGCTGGGGGGCTTCATCCTGAGCGCCGTGGCGCTTGCCGGGTCGGGTGCGGCGGTCGTGCAGGCCGCCCCCGAATCCGCAGCGCGTGGGATCGAGCTGTTCGCCGTCGACGCTTTCGGCGCACGCATCGACCCGCGCACCTCCCAAGCCTCGATCAGTCGCGTCCTCCCCCCCGCCCTGCAGTCGAAAGAGCAGGAGGTGGACACGGATGCCCTGCGCTGGGTGGTCACCGCCGCTGGAGACCAGCTGCCCCTGGCGTTGACGCTGGTGTCCACGCGTCCGGGAGGGAAGACTCTGGATCGCCTGGAGGACGTGCCCCTCAGCCCCGCACCCTGCCCTGCGGGAGTCCCCGAGTCCCGGCAGTGCGCGCACACGGAGCTGATTCGCGCCAGCGGCGACGAGATCGACGTTGCACATCCGACGGTGCGCGGACAGGCCCTGCGAGCCGAGGTGGGAGGGCGCATCACCGCCGCGGTCGAAGGGGCGGAAGCGTCGCTGGCAGTGGGCGGACCGCGACGCACGTCCGTGGGCCCCATCGAGCGTTTCCGCGTGCGTTTGCGCGTGCGAGTGGTTCGGCTCTGGCCGGGTGGGGCCGTGCCCATCGGCTCCGATCCGGCGGGAGCCATCACCCGCATGGCCCACGAGCTCGAGGTGGCCAGCGGTCTTTGGGGACAGTGTGGCATCCACTTCGGACCTCCCGAGCAGCTGGACATTTTAGTGGTGGATCCGCCTCCAGCACACCTGTTGGCGATCGGCTGTCAGCTCGGCCTGCCGGCGAGCGGTGGCAGCATCAATTTTCGGATTGGCTCCGAAACGTTCCGCGTTCCGGCTCAGGTGGGGCAGACGCCCACGGAAGTGGCCACGCGCGTGGCCGCGGAAATCGGCCGGAGGGGGCTGCGCGCCGAGGTGAGCGTGAACCCACCCACGGGCATGGGCGCGCTCCGCACGGCCGACGTACTGGTGCGCAAGCGCGACGGCACTCTGGTCGAAATCGCCACCTTGGACGGGGAGTCGCTGGTGACGGATGCCACCCTCGGCGTCTGCTTGGGAGAAGTGGACCTGAGCGACGGACTGTCACACTTCACCGACTTCAACTCTGCGTCGGGCACGGTGGAAGAGCGCAGCCTGGTGAAAGCCTTCGACGACGGCGATCCGGCCACCGTGGAGGTCTTCATCATCTCGAGCTTCACGCAGACCAGTCGCATCGGGGAGTCGTTCGTGTTCACCCCGCAGGCGAGCCGTTTCAACGCGGTGATCATGGACCGAGCGGGAGTGCGCATCGGGGCGCGATCCTACGCCCTGGCACACGAGCTCGGGCACATCCTGCTGCAGATGCCCGGGCACCCTGACGACTACGGCGTGGACGCACCGTACCTGCTGATGGATTCGGACGCTGCCGACGGGACCATCTTCGGCCCGCGCCGTCTGCTGGTGCCGGAGTGCGAACGCGCCGTGCGGCAGAGCGGACCGGGCGCGCGGGTGCCCATCCTGCACCCCTGGCCGCTGGAGCGACCGGCGAAGTAGGCGCGTCACTCGACCGCGATCTGCATCAGCTCCGTGCCCCCGGCGTAGGCGTAGCTGACGAACGCATCGAAGCCGTTGACGATGACCCCGATGGGTCGGTCCGACTCGATGCGGTGGACGTGGTCGTTCTGGAGGCCTTCGAGCATCGCACCCGTCGACGGATCCAACACCGGGAAGCTCAGCTGGCAGGTGTGTACCACCCAGGCGGGGGGCCGTTCGTCGCGCTGAGCGTCGGTGAGCCCGTCTGCCGGCGCGGTCGCGCACCCCGGCACGTGCTCGAGCTCGCGGTTGTCGAACACGATCACCGCTTGGGGCTCGGCGATGATGCGCACGAAGTCGAAGCGATACTTGTCCGGCGTGAGAAAGACGTAGTTGCGTCGGAATTGCTCGATCGGCGGCACCACCACGGAGCTGGGATCGCCGCCGGGATTTCCGCGAGGGATCCCCGCGGCCTCCTGGCTGGGGGAGACGCTCGCGAGTTGGATGGGATGGTCGCTCGAGAGCATGAAGTGCGAGGTGCTCTCCAGCGTGGCGAACGCGGCAAACTCTCCGAGCTCGATGACGGGGTAGTCGGGGTGGGTGGTGCGGACTCGCGCCCCCGCCGAACTCGTGGCGATGATGCGGAAGTACTCGGGCTGATCGAAGGGGGCGATGGTGGCGCCGGCCTCGATCACTGCGCGGGTGCGGCTGGGAGAGACCGTCGCGATGAATTCGCGTCCGGAGGTGCGGATCGGGTCGAGTTGCTCTTCCAGATGATCGGCACAGCACCGCCGCCTCGCCAGGGTGCTGAACATCGGGGCGTCGCTGGCCTCGCCCCCGCTGAACACGACCACCGGGCGATCCGCCGCGATCACGGATCCGGTGAAGTCGGCATTGAAGCCGCCGGTTTCGAGGTTCAGGACGTCGTACGGCCCGAGCACCACCTGAAGCTCACCGCCCTGGGGGACTTCCGGGATCCCGCCCTGTCCGGCCAGGTGGGAGCTGGCGCCGCGGGGGCCGGTGCCGACGATGCGTGCGGCGGTGCGCAGCCGCACTCGCGTGTCGGGGCGGGTTCCGAGCACCGTGAGGAAGGCGCGCAGGTCGATGGGATCCGCCTCGCTGAAGTTGGTATCCGGGTCGTCGCTGCTGGCGATGGTCTGGGGCCAGCCGAGCACGACGTACGAGTTGGTCAGCACCCCCGGCACCGCACCCAGCGCCTCCACCGGCTTGAGCAGGGACGCATCATTCGAGAAGACGCCCTGGTTCTCCAGCGGGTTGAACTGGTAGGCGATGATGGGGACCGTGCTGGTGATGCGGTAGCCGCTGCGAGTCAGGGCCGAATGCGTGCCCGTGTCATAAGTGCCCGGCGCCGAGCCGTCGACCTCGCGCGGGCCCAGACGGAAGACTTGCAGGCCGAGCGGCGCCAGGGTGGCTCGGGCCACCACGAGCGGCGCGTTGGGCTCGCCGGGCTGGGTGTCGTCGCGCTCCACGGTGACGTCGGCAGGGACGTCGGGCTGCGGATTGCTCACCACCACGGCAAACTGCTGAGCGGCCGCGTTGAGGCTCGCGCTGACGTTGGCGTTGTCGAGATCGGCGGCCCAGTACTCGCAACCGACGTTGCTGCGGCGGTCGGCAGCGAGCGCGCACAGGTCCTCGCACACGCCGTCACGGCAGGCGACCCCCGGGCGGTCACACACCCGCTCCGGAGCGAAGCTGCTGCCGTCTTCCGTGCAGCGCATCACGGTCTGCTCCACGCAGAAGGGCCCGCCAGGAGCGCAGCGGGTGCACGCTTTTTGGGTCGGGGCGCACACCCAGCCACGCTCGACACAATCGTCCGATACCTGCCAGGTGGGACCGTCGTCGCCGGGCTCGCACCGCTCCAGCCGGTCGGCGTTGCAGCGCGTGTCGCCCTCGGTGCAGAACGGGGTGCTGGGCGTGGGGACGACTTCCCAGCGGTCGGACCGGTCGTAGCCGCACCCGCCCAGCCCGAGCAGCAGGCTGCAGGCGCCGAGGGTTCGGCCGGGACCCAGCAGAAAGCGAGCTCGGCTGGACATCACTGTGCGAGTCGAGCCGGGTAGGTGTCCCGAGAGTGCGCGAGCCAACCGCGCGTCGTGAGGTGGCGGAAGCGCAGGTTGCCGTAGTTGAAGTCGGCGATGTGGGCCAGGGACACGACCACCGTCAAGGGACCGGGAACGAGCGCCGCCTCCGGATCGAGCTCGCGCAGTGGGGGTAGCGCAATCTCGGTGTGGTCCGACGGGGCAGCCACCGTCCAGTTGACCAACCCCGAGGCGCTCTGGATGTCGAACACGGCGAGGTGGACGGGGCGGCCCCCCGGGGCCCACTCCACGGCCAGCGTGCGTGCGTCCCAGGATTCGTTGGTCTCGGGGTGCAGCAGGACCGGGACCTGAACGAAGCCGCTGACGTCCACGATGCCGTCCGAGGAGCCGCGCGACAGCTGCTCGATCACACTCTTCGGGACCAGGCCCGTCGGGCCGGTGACGGCCTCGGCCGTGATGATGTACTCGGTGCCCTGCAGCGCCCCGATCAGCGGTGGCACCCCCACGAACCGCATCTCGGACGTGATGGGCAGGAGCGCGGAGCGGTAGCTCATCGGGAAGACGGCGTAGCCGGGCTCGCCGAGGTTCACCGAGAGATGAACCTGGATCCGATCGGGACCGCGAGCAGTCGGCTCGGGACCCTCGACCTCCAACGTCAGAGCATGGTCCACCGGGATGGTCATCGGAATGAAGACCTCGGTGGTGGTCTGGCCGGCGTCGGTGATCACGCCCCGCGTGAGCCCCATCGCGTAGGCGACGAAGGTGGGGGGATCGACCAGGCGATTCTCGATGCCAGCCAGCGCGTAGAGGGTGAGGTTGCCGGGTGAGCTGGACAGATCGAACGAGTAGCCCACGGTTCCGTCGGCCTCCAAGGTCACGGCCTTGGACGGATTCGGCAGGGAGAACTCGTGCTTCGGGTCGCTGGTGGGGCGGAACACGTAGGCCACGTGGGTCTCACCGGGGCTGGTGGGGGGCGGCACGTTGGTCCAGCCCATCCGCGTGAACTCGACCGCGCTGTCCCAGACCAGTTGTCCTTCGATGGTGGCGTTGTTGGCCGAGATGCCACCCACGGGCGGCGGGTCTCCTCCGTCTGCGCACAAGGGGGAAAGCACCGGATCGAGGTAGACGGTCACGGTGTCCACGGGCACGGCCACGAAGGTCACGGGGTGATAGCAGGGCATGGCCACCGTCACGGTGGGCGTCGCCCCGACCTCGCCCGCGCCATAGTGAACGATGCCGTCGGCGCCGGTGGATCGAGCCGTCCCGAGGTCGTCCCCCAGCACGACCCAGGCGCCCGGGACCACACGCCCGCTGGTGTTGTCGAGAGCGATGACGGTCAGGTGATCGGTGAGAGGCGCCCCGCTCAGACCTCCCCGGTAGCCGTCGTTGGTGTCGACGTAGGTGAAGGCATCCAACACGTCCACGTCGAGGCCGTCGCCGTCGCGCACGCGGATGGCCTTGCTCCCGGTCGCCCCCGCGGGGGTGGTGCAATTGAGCTCAGTTGCGCTCACCCACTCCACGTCCGTGCACGGAACCAGGTCGACGAAGACCTCGGTACTGGCGTCCCAGTGGGTGCTCTGTCCGTGCAGGGTCACCACCGTCCCTCCGGAGGTGGGCCCGGAGCTGGGAGTGAGGTGGAAGGCGTCGTAGATGTAGGCGTTTTCCAGGGTGCGCCGCGTGGACTCGTCGTCACCGTTCTGGGCGGTGACGTCGGCGGGCCCGGCCGTGCCGCTCGGCACCGACACCTGGGCCTGCTCGGGACTGACGGTCACGACCTCTTCGTGCGGCACCTCGTTGTCCGCGAACCAGATCCGCAGCTCACCGCTGAAGCCGGTTCCGCGGACGAGCGCCCGCTGACCACCGGTGAACGGGCCGTGGGATGGGTCCACACCCAGTACCGAATGCGGATCCACCGTGGGAACCTCGGCATCGCTGCCGGATTCGGTGACGCCGGCCTCGATGATGGCGGGACCGCCGTCATCGGCAGTCTGGCGATCCGGGAGCGGTGCCCCTTCGGCCAGGCACGCCTGCGGGAGTAGCGCAGCGCAGAGCGCCGACGCCCCGGCGGTGGCCAGGTTGCGGCGAAGTGTGAAAGGGCCGCGCAGCCCGGAGCAGGATCCCACCCACCGAAGGCTAAGGTCTGACCAGCCCAGCTGCAAGCTACGGCAGTGGCACCGACAGTGCTGCGAGCAGGGCAACGGCAGTGCGCTTGCGTGCGCTCGCTTCCTCGCTCGGCCCGACGCACACCGGGCAGCCGCCGCTGCAGGAGCAGGAGGAAATCAGGCGAGCGGATTGATGCAACAGCTCGGCGGCACGTTCGTAGATGCGCGGCGCCAGGCCCACCCCGCCAGGATGCGCATCGAAAAGGAACACGGTGGGATTCATCTGACCGGTCCGACCCGCGCTGGGAACGCGACCGGGCGGTTGGCCGGCTGCCCGTGTGTCCGCAGTGTCCAGGTCGGCAGCGCCGTCTCCGAGCGTTCGCCCGAGGTCTCGCGGATCGCACATCAGCGCCACGGTCGCCACCGTCTCGAGCGCGCGGCTCAGGCCGCGTAGGCCGTCGATCACCGTGGCGCGGGGCAGGCCGAGACTCGCGACCACCGAGTCCGGCACGGTGAGCCAGAAGCTCGTGGTGTGCATCTGCATCTCCGGGAGATGCACGTCTCCGTAGCCCGCGTTCTCGTGGGTGAAGAACTTGATCTTCTTGTAGCCGGTGACCTTCTCCACCACCTTGACGTCGCCCAGGCCGACTTGACTGAGCCCCAGTGGTGTTTGGTCGGTCTCGTCGATGACCTCCACCGTGCGATACGTGAGCGCCGTGGTGAAGTAGTCCGGCTTGACCTTGCGCACGAACGCCTTGTGGTTGTCGTAGTCGAGGTGTTCGACCTGGTACTGCTCGGCATCGTGCTGATAGATGGCCTGCTCGTGGAGCATGGTGTGTGCGGCGCGCCAGTCGAGCTCGGCAATCGAGCGGTCCGTTTCGAGGTCGACAATCACGAAGTTGTCCCAGCCGATGTTGCGCAGGCTGACGTGGTTGGCGGGAAACGCTTCGCCCGCCCAGTGGTAGCGGTTCGCCGACTCGTGCACCAAGCCGTGACCGGCCAGGTAGTCGAGGGCGTCGCGGGTCGACGCGGGGTCGAGGGACAGGTAGCTCTCGCCCGCTGAAGGCTCGGGGTGCGCCGGCCGCGACCCGGCCGCGGTGAGCTCGAACGGCGCCTCGAAGGCGGCACACTTCAGGTGCTGGATCACCACCTCGATGTTGGCGGGATCGATCCGGGCCTCTTCCGCGCCGGCCGACAGCAGGTGGGCTGGCTCTCGCGCCAGATACTGATCGATGGCGGCGCTCGTGCACACCAGAAGCGCGATGCTGGTGCTCCCGCGCCGACCGGCGCGGCCGAAGCGCTGCCAGGTGCCGGCGACCGACCCGGGATACCCGGCGCACACGACCGCATCCAAGTCACCGATGTCGATTCCCAGCTCCAGCGCGTTGGTGGCGACCACGCAGAGGACCTTGCCCTCGCGCAGG
>CAZSVU010000133.1:0-20478 GCA_964610275.1 uncultured Polyangiaceae bacterium | reverse complement strand
CTACGCGGCGAGCCACCGCCTCTCCTATTTCAGAGACAGTGTGACCACGGCGCTGGACCGAGGTGTTGCCCTCTTCGTGACCGAGTACGGAGGATGCGAAGCGAATGGGAGCGGCACCTTCGATGCGGGGGAACTGCAGAACTGGTGGAGCTTCCTGGACGCCAACAACGTCGGTTGCACGAACTGGGCGGTCGAGACCAACCCTGAGACATCCTCTTGCTTTCAGCGCGACACGAGTGCGACCGGTCCGTGGACAGATAGCGATCTAACGACCTCGGGCAGAACCGTGTTCGCGTACATAGGCAGCAAGTACGACGAGACCGTTCTGCAGTGACCGAGAGCAGGGTGAGCGCCTTGTCCTTCCCAGAAACTCGATCCGCACGGTCGGGAGCCGACACGACTCCGCCGCGAGTATCACAGAAACGCCGCGCGAATGGCGAACTGCCAGAGCGCGCTCACCAGTCCCGCAGCCCACGGAGCCCGGCCGCACCACTTCCCTACCCCGTACCGACGGAGTAGAGCCTACGCTCTGATCACAGTAGCCGGCTTGACGACGATGAGCGCTTCCCTCCAGCCCGACCACCGGCGCGAGAGCAGCACCCAGAACCCGCGGTCCACGTTGCTCAGCCGAGCACGCTTGACCGAGCGTTGAAGGACGCCCAGCTGGTGGCGTAGGGCCAGGATCTCGATGGCCGACTGGCGCCGCGCTGTAAAGAAGGCAAGGCCCGCGAAGAGCGAAGAGCGGACCAGGTTCAGCACTGCCAGCGACCGTGGCTCGGGCGAGCGGAGACCTCAATGATCTCGCGCTGGACGAGGTTTCTAGGAGGGACAACCCCGGCGTCCCGCCCAGCCGGTGCCACGCTTCGCCACCCCGTTGCCACGGGAAGGTCTGGCGCGACAACGGCCCGCGTGCTTGCATGCCGGCGTGTCGCGAGATTGGCTGGTGCTGCTCCCCTGCGCGTGCATCGCAGCCGAATCGCAGGCCACGGCACAGGAGCCCGACGCTTCGGTTGGGGTCCGGCTGGAGTGGGCGGCGCCGGACGACTGCCCCAGCGCAGAGGCCGTACGCGAGGACATCGAGCGTCTTCTCGGGCGCCCACTCGGCGCGGTGAATGATCCGCCGCTGAACGCCACGGCCGAGATCATCGAACAGTCGAACGGTTGGCAGCTGCGGCTGAAGGTCACCGCCGGCGACTCGGGGGTGCGAGAGCGGGAAATCACCGGTGAGCGGTGTGAGGACCTGGCGCAGGCAACCGCCACCATCATCGCGCTCGCCATCGACCCCAACTTGCGGACGGAGCTCCCGCAATCCGAATCCGACTCTCAGCCCGCGGCCACTAAAACGGCAGAGCCGACCGCAGTTGACCCGCGCGACACTCCCGCTGCTGAACCGCCAGCAGAGCCACCCCCTCCGCCACAGCCCACGGCCCGTCCGGCGCGTCCGGCGAGCCCCCCCGCAGTCGAAACCCGCGCAGAATGGGAGGTGGGAATCGCTGCGCTGCTCGATGGCTTCAGCCTGCCTTCGCCGGCACCCGGCGTGCGGCTGAATGCGGGCGTCGAGCGGCGTCCGCTACGCTTCGAGGCGTTCGCCCTGCACCTGTTCGACCGGCGCACAACGGTCGACGGAGGGGGCGTGGGAGTATTCTCGTTGACTGCGGGGGGTCTGCGCGGCTGTTTCGTTCACCACACCAGTGACTTCGAGCTCGGACCTTGTCTGAGCAGCGAGCTCGGGGTGCTGCGCGGGCGGAGCGAGAAGGTATCGTCGCCCGACAGCGGCACGGCACTCTGGTGGGGGATCGGCGCGGGCGCGGGCGCGTCGTGGCGAGCGTCTTCGAGCTGGGCGTTGGAGCTCGGTGCCGAGGCAGTCCTGCCCCTGCTGGGCGGTCATTTCGTGATTCGCGGCGTGGAGGGCAAGGTTCACGAGCCCCCAACCGCGACGGTTCGCGGATTTCTTGGGGCGACCTATCAGTTCGATTGACGGATCCGGTGTTGCGCGGACAAGGAGTGAGGATGGCGCAGGCTCCACTCGCCCAGAGGCTGGAAGGCCGGCCAGCACGACCCCCCGCGGCAGTGATGCACGAGACGGATCTGGAGTTCGATGCGGTCTACGACCGGTACTTCGACTTCGTATGGCGCTCGCTGCGCCGACTGGGCGTGTGTCCCGCTGCCATCGACGATGTCACCCAGGAGGTCTTCATCGTCGTGCATCGCCGCCTGGGCGAATACGACGGCCGCGCGACGGTCCGGAGCTGGCTCTTTGGGATCGCGTACCTGAGCTTTCTCAACCACGCACGGCGTGAACGTCGCAGAGGCGGGCACCTTCCACTCTCGCCCACGGTCCCCAGCCCGGAGCCCAGCCCGTTCGACCACGCTCGGCGCAACGAGGCGGCGCGTTTCATTGAGACCTTCCTCGCCACACTGGATGATGACAAACGAGCCGTGTTCATTCTGGCCGAACTCGAGCAGATGACGTCTCCCGAGATCGCGCAAGCGCTGGGCGTGAAACTCAATACGGTCTACTCGCGCCTACGGACCGCACGAGCCGCCCTGCACGGCGCCGTGGCTGCACAGCTGCGAGGTGATCCATGAACGACATCGAAGCCCACTCCCAAGCCATCATCGACGCTGCTCGCGACGGTCATGATCCCACGCCGGAGGATCGCGCACGGGTGCGTTCGGCACTGTCCGCCGCGCTCGTTCCTCCCGTGGGTGTGGGCGCCGGCGCGTCCCTGCCCGAAGCGGCACTCCACGCTGCGGAGGTGCATGCCGGAACGTCCACGCTGGTCGCCAAGCTGCTGATCGGAGGTTCGCTGGTCGGAGCAACGGGATTGGGCGCCGGCTATCTTGCGGTGCGAGCTGCGCCCCCCGCAGCACGACCGACCACGGCGGTCTCGGCCCCAGCTTCTGCGTCGGTGCCGACCGAACGCGCGCCGCAGACGCAGGCCCAGGCAACCGAGGCGGAGCGAGGGGTCGACGTCGCCGTGCCCCCCGCAGCTCGATCGACGCGCCCCATCCCGCCCGCGCCAGACGTGCCCGCCACCAAATCCGCCTCGTCCGACTCGAGTCTGTCGCAAGAGCTGGGACTGTTGCGCCAGGCGCAGCACGCTCTCCAGCAAAACGAGGGGCAGCGCTCGCTCGCGCTGCTCGACGAGATGGCCCGACGCCACCCGGACGGCGTACTGGGAGAAGAAGCCGCCGCGGCGCGCGTGCTGGCGCTATGTAGCGCTGGACAGACCGCAGAAGCGCGTGTCCGGGCCGCCCGATTCTCACACCGCTATCCAGACTCGGTGCTCGGGCCCCGCGTCCGGTCCAGCTGTGCGTCACCCGCGCCGGCGGCGAACCGTCCGTCACGACCAACCGCCCCAGGTCCACAAACGGATTCAGGCCGGCTCGGACAATGAGGAGGGAGGCTCGAGATGGACGAGCCGCCTCGGAGGTAAGAAAGATGATGAAACGGCTCTGGCTCAATGCACTCGTCGTGGTCTTGGCACCGCTCACCGCGGCTCCGGTCTGTTCCAACGAGGAGGTTCCCATCGGCGAGGACGACGTCGGCACCTCGAGCGGGGACGGGGGCTGGGGCTACTGCTCCTCGTTGGGTTCCGCCTGGAGCTGCCCCGGGAACTCTGTGTTCGGTTCGGAGGACATCGAGACGTGCGATTCGGATTGCAGCTGCGTCCTCCCGTGCTCGTCCGACAGTGACTGTCCGGCGCCCGAGACTGGCACTGCGGTCCGAAAGTGTGGGCATCTCGGCACGGCCGACAGCGATCGAGCGTGTGTTCTACCCTGCGGCGATGGCGAAAGCTGCCCCGATGGCATGAGCTGCCAGGCCGACATGTCACCCAACGGCCCCATCTGCGTGTGGCACGAAGACGGCGAGCTGAACCTTCGGTGTGACCCCGACAGCTGTGCCCGCTACACCACCCAGGATGCCTGCGAAGCGGCGCACGAGGGCTTCCCGGTCGAACACGACTTGGTCTGCGTTTGGGCCACGGAGTCGATCCTTCCGGGAAGCAGCGACGCCTGCGAAGTGATCGCGACAGAGAAGAAGTGCGTGGCGGCCCAGCGTGAGCCCAACAACCCGATATTGTGCGACGCCGCCGCTCCGTGCGGCGAAGAGCCACGGGTGGTCTACTGGAGAGACCTCGGCGGAGGGGACATCGCGCTCCTCGCCATCGACGGCTGCGAACACTACCCCTATTCGCAAACCTACAACTACGAAGTCTGTGCCTTCGGCGATCCGACCTTGCCGCTGAAGTGTGACTGCGCCTGCGAAGAGGAGTAGCAAACCGCCCACCTGGCGTCGCGGCAGGTGAATCCGACCGGACGCACGTCACTCTGGTTGGGGGTCGAGAATCAGCGGCGGCAATGTCTGCTACGACTCGGACTCCCGGTTGGGCTGCGAGTTGACGGCGTGCACGCACAGTGCGAAAGGGCGCTGTGCGGTACGGGTGGCCCAGGGAAGGTGTGGTTCGCGGTCGGCTAACGGATCCTCAGCCAGCGTTATGGCCGGCAAGGCCAGAATCGATGGGCGTCTATCCGACCGAAACTCCGAGCAAGTGGCGTAGCGCGGTGTAGGTCTGGGACACGGCGAACGGCAACAACTCCTCTGCCCGATCGCGAGCCGACCGCCCTCCTGGAGCAGCTCCGGCAACGGCGAGCACGCTGCTGGCAACGGTCACGTCGCCGCTCACCAGCAGCGCCGCCCGACAGGCCACCGTTTCCACGGAGCGCAGCCAGGCAAGCACGTCCAGCTTGCCGTCGTCGGCGAGCACCTGGTCCACTGCGGCGGTTGCCGCAGCACGGGACTCCGAGTCGAGATGGGCCTCCAGCTTCTCGCGCAACGCACGCGTCGGGTCGTCCAGCGTCGCATCCAGCTCAGGACGACAGAGCGCGGCCGCCGCCCAGACCAGTCCGGTGACTTCGCCGAGGTCAGGGTAGAACGGCAGAACCCGCATTGCGGGTCTGAAGAACGAGAGATGGTGCGCTGCCATGAAGGAAAGCTCGGGGAGGGATCGCCCGCTCAGCGTTTGCCGTCCCAAGGCCAGCGCCGGTTGTCGCTTCGGTAGCGTCGCTGCGGTCAACGTGGCGGCATCGGGCATTGCATGAATGGCTGGCTCCGGAATGCCCAGCACCCGCGCTACCCAGCCAAAGGTCTTGACGGCGGCGACGGTGGTCTTCTTGGGATCTTGCTGCGTCGCCGGGGGCGGCATGATGGACTGAGCTTTCACTTCGTTGTCGGCAAACCAGGCTGCCAGCGCCGCCTGCTCGATCGCCTCCATCAGCGCGTGGACACCAGCGGGATACCCCACGGGCTTCAGCTGCTCCCAGACGTCGTCATCCACGGCACCTTTGATGCCCAGAAGCGACTCCGGCGCATACTGAGCGTACCGCAGCTGCTCGTTGATGTCCGCTTCGCCCAACGCCACCAGCACCGAGCTCGCGTTGAAGGCGCGATCCTCGTCGGAAAGCTGATCGAACAGCGAAAGCAGCGAGCGATAGGTTTCCGCCCGCGTCGGCGCCAGGTCAGCCGCCGCCTGTAGCACTCGGGTTGCCAAGGGAAGCTGGTCCGTCTCGCGCAGCAGTTCCGCCAGCTCGACCTTGGCGCTGGCGTCTCGTGGTTGCTCCACGACCAGGCGGTCGAGCGCGGATATGGCGGCCCGCGGGTCATTCAGTTGGTTGCGCTGCACCCGCGCCAACCTCCGCAAGAGATCGGCGCGGACGCTGCCTGCATCGCTAGAGGCCAGTCGCTGCAACTGGCGCTCGTACGCCTTGGCCACACCGGTGAAGTCCTCGGTGCGGAGCAACTCGGCTTCCACCGCTTCGAACGCACCGGCCACGCTGGCATCGTCCTCGATGGCCGCCTCGTACAGAGCCACCGCCAACCGGGTATTTGCTGCCTTCTCGCTCGCCATGCGAGCCGTCTGCACCAGCGAGATCGCGCGCTCCTTGGGAGCGGTGATGCCCTCCGCAATCTGGACACCTATGCTCACGGCTTCAGTCCAGTTGCCAGAGCCCTCGTGGATCGCACGCAGTCGTTCCAGCAGGTCCTGATCGCCGGGCCTGATTTCCAGCGCGCGCACGATGGCGTTCTTCGCCGCGCTGAGTGACTCGGATGCCACCATGCTCAGTGTCTCGAGCTGCTGTTCGTCCGAGTCGAGCTGGGACACCAGGCGGAAGTGCATGGCAGCGGCGATGGCGCTCTCCCCCACCTGCTCGGCCAGCGCGGCACGCCCGCGCAACGCACCGATGTGGCCCGGGGCAATGGCCAGGGCTCGGTCGAGCAGCGCGCTGGCTTCGCGCAGTCGCCCCGCCAGGCGCTCGAGCTCGCCCAAGGACACCAACACCAACGCGTGTCGTGGACTGTCCTCCTGTCCGAGGAGCTTGTCCACGTCCACGTAGTTGCGCCGCGCACCGTCGATGTCCTGATGGTCCGCCTTCTGGAACGCCTCTGCCATCCCCTGCTCGACCTCTTCGTCAACGTACTGCTCTGCCATTTCGAAGTGGTCGTCCAGTTCCAGCGTGCTCGCTTCTTCTGCGTCGAGCACCAGATGAGGACCGACCCACAAGACGAGAGTGGAATCCTCATCGTCTGAGCGCAGATCCAAGCTCTCGCTGATGATCTGTTCGAACGACAGATGCGCGACGATTGGGACCAGCCTGCCCGTCCTGTCCACGAGGTGACTGCGGAGCGCTTCTGGTCGAGTCGGCACCGCGAAGTCCGACGGTGCTGCTTGGGGCGAAAGCAAAATGGCTGCACGCATGGCGCGGCGAGCGTACTCCAGCCCCAGCAGCGACCGCGAGCACCGTGCAACGGGAGCCAGAGTCCCGGTCGGTGCTGGCGCTCAATGCCGGTTCATCGGAGGCAAGAACGGCACACCGCAGACCATCCAGGGGCTAGACAATTCCGTCCTGGGTCGATCACGGGACTACTAGACGCAGGCTGGTCACGCTTTGAGCCGGTAGTGTGATCTGCACCGACGCCGGGGTGCCCAGTGGACCGCTGGCAGTTGCCATGGATTCGTAGCTGCTCTCGGTCGTGGCGATCGCGTCCTGGGGAGCCCAGGCGGCGTCGAGCACGGAGCGCACCTGAACTGCCTTCTCCGTGGTGCCCTGGTTGATGAGGATTGCGGTCACGGTTCCGTCCGCAAGTAGGAAAGCGAGCGGAAGCACCTCGCTGTCGCCCGAGGCCGTCTCCAGCAGGCGCGCGCCCGGCGGAATGTAGTTGGCGAAGTGCTTGAGCACATAGAACGACGGGGTGCGCTCGCCGGTGGGACTGACCACAGCGTCATGCCCAAGCAACGACCAGTGGTAGGCGCGCGAGGCATGACTCCAGGCGAAGGCGCGGTAGTAGCTCAAGGCATAGTCCCAGGCCGTGCCCCAGGTCTCGGGCAATAGGTAGTTCGCACCGTTGAAGCAACCGCTCGCCAGGGCACAGTACCCCACCTCGGTAGCCCAGACCGGCAGGCCATACTCCTCGGCGACCTGGCGAATGCCGTCGTACAGGTCGAAGTCGGAATCCCACCACGTGTGGTAGCTGACCGCCGCCGTCCTGCTCCGCAACCGGGCGTCCGCGAGCCACACCCGAGCCCATTCCTCGGTGGGAGACGGAGCGTGCACATTGGGCCCGTGCAGCATCACCTGCCCCAGCCCGTGTTGGTCGAGCTGGTCGAGCACGGCCAAGGCAGCATCGCGAAGCGCCTCTGGCGACGGATACTGGATGCCGGCCTCGATGGTGGGCTCGTTCTGCACTTCGGCGACCGGCACGTCGACCCCGTTCTGGGCGAACCACTCGAGATAGGTGGCGATGGACTCACCGAGCTCCGCGTAGGACCCGGCCGCAATCGTCCGCGGCGAGCCTCCAGCCAGCCATTCCTCCACGTCCCAGATACCAGGCAGCACTTCAATGCCCTGACCGCTGAGATAAGTCGCGTAGGGCAGATCGTGCCACACCGGGATGTTGTCCGTACCGAACGCATCCCAGTTGACGGTGTTCGGATCCGCGTCGTCGTTGCTCGGCTCCCAGAACCCAAACCAGGGCGCGGTCCTCACGTACTGGATGTCGAGCTCGGTGTGCACGAACTCGACGCTGCTCCAGTCCCACCCCTGGTCTTCGGCGTACGGGAAGTTATAGGCATTGGCCCCCACCCCGTCGACGGTCTGAAAGCGCACCGTTTCGTTGATGCGGATTTCGTCGACCTCGGGCGTCCCCGTGGGGACGGGATCCGGATCGCCCGTACCAGCAGAGCCACCGCTCCCGGCAACCTGGCCCGCGCCGGCAGCTCCACCGACTCCGATCTCACCGCCAACACCGCTGCCGGCAGCTCCGCCGACCCCGGTGGGAGGGGAGCCTGCCGCCCCGCTCACACCGACCGGTGCCCCGGCGCTGCCGCCAACCGCAACCACAACCGAGCCAGCGGCGCCACCGACCCCTACCGGTCCGCTACCGGCGTGGCCACCGCTACCGATCGCTCCGGAGCCGGCTGCACCGCCGTCCCCAGGTTGCGCAGCGCCGGCTCCCCCGCCGCTGCCGCCAGTCACGAGATCGCCACCGGTCCCCTCACCCCCGCTACCGTCGGTCTGGCTGCTGCCACCGGTTGAGCCTCCGGGACTGGCGCCGCTTCCCCCCTCGCCTGCTCCTCCGACGGGCTGGGAACCGTCACCGTCCTCCCCGCAACCCAGCGCCAGTGCCATGACAACCGTCAGCCAAAGTCCCGCACGCTTCATGACTGCCTCGCTTCGCCTCGGAGTGATGACGCAGAAGGTAGCTCGAACGAACGCAACAAACCACGCCCAAATCTGCGGCCGGGTTCAAGACCGGTTGCGGCGGTGCCCCACCGCCGGCACGATCTGGAACCACCCCCTGTGGGGTGCTAGCGTCGGATCAGCTGGGCACCTTGACTCAGGCGCAGAACGCCCAGCCACCGTGCAGCGACGTCCTCGAAACCTGAGTCTGTCCGCGCGCCTCTGCCAGGTCGCACGGCTGGGTGTGCAACAACTGGGAGTCTACACTCCCGCGATCTGGGCAATCAGCGCACGAATCTCATTGAGCTCCGGGTCCGTCCCGTGGGGGTTGGCTGCGTCGACGAGCGCCGCCACGTCCCGCAGCACCTGGTGGTTCGCTCCCGCCTTCAGTGCCTCCGCATAGGCGACGATGGCATACCCCTTCTTCAGGTACGGCGATTCCGCGTCCAGAAGTGCTCCCACGGTGGTTTCCACGGCAGCCTCTCGGGCGGTATGCGTAAGCGGCGTCTGCCATCGCGCCACCACTCGCAGTGGGTCGTCCGGCTGAAGCTCCTCCGGAGCGCAGACGCTCAAGTCCTGGGCGAAGACCATCGCGTCACCAGGCGCCAAGTGCTGCGGCTCGACCTGCGTCGGATCCGTCGAGTACTCCTCGCCGTAGAACGTCTGCATGGCCAGGTACCACGGCAGCGTCAGCTCCACTTGGACCCCACGTGCGGCCACATCCATCACTTCGTCGAACCGCTCTGCGAACATATGGTCGGCTTCCTCCAACGAATCCAGGTACACGTAGGCTCCGCGCCCGGCATCCGTGACGGTGTCCATGAGAGTGTCATTCACGCCGTCTCCAACTCCGACTCCGACCAGGTAGATCCCCTCGCCGTCATTGGCCTCGGCGTGCCGACCGATGAGCTCCTCGTCGGTGACGCCGGTATTGGCCTGGCCGTCGCTGATCAGAATGACGCGGTTGAGCCGGTTGAGGTCGTAGTTACCCTGGGCCAACTCGTAGCCCGCGGTCAGTCCGCCGTTGAGGTCCGTGCCGCCCCCCGCGTTCAGCCGGCTGATTGCCGCTGCCAGTGTGGGATCATTCGGACCCGTCACGGCCAACGAATCGAGGATCACGGCGTTCTGCGTGTTCCACGTGACCATCGAGACGACGTCGCCTTCGTGCAGCACACCTGCCACGGCTCGAGCTGCCGCCCGCTCCAAACCCATCGGCGCACCGCTCATGGAGCCCGACGTGTCGAGCACGAACGTCAGGTTCAGTGACTTTCTCGGCTCTCTGGAGGCCTCGGACGCCACGCCGATCTGGAGCTGGAGCTGCTGGTCGTCGTCGCCATAGCGCAACTCGGTGTACAGGCTCAGCCCGGCCTCGTCCGCTGCCGGGTAGCCGACGTTGTAGTAGTTCAAGAACTCGTAGGTCCGAATCAGCGATGCCGGGACGGTCGTCCCGAGCTCAATCAAGCGCCGCGCGATCACCGGCGAGGCCATCGAGTTCGAATCGTCGGCAGACAGGTAGTAGCGTGCTGGTCCAGACGGGTCCACGCTGGCGCAGGCGTCGGCCGCACCGTCTTCGTGTCCCGGATCAGCTGTGAGGTCGTCGTCGCCGGCAGATAGAACCGCCGGCGCATTCGGCTCCGCGGCGCGCGGTGCAGCGGCTCTTTCGTAGGCACCGCTGCCCGCGTCGTCACTCCCCGAACAACCGAGCACAAGTATTCCCAGGCTCGCAAGCGCGAGCCCTTTCGAGCGCAATGTCATGAGCCACCTCCCGCGGCTGGCGGCTGCACGGTGCGTGCCAAACAGGCGCCAGGGAAGGATGTCCCGCCGTTTCGCGTAAAACGCTGGCTGCCGGGTGGGTGGATCGGCGACGACCGCAAGATGCGCTCGTGTCTGGACTATGACAATTCGATCGCAGGCGCGATAGCGCGGACGTCGAACACCCTCCGTTCGCGCTCACGCGCAAGCGCGCACACTCACCTGCACGGCTCGGACGCGTCTCCCGTTCGCTCACACGACCTCAGGAGTCGACGACCACATGTCGTTGGACTCGGCCCTCGTCGCACCGTACGTTCGACAACGACTTCCAGCCGCAGCGTATCGTGCTGCAGGGAACACGCTGTGCCGAGCTCCGTGAGCAGGGATTTGGCAGAGTCGACCTCGTGTACGGGTGTCCCACCCTGTAGGCTCGCAGCCGCGCTGCATCCCGCAGCCGCTCGCAGGGCAGCCGTCACCGCATGTCGGAAGGAACACGCCTGTTCGTCCTGCGCCCACGAGAGTATGCTGCTCTGGAGCAACAGGCGTGAATTCAACGCCAGGGAGATCGGCATGATCGTCCGAAACTGGGTGCCGGTGGGTTTGGGCTGCGTGCTGCTGGCTGCGAGCTGTGGCGGTGGCAAGAGCGCTACCTCGTCTGGGTCTGATGGGGGAGACGCGGGTCAGGCGACCACCAGTGGTGGAACCGCCGCTACGGAGCGTGGCGGCACCGCGGGCGCGAACGCGAGCGGGGGCGTGGTGAGCGCGGCGGGTTCGGGCGGAAGTGCGGGGGCAACTGGCAGCGGCGGGGCCGAGCTTCTGGCCGGGGCAGGTGGCGACGCGGGAACCCCACCAGGCTCGGCAGGTTCGACCACGGCCGGCGCCGCTGGTAGCGCCGGCAGCCTCACCGGATCGGGTGGGGTGGGCGCAGCCGGCGGGGGCGGCGCCGCAGGTCTGCCCGGTTCAGGTGGCACGAGCGCCGGCGGCGAAAGCAGTGGCGGAACCAGCGGAGAGGGATCCGGCGGCCTGGCGCTCGCCGGCGCAGCCGGCACCGTCGACAACCCGGGCACTGGCGACGTCACCGTCCATCCGGCTCGGATCGACGACGTCCTCGTCAATCCAGGCATGGGACTCGCCAATTTCCACTTCGGCTGGTGGTGCAATCTACCCCCGGTGGACTTCACTCCGGAAGAGTGTGCGCCGCGCGTGCGCGACAACTGGCCGGTGAATCACCCCGATTGCGGCACGGCCTACTTCCGGTGGAACTGGCGGGAGCTGGAGCCGGTGCAGGGTCAGATCGACTTCGCGCTGATCGACGCGGCCATCCAAAGCGCCAACGTCTTGGGAGAGACCCTCTCCTTCCGCGTGATGACCATCGCCGACGACAACATCGGGATCCCCGACTGGCTCCAGAGCATGACACCGGGAGAGGAGCTGGCCAGTGAGGGCGGAACGACGTACTGGCCCGACTATCGCGACGCCACCTTCCAGGCCGAGCACGCGCGTTTCGTGGGTGAGCTGGCTGCGCGCTACGACGGGCATCCCGGGGTGGATCACATCGACATCGGGTCAGTGGGCTGTTGGGGGGAATGGAACACGGCCTGCCTGACCGACGGAGCCGGGCTGATCGGCGTGTTCTCTCCGGCGAATGCAGCCGAGGAGCAAGCCGTCGCCGACGCATACACGGCGCTGATTGATGCCTACACCAGCTCCTTCACCGAGACTCCGTTGGTGATGCTGGGGATCGGCGAGTCCAACGAGCTGGAGCTCGACGTGTTGCTGCACGCAATCCAGGCGGGCACCGGTTGGCGGGTGGACTGCTGGGGAGACTGGGGGGTCTTCGGCGACGCATGGAGTCACCAGGCTGACCTCTATCCGAGCATGATCAGCCAGGCCACGTCAGCCTACCCCGCATTCGCGGATACCTGGCAGCACGCTCCCATTCAGCTGGAGGTCTGCGCCACCATGCCTGACTGGCTGAGTGAAGGCTGGACGGCAACACCGCCTGACGGCGAAGTCTACCGCACCTTCCAGTGGGCACTCGACCAGCACGCATCGGTGCTGAACGCAAAATGGACGGACATTCCCGCGGAATACGTGGATGCACTCGACGAGTTGCTCCTGCGGAACGGCTACCGCTACGTGGTCGACAGCCTCAACCACGCCGGAGAGGTGACCCCCGGCGGCGAGGTGACGTTCGCGACGACCTGGAGCAACCTGGGCGTGGCGCCCATCTACGTCCGGCGCACCCTGAGCTATCGCTTGCGAAGTACGGACCGAACGGTTGCCTTCCAAAGCGATCAGGACGCTCGCGCTTGGCTGCCCGGCGCGTGGAGTGTGATCGACACGTTCGACGTGCCCGGTGATCTGCCGAGCGGAGCCTACGAGGTGGCGGTGGCGCTGTTGGACCGGGCCGGACAAGACCCCACGACCGAGCCTCTTCCCCCACTTCAGCTGGGAATGGAGGGGCGAGGCACCGACGGCTGGTACGCCCTGTCGGAGCTGACGGTGCCGTAGCCTCGGGTTGCCGGATGGCCTACTGCACGGGTTGCACGAACGGTACACAGCCGAGCAGTACCTCGACCCGGCCCCCAGGGTCGGCCTGCAACGAGTCGCAGGTCGAGCCGCAAACCACGATTTCGCCGGTCTCGGGAAGTAGTCGCCAGCCGAGATCACACGTCTCGGACTTGTTCTGGACCAAGAGGTAGTCTTCGCCACCACTGGCCGAGTACACGACGTTCACGGCCTCGATATCGAGCTCCATGCCTTCGGGCGGCGCACTGATGGCGTAGTTGCAGAGCAACGTCGCCGTGATCGCCAGCAGCGCCTCGCTGAGCGCCGTGGCGAAATCCGCCTGCTGGGTCATGTCGAAGTGGCAGTAGTTGGGACCGCTGTCGGTACACCCGGGCAGCGCCGTGCCCCCCAGCCTCGCCGCCTCGGACAGCCACGGGCGCGCGTCATCGCCCAGCGTCTCGGTGGCTTCGCTTCCCGGCGAGCCGATGACGAAGGTTCGGATCCCCTGGTCGCGGGCAGCGCCGACCGCATCGAGAATCGGTTGCGGGTCGACCGGATACGCGGTCGATCCCGTCCCCACACACCCCGCGCTGAACGTGGGCTGGCCGTCCGTGATCAAGAGCATGTAGCGGGCAACGGAAACGGGCGAGTTGGTCAAATCGGCGAGGGCGATGTTGTACGCATCGTGGGTCGGAGTCCCCGCCATGTCGTTGGCCTCGGCGCTCTCGAAGGCAGTCTGGATCGCTCTCCGCTGCGCCGACCCCGCCGTGCCCAGCACGTCGATGGGAACGTTGTCGCTGGTGTCGATGCAGGCATTCACACTCACCGGGCCTTCCAGATTCACCGAAGTGGCCATGTTCGGATAGAACGTGACGCCAACGGAGCTGTCCTGCCGCAGGTCATCCATTGCCGTCACGAGCGCGTTCCGAGTGACATTCCACTTCGTATCGTTGCTTCCTGGTGCGGGCGCATTCATGGACCCGCTCACATCCACGATGAGCTGCAGTACCACCGGGACCAACTCGGTCTCCACCGACTCGCCCACGCACGCCGACTCGCGCAGTGCGGCAAGGCCACCCGGAATGACCTCTTCTATGGGCACCATGTCCTGCGTCGGCTGCCCGTCACTGCCCGCGCCCCCAGCCCCCGGCTCCGAGCCGGTCCCGCTGCCACTCGCCCCAGACCCGTTCGCGCCGCTGCCGTCGGCGTCGTCCTCGTCCGAAGACCCCGAGCACCCCATCACGCCGCAGAGCGAGAGCGCCAAGGCCCCCGCGATCCATGCACCCATTCGCCTCATGACCATGACCCTCCACGCCCGGGGCGGAACGTAGCCTCACTGCGTGAAAGGCAACGCTCACGCCCAACTCGCGGCACTTGCTCCGCGTCGCTCAGTTGTCTGCCAGGCAGACAGAGCACGACGACCTTTGTACCACCGACTCGCCCGGGAATCGAGGAAAAGGCATTGACTCCGTCTGCAACCAATCTGCTCCTCACGCCGGCAACGGTGTGACGAAATGAGCCAGCTACGACAGCTCACTTTGCACTTGAGGGACCTACCGAATAACAACTTGCCAATTTGATATTGTAATCTGAATTGTTACCGATTGCCCTTTGCAGGATTGCGCCACTCGAGAATGGCAACGCTTTCCTGCACTGGAACACACCCACGCTTGCCCACGCAGCCGCAATGAACCAAACCACCCGCCGCAGGCGCGCGCGCACTACGGGCTGCCCAATGTTCCAGAACTACAATGTCTCCTGATGTAAGTCGCCGTGGGCGCTCTCAGCAGGCAGATTGAGATTGATCAATGAGCGTAAATTTCCCGACAGATATTCCTGCCTTATTTCGCATAGTTACCGCTGAAGGGAGAATTGCGCTCAAAGTGAATTGCAGCAGGACGGTCGCGCCATGTGCCCGATTTGCGGTTTGCGCTTCTGCGTTGCCGTAGCGGTCCGGTCACGCCGGCGCCACCCGAGCGACTCGCAACCGGCGCTCGCCGCGCTCCCTCGGGTCGACGAGCGGTCGGACTCGGAAACGACTAATCGACGAATGCTTCCACATAATAGAAGCTAATCTGCCATATTTGTGGTTACCATTCTGGGTGCGGGGGCACAGGTAATCGACGCCCGATACGCGGGCGGTGGGCAGCAGCATTGGGTGAGTTTGCTTGACACGTCGAGCGCTGAAATGAAGGAGGCGCAGTATGTTCACGAGAGGTCTTGCGTTGGGCGCGGTCGCCCTCTTGCTGATGGGGGGATGCAGCAGCGATGGCGACAAGGACGGTAGCAGCGGGACCGATGGTTCCGGCGCGACGGGTTCCGGTGCCGACGGCTCCGGCGCGAATGGCTCCGGCGATGGTACCGGTGCCGACGGCTCCGGGTTGGCGGGAGCGAGCGCGACCGGGACGGGGGCGACTGGAACCGGGACGGGGGCGACTGGAACCGGGGCGACGGGGACCGGGGCGTCCGGGAGCTTCGTCGACGAGAACAACGATGGGATCCCGGACAACGAGTGTGCTGCGGTGTGGACGGACGCGGAAGCCGTGCCAGCCATCCTGCACTTCGTGATCGACAAGAGCACGTCGATGAACGAGTCCTCGCCGTCGACGGGGAACATGTCGAAGTGGGAAGCCACGCGCGAGGCTCTGGTCAACGCCTTCCCCATCATGCCGGCGAGCCTGGCGGTCGGTGAGTTCTTTTATCCGAACGCGCAGGGTGGGTGCGTGGAGGGCGACAGCGGCGGAGTCTACCCCGCTCCGCTCGACGCAGCGCAGGTTCAAGCGCTGCAGGACGGTGTGATGGCCATCCAGAATCCCACCAACCCGCCCGGTACGCCCACGCACGATGCCTGGCGTGAAGGCTTGCGGCAGTTGGAGGTGACCCTGGCGAATCCGCCCACGGGCTTCGAGATGGCCCGTGGGTATCTGGTGCTGGTCACGGACGGCATGCCAGTCAGAACGCTCAATTGTGGGCCAGCGGACGGGAACAACATCGCGGTCACCGAGGAGCAGTTCAACGTCTTCATCGACGACGTCGCCGCCACCTCGCAGAGCACCGGCATCCAGACGTTCGTCATTGGCGTGCCGGGGAGCGAGAACGACAACCAGGTGCCCACCATAAACGGCGAGCTGGACTACCTGCCACGCACCAAGCTTTCGGAGGTGGCGATTGCGGGCCTGACGGCAGCGGCGGGGTGCTCGACGGCGGGTCCGAACTACTGCCACATCGACATGACCGATCCCAGCATCGACTTCGTCGCCGAGTTGACCCGGGTGGTCGGGGACATCTCCGTCTCGGTGGCCAGCTGCGAGTACCCGATGCCGGTGAACACCAACCCCAGCCTGATCGTGGACCCGTTCGTCCCACTCCTGGTGAACTACTTCTCAGGTGGATCGACAACCCCCACCCCGCTGCTGCAATCGGTGGGCTGCGCCGGGGGCATCGGGTGGGACTACACGGACGCCGCGGAGACGAGCATCACGCTCTGCCCAAGCACCTGCGATACCGTCCGTAACGACCCAACCGCCGAAGTCCGACTCAGTCTGGGCTGCATTCCAGTCGGGTAGCGCTGTGCCTCCCCGCCCTGGCTTCGCATTCGCCGGCTTGGCATCGTCACGCCGGCCATGCGAAGGCGGCAATCAGTGCTCGGTGCGAGCACCAAGCTCACCAACGACTACTTCGACGCGACGCTCGGGTCACGAGCACGATGCGGAACTGAAACACGATGGGCAAGCTGATCGAGCTCGTTCCCGGATCAAGCTAGCGACCTGTACGTGACCGTCAGCGCGTACGGCTACTGGCCGGGCTTGCCGAGGATCGGACGCGACAGGATCGGGGGTTTGCTGTGCGGAGCCGTGGGCTTGCGCACACTCGCCTTTCGGATCAGCAGGTCCGGCGCCACGATGCTCACACCACTTCCCATCCCCGAGTGGCCCAATAGACCCGCTACCGCCGCCAAACCACCCGAATGATACACCGTGGTGGTTTGACTCGCCGCCAGGATGTCCCGCAGGTCGTCCGTCTGAATCGAGTGCAGACTCGCCCCGCGCAGCAGCTCTTCGGTGCCGTCCGGCAGGACCTTGTGCACGAGCACTGGGCTGGGCAGTGACTCTCCCATTCCGGGACGGAAGGCTCGCGCTTGAGCCCAGGCCATGGCGGTAGCGATCGGGTCGTCCAGGCGTCGCACGATCAGGCCGTAGGGGAGACCCTCTTGACGGACTTCGCGCAGCAGACGAGCCCGCAACGCCTTCCGACTCACTCCGCGAGCGCGGACCACCAGATTGCTGATCTGCCCGGTGACGCTGCCCATGAACCCAGCGCGCCCATGACCGTTCGGGGTCTTGAACTCCTTCGACGGAGTCCGTGACATCAACAGCTGCCGCAGCTTCCCATCCTTGACCACCTCGACTCGCTCGGCGAGCACTCCCTCGTCGTCGAACCGGTAGCCGCCAATCAACGCCGTTCTCTGATAGCGGTCCAACCCCGGATCATCGACCACGGAGAAGCCTCGCGGCAAGACTCCCCAACCCACACGTCCCGCGAGTGGGTTCTCCTCGGGCGTTGCGCCCATCGGGGTCTCGGGCGGTGGGGTACCGGACAGGTGGCCAGCGAACAGGTGCTCGATCATCTGTGCGGCGGCAGTGCCTTCGAACAGCACCGGCCCGGAGTAGTTGTCCGCCACGGGCGCTCTGCGAGCTTGCTGGAGCCGCGGGCCGATAGCCTTGACCGAAGCCACCATCTCTTCCGTGGAAGGGAGGTCCTCGTACCGCCGGGCGTGGAAGGTTTCGTAGTCCACCAGCATCATGCCGTCAGCAGCCTGAGTGACGGCCCAAGCCACGATGCTGAACACCGCCCGTGGCTCCACCACGTCACTGCCCTCCGTCGACACGAACGTGCGTCGGGAAGTGGCGGCCACGATCATCACACCACTGTCCTGTAGCTCCGGGACGTCGCGCAGCGCCGCGGAAAGGCGCCGGGCCAACGTGACGTACGCATCCTGTGGCGACAGCGACAGTGCGTCGTCCTGCACGGATTGCTCCGCCTTGACCCGACTGAAGCTGGGCGGCCTATCGTCGTCTTGCGTCTCGTCCGCACGTCGCGCCCGTTTCGCCTCATAGCTCGAGGTCGCCGCCTTGTACCCCGCGTCGATCAACAGCCAGCACGCTCGACGCAACACTCCATAGTCGTCTTCAAAGGGGATTTGGCTAGACCACGTCGGCGGTCCCCCTCCCATGAAGTTCGAGTTGTCGAAGTCGTAGTCGCCCACTCGCACTCCAACCTGCAGGTGGCGCCAACGACGCTGAATGGACGTCTGAATCGAACCCAGAGACGCCATGACCTGCCGCAGGTCATGGTCCGTCAGTGCGGCGCTGATGAAGTACGGCTTGGGCAGGTCCGGGAGGCTGATTTCGGACAACCCGCGCTGCAGCTCGTCTCGCAGCGCCCGCCGCAACGTCGCACTGTCTCCGAATGGGGACCTAGCCTGGGCTTCGGGCGCGGCAGCCGGCTGTGCCCGCACGGGCCCAGCCGGAAGCAGCCCGAGCCCCGAGCAGCACGCCACCACGAGGAGCCAGCGGCGCGTCACTGCGCCCTCCCCTGCACCGGGGCCTGAGGCGGCGACAGGAGCGGCGGGCGGTCGGTGCCCTTGGGTGCCCGGGCAACCTCGATCCGGGACACCAGCAGGCTCGGGCTCACGGCGGACACGGGTACCGGTCCGGATTCGGCGCCGCACACTCCGTTGAAGATGGCGAAATCGTTGGCTGCGGCCACGACGTTCGACAGCAGGCTCAGCGGGGTTCCCTCGAGCTTCACACCGCGAACCAACTCCTCGGTCCCATCCGGCAACACCCTGTACACCATCACCGGACGAACCTGGAACGCTTGTGGGTTGAATACGCCCGTCTGCGTGTCACCGCCCGTCACCTTGCTCACGCGCAACCCGTACGCCTTACCTTGACGCTTCACTTCAGCGATGAGCGCCTGCTTCAGTGCCTCGGACGTCGTCACCTGCGCCGGCTCCAGCACGAGGTTCGCCTGGCGCGCGACCACCGGCAACCCGTACTGCCCGCGCCCATGTCCGTTCGAGCGCGCAAAGTCGCGAATCGGCATCCGGGACATCAGAAATCCACGGAACACCCCGTCCTCGACCAGCTGGACGGACTGCGCGGCAACGCCTTCAGTGTCGAACTCGTAGAAGCCGTTGAGGTCGACGCCATTGATCTTCTCGATGCGGGGGTCGTCGAAGACGTCGAACCCTCGCGGCATCACACGCTCGCCCACCATCTTGGTGAACGTCTTGCCTTCCCACTTGAACTTCTGCCGATGACCTTCGGCGCGATGCCCGAGGACTTCGTGGAACAGGACGGCCGCCGCGAGTCCATCGAGGATGGCGGGGCCAATGTACGGCTCGCCCTGCGGCGCCGCTTGCAGAGCGGTGAGGTCGCCGGTAACGCGCTCGATCTCGCGGACGATCGCCTCCTGTGGTGGCAGACCCTCGGTCGTGTGCGCGTAGAAGTGTTCGTTCCTGCTCAGCTCCATCCCGTCTGAAGTGGTCAACCGGGCGCCCAGGCTCACGGCCACGCTCGTGTGTGCGGTCTGCAGCAGGGTGCGTTCCGAGTTGACGAAATAGCGTGTGGTCGCGCTCGCCTCGAGCTTGACGTAGCTGTCTTCGAGCTCGGGGTTCCGCCGGAACATGGCCGAGAGCCGCTTGGCCTGCTTCTGCCAGGCGGCCTGGTCCACAGCCAGCTGTGCGGGGGGTTCGAGGTGCTGAATGGGCTCTTCGCGAGAGAAGTCCGGAGAGTCGTCTTCCTCTTCGGCCTCCACCGTTTTGGCGGCACGGACCTGTATCAACGCTTCGGTAGCGTCACGATAGCTGCGCTCTGTCGCCAGCCAGATCGCCGTGCGCAGCGCAGCCGGGTCGTCGTCGACGGGCAAGAGCGTGATCCCCAGGTAGCCGCCTTGTTGCTCACCGTGCGTGTTGTCCAGCTCGTGAGTGCCGACTCGTATCGAAGCGTCCAAGACGCGACCCCGCGCGGACATGCTGTCGACGAGTAGGCCTTCGGCGGCATGGACGCTGATGCTCTGCGCGTCCTCGACGGCGTACGCCATGTAGTAAGGGGGCGTCGGTTGCTTTCCGAGCTCGGACAGCGATCGGCTCAGCTCTTCCTGCATGGCGCGTAGCACCGGCTGGGCCACACCTCCGGTCCGCGGCGTGGAGCGTTCGATGCGAAGCTGCTTGGCCGCGGCCGGCAGCTTGGGTGTGCCCTGATCTGCCGACCCGCCCGGCGCGGCCACCGATGCTTGCCTCACACACCCGACAGCGGCGCCGAACGCTAGCAGGCTGAGGAGGAGCGGGCGCAGCACGGTGGGAGCGCAGTATAGGTCTGGGCGAGGCCGCCGTCACCCATCCTTCCCGAGCTCGCACCTTCGATCGGTCCATTCCTTGCATGCCGTGACCATCCGACCTGGGATGGT
>CAZSVU010000132.1:0-20516 GCA_964610275.1 uncultured Polyangiaceae bacterium | reverse complement strand
CGGGGGGCCCGGCGCGCGGGAACCCTGCGGGGCGGGGTCTGGCGAAGACCCGGAAAAAGCGAGTAGAATCTGTTTCAGGTCGTTACTTGCCGGGCGCTGCACTAGGGTGTGTCCGTCGGTCGCACCCGGCGCGTCGAGGAACAGTGTCTGACGAGAATTCCAAGGATAACGGTAACGGTGACAACGGTGGCAACGGTCGGGGCGGCAAGCGCGCGGCGCTTTCGGTCGGGCAGATGTCGGCGGGGGACCGAGCCGTCAAGGACGTCCTGCAGTTCCTCGAGCAGGATGGCTGGTTCCCGGAGCGAGTGGGTGATGCCGCCGTCTACCGGGTCCACTACTCTGGGAGGAACGCGACCTTCCCGTGCTTCATCCAGATCCGGGTGGAGATCGAGCAACTGCTCATCTACGCGGTTTGCCCCGTACGGTCCCCCGAAGATTCCCGGCCCCGAGTGGCCGAGTTCATCACTCGAGCCAACTACGGCATGCGGATCGGCAATTTCGAGCTCGATTACGACGACGGCGAGGTCAGGTACAAGACCAGCGTCGACTTCGAGGGCGAGACGCTCACGGTCGGATGGTTGCGCGGCCTCTTGTACCCGGCGGTTCAGACCCTGGACACGTATCTTCCGGGGCTGCTTGCCGTTGCGCATGGCGAACGGTCTCCGGTGGAGGCCGTCAAGCTGATCGAAGAATCGGAAGAGTAGCGCACGGCCGCCCGACGGCTACCTCTTCGACGGAGGTTTGGACCGGCGGCTCGGCGCCGTTGGGGGCTGGCTGCGAACCGGGCGCGGGGGAGACGATGGGCCGGCCGCCGGCCGGGTCCGCTCGTCGTTTGGCGTCGAGGATTCGACTTCAGGGCGCATGGACGGCAGGCGCGGGCGTGGTGCGGTCGGCGGGGAAAGGTAGAGGAAGTCCTCCACCGGGATTTCGCCGGTGACTTCGATCTCCGGCGCGTCCGGCTCGGCGGCGTCGAACCGCAGCCGGGGTGGGCTGGGCGCAGCATCGATTGAGTCGAGCCCGTCGGGAATGCTGGGCGGTGCGAGCGCGGCGCTCGATATGGTCGCGTGGTGCGCGGGCGGTGGGGGCAACGTGGACGGCGGCATCCCGAGCTTGCGCCCCACGCGTCGGACGTGGCGGCCTCGCGCCGCCGCTTCACCCAGGGTGTGGGTTGCGGCGTATCCCCGATACATGTCCAGGGCCTGCTGGTACAGCCACCGCGCCGCTTCCGGCTGGCTTTCGGTCAGTCCATCACCCGCCGCTTCGGCCAAGTCGGCGCGAGCAATCAGCTGATGGCCTTCCGGGTGCTCGCTCACCCACTGGTCCAGCCACTCCTCGGCTTGGCCAAACGCCTGGTCCGCAGCAAGCTTTCGCACCACGGCGATGGCGGCTTCGCGCTTCTCGTTGGATTCGCGGATGTGCTCGTCCATCTTTTTGAGGATCGCCTGAACGACCGTACGTAGGCGGCGCGCTTCTTCGGTCTTGAACTGCCGGAGCGTGCGCCTCAGTTCGGCGATCTCGGAGCGAAACTCGGTGACGCGATCCGCGACGACCAGCAGCGCTTCGAGAGCCCAGCGGATTTCATCGCCGTGGGGGTCGGTGTCCAGCGGGGACTTGAGCGCGCGGACGATGGCGGGCGCCAGCGAATCCGGAACGTGCTGCATCTGAGAGATGAATTCGAGCGCCGCCAGACGACGTGGAAGCAGCTCGGAGCGGATCGCTGCGGAGAACTCCTCTTCCAGCTGGGATCGACGCGAGAGCAGGGTGCCCACCATGACGTTGGCCGGGAAGCTGCGCCAGTTGATGGCGGCTCGCAGCAGCCCTTCGAAGGGCGTGTTGCCGGGCAAGGCCCCCACCTGGCGGGCTCCCTCACGCGCTTCGTCGTCCAGTGAGACGAGGTGACTCCCTCCTGGCACGGGCTGCATGGCCACCACGAGCCCACAGGCAAAGCATTGGACCACGCTCAGCTGGTTGGAGCCGAATACCTCGGCCCAGTCGGCACCACCGAGCTCGCAACCGCACCTGAACTGGTGATGCTCGGGGAGCTCCGGGACGCGGCTGAGCGTGGCCCGCAGATCCAGCCGGACGTCGTCCGGATGCGCCGGATCGCTGGCCAGCGGGATGGTTCGCCGCAGGCCCTCCGCGTCCCGCACATAGAGCGTGACCAGGCCCACGGCGTCTCGGCACCGGTAGGTGAGGTAGGTCCACTCCTCGCCGACCGGGTGCTCCGTGGCGTCGGCGTCGACAAAGGAGCGCAGCACCCGGTAGACCTGGCCAGAACGAAGCGGTTGGTAGTCTAGGAGTGGCTCTGGTTCGAGATTCATGAGGCCAGGACGACGGTGACGCCTGCCAGCAGGTGCCGGTGAGCGGCCGGGGGGGCAAGCTGTGCGAAGGCTACCCGACCGGAGCGGATTCGTCGAACGGTTCGGAGCGGAGGGCAGAGACTGGGAGTGAACGGGGTGAGGTCAGCCCTGTCCTTCGGGGGGCGCGTCGGGGTGGCCCTCGTCGTCCTTCTTCTTCTTGCCGCGCTTTCCGGGTTGCCCGTCGTCAATTGGCTCATCACCGACGGCGAGCACGCAGTTGCCGAACGTGACCTGCATCTTGTCTTCGGGTGCCGTCAGCTTCACCTCCAGCGTCTTGGCGCGGATGACGGTGTTGTCCTTCACGGTCCCGGACAGCTGAACGGTGTCTGCATCAATCTCGCCAGCAAGCTCACCTTTGGAGGTGATCTCGCCCACCTTGGCCTTGCCTTGAACGGCCCCGGTCTCACTGATGCTCAGGGCAGGAGCCTCGACATCACCTTCGATGCGCCCCTTGATCTCGACCGGACACGTCGAGGTCATGGACCCCTTGAACATGGTCCCTTCTTCCACCAGGGTCCGCTTTCCGCCTGCTCCGATACTTCCCAGCTCTGCCATTCGCCGCTCCTATCCTTTGTGATCGTTCGCCCGCAGTATCCGCACTCGCAGGCGACAGCCTCGCTCGAACCCGAATCGCGTCGGTTCGCCGGCTTGCTGAATGCAGCCGGCGACCTCGCCTTGATTACTGATCCACAGCACTCGCGGTCCCACGATTCCGGGGCTCTCTCGCTCGAAGAACTTGCCGTGGACGGTGATGTTTCCCGCTCCGGTGATGGTGCAGTCGTGCAGGATACCCGCCTCGCCGATTACGAGATTGGTGCTCTGCCCCAGCGTGATGGCACATTTCTCGAAGCGGCTCTGGATCTCGACGTTGGACCCGGCACCGAACTCCAGCGCCGCGTTGCGCAGGACGTCGCCCTCGCCGAAGTACCGTAGATCCGACGGCATGGGGGCCGCTTCGCCCCGGAGCACGGTGAGGACGTCATCCCCGGAGATCCGGTTGGTTCCGTTCCCATCGGGGCTGGCATCGACGTACTCCACGGTGAGCTCATCGAGGTTCGCGTCCCGGGCCACGACGCCACTGACCTTGGCGCCGGTGAGCTTGGCGCCGCGGAGGTTGGCGTCGGAGATGTCCGCGTGACGCAAGTCCGCGTTGGAGAGGTCGGCCCTCGAGAAATCGACGCCGGTGAGCGTTGCCCGGATCAGGGAGGCGCCGGCCAGCTTGGCTGCTGGGGCTTTGGCCTTGGAAAGCTCGGCGTCGTTGAGGATGGCGCCGGAGAGATCGGCCTCCTCCAGGTTGGCCGAAGTGAGATCGGCGTTGTCCATCTCGGCACTGGCCAGCTTCGCGCCGCCGAGATAGCACTCGGTCATCTCGGCATGCGACAGCACGGCACCTTCCAGATTGGCCTTGCCGAGGTCGGCAGCCTCGAGTTGCGCCCCGCTCAGACGCGCGCCAGCGAGCACCGCGTGAGTGAGGGTAGCGCCCTCGAGCGTGGCGCGATTCAGGTCGGCGCCGCTGAGGATGGCGCCGGTGAGGTTGGCCTCCTCGAGATCGGCCTTGTCCAGGCGGGCGCCGCTCAGGTCGGCACCTTTGAGAAAGGCTTCCCGCAGGCTGGCATTGGTCAGGTTGGCTCCCCGGAGCTTGGCCCCCTCGAGGTTGGCGCCGTCCAGGTCGGCGCGGCGGAAATCGACGTCTTCGAGCACCGCTTGGGAGAGATCGAGCCCCGAGAGATCGCAGCGAGCCAGCTTCTTCTTGGCTTTTGCCTCTGCCAGGACTTCTTCACGCGTTAGGTCTGCCATCGTCATACCTGGTGCGTCGGGCGCGTTACGCCGGGGGGGCGAACTTTGACTTCAACTCCGATACGGCCAAATCCAGTTCCGCGAGCTTCCGGTCGAACGGCAGGCGCTCGACCCGATCCAAGCGTTCGACTTCACCGAGCCGAGCCATCAGCACGTTGATGCGGAGCAGCGTGTCCGCGCGCTCCCGTCGGAGCCGGCGTTTCACCATGCTCGAACCGCCGGAGTCGGCTGCGTCCTGGAAATCCTCGTGCTGCTTCCTGAGCGTGGCGATCAGCTCGGTGAGTTGGGCTTGCTCGGACGAGTGTGCGATGTCCGGTGGAGCCTGGGCGGTTTCTTCGCGGTAGCGGGAGAATCGTTCCACGATACGCCCGCTGAGCTCCGGGCTCAAACCGGTGGCGGCGGCGATGTCTTCGGGCTTCGCCGCGTAGAACATGCTCAAGCTGGTGAGTCCGGCGGAGTAGAGCTTGTCCAAGGCGACGGCGCGGACGCCCGGGACCTGTCCCAACAGGGATTGCACGATGATGGGTTCGCGGCGGTCCCGTTCCTCGCTCAGCGCGAAGACGTCGGGCATGAGCTTCTCCAGGGCGGAGTACGCTTTGGTCAGCGCGTCGCGCGGCTTGCCGCTCACGAAGGGCGTGCTGGACTGCTCAATCTTCTGGAGTGCCGCAATGCAGTCGTCCAAGCGTTGGCACAGCTTGGGCAGGCTCATGCCCTCGGCCGACTTGCGCAGCGAGGTCATCGCGGGCAGGCAGAGCGTGACCCAGTCCTTGGAGGGCTCGCCCATGCGCACTTCGATGATGAAATCCCGCACCGGTCGCATGTGCGTGGCGGCGATGCCGCGGAAGATGGCCTGGGGCTCCGCCATGTCATCGGCACGCTGATCGCGGCCGGAGGCCGCACCCGAGCGCTCATCGACGATGGACTCGAAGCCGTCGTCGATGCCCGCCAACACCTGCTCGAGCGGAAGCCCCTCCGACGAGATGTTGACCTCCGGGGCCGTCGGCGAGGGATCCGTCACGGTGGGGGGTACCGGCTCCGGCTTGGGCGGTGGTCTCAGGGGTGTGGTAGCGGGGGTGGGAGCCGGCGGGGGAGCGGCGGGAGCCGCAGCCGCCGGTGCCGGTGCGCCCACGGCCGCCAAGGCGCCCTCGAGCGCCTCCGACATGGATCGCGCTGCCGGTCCCGGCGCGGGCCGTGTCGCCGCCGGGGCCATGTTCACGAGCGTGCCACCGAGTGTCTTCTTCTTCCCGCTCTTCTTCCCGGAGCGTTTCTTGTCGTCTGCCGAAGCGTGTGCGTCGCGCGCGGGCTTGGCTGGTGACGCGGCGGAGAGCCGGGCCCCGCAGTGAACGCAGAAGCGCGCATTGGGGTCGTTGGGGCCGCCGCAGGTCGTACAGTTCACCATGGCGCGCCGTGTCTCCGTCCGTGGCTCGGTGACCGCCGCTGGTGCATGTCCCGTTGAGTCATCGTACCCTCGCAACGTGGCAGGGAGCCTGGCGACCTGCCCGGGTCGTCCACCGTATCACACCGCGCCGCCCGGCAGGTGGGCATCTTGCCCAGCAGCGTCGCGCGCGGGTGAAACCAACGCTGCCGGTCGAGCCGGAGGCTAGAGGCAGAAATCCGTTCAGGCGTTCCAGCGCGGATTGAAGTCTGAAGTGCCGGGCCATACTCGGTCGCACAGATTGCACAAGGCAAGCGAACGCGGAGCGCCCAGGTCGGGCCACGCCGACCTGGCGGTGCCGGTGCCGCGGTTCGGGCCGACGGCGTGCCGAGTGCGTCTCGAGGCGGTCGCTGGCACCGAAGCACGGTGGCCCGGACCGTCGCAGCGTCAGACCGGCGCGTCCGGTGTCCGCATTCCGGCCCGCGCGGACCGGAGCGCGCGCGGGAGCGCATGGGGGCACCACGCCAATGGAGGGCGGAATGTCGGCGGTGTGTCGGGTTGGGCGGACTGGCACGATTGAGCAGAGTCGAGCCTGTCCGACCCCGCACCGGGTACCTAACCTCCGAGTAGCCGCATGCACCGAAGTGTGAGATGCGCGTTCGCCCAGCGTCGGGCACCTGGCGCTGGGCCGGACGGGCCTCGGATCTGGACCTCGTCGATCGCCGAAGTCAGCAGAAATGCCGGTCGATAGTGCGCTTTGATTGCAACCTGGTCGCCTTGACAGTATAGGCCCATCGCGGCACTCTTTCCGTGGGCAACGCTGTATTTTCTTTCCGAGTCTGGTGGGAGTCATCATGGCGAGATTGATCCGACAAATGGGCATATGTGGGGCACTTTGCGTGATGGCCGGGCTGCCGGCCTCTGGGTGTAGTGCCCAGGGTTCCTCGCTACCGCAAGGTGGCAACAGCGGGGGCGGCACGGCAGTGGGGGGCGGATACGGCACGACGGGGGGAGGCAGCGGTATCGGCATGGGCGGTAGCCTCGTGCCGGGCGCGGGCGGTGGGCTACCCGGATACGGTGGCAGTCTCCCGCTCGGTTCGGGCGGTGGGCTTCCGGTCGGCTACGGCGGCTCGCTGCCGGTCGGAAGCGGCGGAAGCACGGTGACGGGCAGCGGCGGCAGTGGCACGCCCGTGGACGCGCATCCCGGCAACTCGGGCATCATCCCGGACGACGGGGGCAACTTCGCCAAGGACTGGAACCAGAGCGGCGTGGTCGGCTCGTGGTACACCTACCAGGACACCGGCGGTTCCAGCATTTCGGGCGACTATCCCGACCCGGCCGGCTACGGTCCGTTCGGCAACCAGAACGGCGAGTTCTGCTTCACCGGTCTGGCATCGGGTCACCAGGACACGAACTGGGACACGAACTGGGGCGCCGGCGTGGGTCTAGACCTGTGTGCCATGCCAGCCGAGATGTCCTGGCTGCCGGCCGATCTCCAGGCCGCGGCGTCCCCGGAGCAGAAATTCCAGTCCAACAGCTGTCCCACGCTGCTCAGCGCGGTCAACAGCGTTACCTTCACCATTTCAGGCTCGTGGGGTCCGGAAATGCGCGTCGGGTTCAAGGAGACTGACGCTCAGGACGTGGCCCCGTTCATGCGGATCACGGCGGGCGGCACCTACACCATCACACCGGCGGACTTGAGCGTCCCCGCCGATTGGGACGTGCCCAATGCCGGGGCGACGGGGACCTCGAACATCGTCGCGGTCAACTGGCAGGTGGCGTCGCAGGCCGCCGACACCAGCTTCAACTTCTGCATCAGCAACGTCAGCATCAACTGACTCCCAGCAGCTTGTGCTGACGGGTTGACTGCGGCTCTGCGGGAGCGGCGGACGTCTCGAACGCGCCTTGGGCGTGTGCTAGACCCTTGGCTCATGATCGGGAGTCTGCGATGAGTCCGAGAACACCGTGTTCGCCGCGCTGCTTGCGCTATGCCCTCTGGCCCGTGCTGTGCGGGGTCGCGCTCGTAGCCGCGTTCAGCGGGTGCCGGGGGGATCCCAAGGATCCGGTGCAGCTCGATGCCACCGGTGGGGGGAGCGGATTGGGGGGCTCGACGTTCGGCACCGGGGACTTCGAGCCCTTCTATGCGCCGCCAGCCGCGCCGTCCGCGTCGACCATCGATGGTCTCGAGAGCATCACGGTGCAGCCGACCGAGGCGATCGATGGATCCATCGAGGTGCGCTTCGACGAAACCGTGACGTTGACCCTTCAGGCCACCGGCGAGTTCGACGATGGGTCGAGTCGAGACATCACGGACGAGGTGACGTGGTCCACCAACGTCGACGTGGCGTCGGCGGTGGACGGCAACTTCGAGGCCGACGCGCCCGGGGCCTTCGTCGTCCGCGCCAGCGCGGGGAGCGTCTCTGGTAGCGCCGAGATTGCGGTGCGATTGACCGACGAGCTCACGCCTACCGAGCCACCGGCAGACTGGCCAGACGACGTCTCCACGCTGCTCGATTCGGCGGCGGACGGCACCGTGCCGGTCATCGCGTATCCACTCGACGGTGCGCTGTTTCCGAGCGGGTTCACCGCCCCGGCGTTCCAGGTCGACGCTGCCGCTGGCAGGACGGTGGCACGGGTGAGCTTCCAGGGGGAGGTCATCGATCTGCGAGTCCTGGCTCCCTGCGTCGCCATTGCCGGCAGTGGCGGGTGCGAAGTGGTGCTCGATGCGCGCTTGACCGACGTTCTGGTGGGCGCGAGCACCGCGGATGACTTCTCGGTGCGCGTGCGCTTGATGAACCCCGACGGGACCGACGTGGGTGAGAGCCAGCCGGTGGACGTGCGCTGGTCGAGCGGCACGCTCAGCGGAGCCATCTACTACTGGAGATCGGGCGGTCGGCGAGAGGGTTCGGAGGAACTTCGCACCAGCATCGCTCGGCTGGACCTCAGCGACCTCTCACAGCCCACTGCGCCCTTCTGGTCGCAACCCACCGATACCGCCCAAACCCCGCTGCCGGCGCCACCGTGGGACGGGGCCTCGGTTGCCGACCAACAGAGTCCCTGTGTCGGATGTCATGCCATCTCGCGGGATGGGAACAAGCTCGCCGTCAGTCTGGGGGGCAGCGATTCAGCTTCTTTCGCGCTCATCGAGGTGGGGCAGCGGACGATCATCGACTCGCGTCTGGTCGATGGCCTCAGCGGCAGCGGGTTCGCCCAGTTCACGACCTTCAATCCGCCGGGAAGCTTGATGGTCAACTCTCACGACGGACAACTCGTCGTTCGGCGCGCGCGCGCCGGGCTCGAGGACGTGGCCACCCTGCAATTTCCCGGTGTCGATCAGCCGGTTTCGCATCCCTTCTGGAGCGACCGGGCATTCGTGTTCGTGAGCTACCCGGTGCCCGGGCTGAACGCCAACAGCGATCTGGTGAG
Organism: uncultured Polyangiaceae bacterium; assembly: GCA_964610275.1. Taxonomy (GTDB): domain Bacteria; phylum Myxococcota_A; class Polyangia; order Polyangiales; family Polyangiaceae; genus JAFGBI01. Next base: position 11,558 of record CAZSVU010000132.1, on the reverse strand, counting down.
CAACGCCCAGATTTGGGCAGCGCACGCGAACCCGACGAGCATCGATCTGGAGAATCCCCCCCAGCGACTGGTCGCTGGGCAAAACGATGCCACCCACTTCTTCCCATCGGTGTCGAGTGATGGGGGGTGGGTCGTGTTCGTCAGCGCCCACTGCTCGTCGCCGGCAACGCCCAATGCACCCTATGGAGAGGGGCCGTGTGACGGATACGACGACATCGGTTCGACTTTGCGTCTGGTGTCCATCAACGGTGGGGACGCCATCGAGCTGCCTTCGGCCAACGGCGGGGGAAACCTGACGAACTCCTGGCCGCGCTTCAGTCCCAATCGCGGCCAGCGATTTCGCGGCCAGACCCTGTACTGGATCGCGTTCTCGTCGCGACGGAGCTACGGGCTCAGGATCGCAAACCCGACGCCTGAGGACCCGTCGACCCCTCCGCAGATTTGGTTTGCCGCGATCGCTTTGCCCGAGGATGGCAGCGCGCCGGCTGGCGATCCCAGCTTCGCCCCAATTTGGCTCCCGAATCAGAACGACGACAACTCGACGCCCACGGGAAACCACGTGCCTCAGTGGACCACCGAATTCGTGGTCCCGGAGTGATCCGGAGCCCTCACGACGGGCAGGTTCGCTGAAGGGAAGAAAGGCCCCAATCACCCGGCGGCCGGAGATCCGGCCGGCCCAACGACTGAAGGGCTGCTTCTGAATCTGCCAAAGAGCGGGGTATCCGACCTCACGAGGCGTCCAGCAGGGCGTCTTTGGACGGGCATCTCCACGGGGAAATTCAGACCCTGATCCGCGCTGCGTTAGTGTCGGATCCGGGGTGTGATTTCATCGACTTAGTCCTTTGAGAACCCTAGCCGCATGGGTTAAAAGTCCCGCATCAACCGTGGGTTTCGTCCCGAAAGCGCAGGAAACATGCTGAGATTCTCGCGTAACCTGAAGAGTACCATCGTCATCGGCGGCTTTTCGGCGTTCGCCGCCCTACCGGCTGCCGCCCAAGGCGAGCCGCCAGCTGTGCCGCCCGATGAGGGCGGAGACGTAGCCCCTGCGGAGGTTCAGCTGGATGAGGAGGGTGATGCGGCGGACGAGCCAGCGACACCCCCGACTGAGCCGCAGCCTGCGGCCCAGCCAGCGGCGCAACCCGAGGCCACCGCAACCGCGGGAGCTGAAGGCGGAGCGGCCGTAGCCGTGGGCACCGACGCCACCGCAACGGCGGAAGTCGTAGCGGGGGAGGAGGAAGAGGCGGTCGTCGTGGGAACCGGCGAGATGGTCGCGAGTCACGGCGGGGTGGAAGTCGGGACCGGCGACTGGGAGTTCGGCTACCACGGGTTCTTCCGTGCTCCGATGCGTTTCGGTATCGGCAATCGGGACCTGCGCCCGGGACAGAGTTCATCGGACTACAGCGAGACCACGCTGCATCTTCCGCTGGTGCCGGATGACCAGCACCTGAGCTGGCAGCGGACGAACCACAGCTTCACCGACTGGGCGGAGATGTTCTTCTCGGTGGGCAATCCGTACGCCCGCGGCACGATCGCCATCGAAGGGTACAACTTCAGCCAGGCCAGCTACTCCCAGCCGCATCAGCAGTTCGGAATCTCGCAGGGCTTCATCGAGATCATGCCGGAGTTGCCCTATGAGAACGTTCGCCTGAAGTGGAAGGTGGGCTCGGCCTGGGGGAACTACGGGAAGGCCGGACGATACGATGCGGGTGAGTACGACACCTACGTGTTCGGTCGCACCAAGGGTGCTGGCGAGATCTTGCACCTCGAGATCGACCTCGCCGGGATGACGCTGGGTCTCGAGCACGGCTTGGGCACGAAGCGGCCGGCCGCGAGCGTCTACAACACCGCTCGCTTCACCATGCTGGAGCACCAGCACGTGTTCCTCGAGGTGGGGGGGTTGACGGCCGGACTGCACCTCTTGCACGCCTGGGCACAGGAGGAAGACCGCGACGGCACCGGCCGGGCTGGCGACATGTACTTCGCCCGCTGGGGCTCGTCCGAGCCGGGGCCAGCGGACGGCGCCGAAGAGAACTGGCAGCTTCCTGACGGCCGCGAGACCGTCATGGGCGCAGAAATCAAGTACGACTTCGGGATGGGCGGCCTCTTCTACGCCGGGTTCGCGCACATGATGGCGAAGAACGCGCTGACCGTCGCGCCGGCCATCGAGTGGATGCACGCAGACGGCGGCGGTGAGTTCACTTTGGGCGTGACCAACAACTATCTCGACAACCCGAAATGCGAAGGTTCCAACTACGTTGGCGGCGGTGATCCGGACAACGACCTAGGGCACTACGGTTGCTCTAGCCGTGGCACCGGCAGCGTCAGCGCACTCAGCGTGCAGTACGAGTTCAGCGTCACCAACCTCCTGCAGGGACTGGAGGACGGAACCACGTTCTGGGGCGACGGCATGGACTTCAACTTCCGCATCTACAACATGCTCAGCATCGTCAACAGCGACTACGACGCCGAGCGCGATGCCTACGCCGTGCTGGATCGGAACATCAACGACCCTGGCGGTGAGATCCCCGACTACTACTCCAGCCACGTCAAGGAGAAGGTCGGCCTCGACATGGTGTTCAGTGCCTTCCCGGCCCTGGCGTTTGGAGCGCGCATCGACCACTTGCGGCCCAACAACCACCTTCCCGAGCAGAACTTCAGCATTCTCTCGCCACGGCTGATCTTCCGCTCCCGGTGGGTCACGCGCGAGATGATCACCGTTCAGTACTCGCGCTACTTCTACCAGCAGCGCCTGTGCAGCACGATCATGCCGTACAACCCCACGGCACCGATCGACGACACCGTCAGCACGCGCGTGCAGTTCACCGGGCATCCGGTCGACCAGCGTTGCGTGCAGATGCCCTCAGCACCACGCCAACCGGAAGGTTGGGGATCGCTGGCTCAGAACGGTGAGAAGGACGACGACCGCGGCCAGCCCATAGCGGGTGGTAACCCGAACCAGGTGCGTCCGGACCTGAACGTCATCCAGATCTCGGCGCAGATGTGGTGGTAGCGCCAGACGGCCCTGGCCGCGCAGGCGTGAGGCCAGGGCCTTCAACTCGCTGGGCTATTCTGAGGAGTACACCAGGAAATCGATGAATCACGGTGGAGCGCCGACTGGGCAGTGACCGGGGAAACGCGAGCCGGCGCCAAGGTTTTTGCTAGGAGAGTTTGAGATGAAGCGAAGTATCGGTTGGTCGTTTGTGGCCACAGTTGGTTGCGCGGCGCTGGCATTCGGGTGTCAGCCCAAGGGAGCGGGAGCGGAATTGCAGACCCCCCAGCAGGCCGCCAAGGGTTGCGGTCCCGAGGGCATGATTGATGACATGGAGGACAACAACAACCAGGTCCTGCTGCAGGGCATGCGCAGTGGGTACTGGTACACCTTCCTGGACGAGTCGGGCTCCACCGTCACGCCCACGGCGGGCGCCAAGGGCGGCACCTTCACCCCGAGCGAGGGTGGGGCCAAGGGTTCGGCCTATGCCGCGCGCTTTCATGGCACGATCGGCACCGGTGCCATCGTGTACGCGGGAATGGGTGCCAACCTGGTCGACCCCAAGGACGTCTACGACGCATCGGCCTATGGGGGCATCGGCTTTTACGCCAAGAAGGGGCCGGGTGTGGGGAAGATTCGACTGAAGGTCCCGGATTCCAACACGGATCCGCAGGCAGGCACTTGCAAGGAGTGCTTCAACGATTTCGGCATCGAGCTGGAGCTCACCGACCAGTGGACCAAGTACGTGGTCCCGTACACCGTGATGAAGCAGGACGTGGGCTGGGGCGATCCGCTGGTCGCCAAGATCACCCCCTCGAAGCTGTACGGAATCCAGTTCCAGGTGAACGTTCCCGGGCAGCCCTACGACATCTGGATCGACAACCTCACGTTCACTGGCTGCGGCGCTGCCAAGCCGGCGGCCCAGTAGTCGCGCAACCCAGTCAGGGACGTCGAGAAGAGTCCAGGATCTAGCCACCGATGCGCAGACCATCCGCCTCCAGCCTCGCCAACGCCACCTTGGTTGCGGCGTTGCTGTGGGCGGCGTCTGCGGTTCCGTCGGGATGCATTCCGAAGCAGGGCCCCGAAGCGGCGCAACCCGGTGCGGCGGAACCACAGCAGAAGGAGCCGGCGGTGGTGTTCGCTCCCGCGAAGCCACCGCCGCCCCCGGCCCATCCGAGGCCGGTGACTCTGGAGACGGGGAATCTGTACACCGATCGATTCCTGCAGCTCTGGATCGATCTGCACAACATGCAGAACGGCTACTTCAGCCAGGACGGTATTCCGTACCACGCCATCGAGACCCTGCTCGTGGAGGCTCCCGACTACGGGCATGAGACCACGTCCGAGGCGTACAGCTACTGGATCTGGCTCGAAGCCATGTACGGGAAGGTGACCGGGGACTGGACCTTCCTCAGTCGCGCCTGGGCGAACATGGAATACTACCTGATCCCCCAGACGGTGGATCAGCCAACCAACCCGTACTACCAGCCCAATCGCCCGGCGACCTACGCTCCGGAAGGGCTGGTCCCGCAGGAGTACCCGGCCGCTTTGGATGGCTCGATCCGGGTGGGCGTCGACCCGCTCAGCAAGGAGCTCAAAGACGTCTACAAGACGCCGGACATCTACGCGATGCACTGGCTGCTGGATGTCGACAACTGGTACGGGTACGGCAACCGTGGCGACGGCGTGAGCCGCGCCTCCTACATCAACACGTTCCAGCGGGGCAGCGAGGAGAGCGTGTGGGAGACGGTCACGCATCCGTGCTGGGAAGAGTTCAAGTGGGGCGGCCAGCGCGGCGGATTCTTGGACCTATTCATCGGTCAATCGTCGTACGCCAAACAGTGGAAGTACACGAACGCGCCGGACGCGGACGCTCGTGCCATCCAGGCCTTGTACTGGGCCAAGCGCTGGGCGGACGAAAAGGGTGGGAGTCAGGAGCTCACCAACCTGCTGCCCAAGGGGCAGATGATGGGCGACTTCCTCCGGTACACGTTCTTCGACAAGTACTTCAAGAAGCCGGGGTGCCAGAGTCCGCAGTGCGAGGCGGGGACGGGACGGGACGCGGCTGCATTCCTGATCAACTGGTACTTCGCCTGGGGCGGCAGTATCTCCGTCGGCAATTCACCGGGTTGGGCCTGGCGACTCGGCGCGAGCTTCAATCATCAGGGCTACCAGAACGTGATGTGCGCCTATGCGCTCAGTCAGGTCGACGCCTTGAAGCCGCGATCCCCGACGGGCCCCGGAGACTGGGCCTTGAGTCTCAGCCGGCAGCTCGAGTTCTATCGCTGGCTGCAGGCGAAGGACGGCGGTTTTGCCGGTGGTGCGACCAACAGCTGGAACGGGCGGTACGACGCTTTTCCCGTCGAGTTGCCCCAGTTCTACGGGATGGCCTACGACTGGACGCCCGTGTTCAAGGACCCTCCGAGCAACGATTGGTTCGGATTCCAGGTTTGGTCCGTCCAGCGCTTGGCCGAGTACTACTTCGTGACTGGCGACGAGAAGGCCAAAGGGATGATGCAGAAGTGGGCCGCTTGGGCGATGGCCAACACCACGCTCAAGAACAACGGTGACTATGCCATCCCCGCCGTCATCAAGTGGTCGGGCACGCCGAGCATGACCTGGGACGCGAACCACCAGAACTGGGACTTCAAGGACCAGACCTTCAACGCCAAGCTACGCAGCCAAATCGTTGCCAAGAGCCCGGATCCCGGGACCACGGCCGGACTGATTCATACACTGATCTTCTATGCCAAGAAGTCGGGGGACGATGCTGCCCGCGTGCTCGCCAAGGAACTCTTGGACCGGATGTGGAAGAAGTACCGCGAAGAGGGCAAGGGGGTGGTCGCACCGGAGGTGCGCAAGGACTACAAGCGATTCAACGACCCCATCTACATCCCCGCGGGCTGGACGGGGAAGATGGCCAATGGGGACGTGATCGATCAGAAGTCGACCTTCGTGAGCATCCGGTCCAAGTACAAGCAGGACCCGGCGTGGCCGAAGGTCGAAACGTATCTCAAAGGGGGCAACCCCCCAGAGTTTTCCTATCACCGATTTTGGGCACAGGCGCACATAGCGCTGGCGTACGCGACGTACGGTTGGCTCTTCCCGGAGGATGCCGAGTGAGCGTGCTCGGCACGGCTTCGGTGGGGGTGGCGCTGGCAGCGCTGGCCGCCAGCGGATGTGTCCCGAAACCGCAGGCGGAGAGTGCCGAGGGGACTCCAGCCGGCGCCGTGGCGGCAGGCGGGAATCTGGTCAAGAACGCGGACTTCTCCTCGGGAAGCAGTCTGCCGTGGACGCCGTCGTTCACGCCCCCGGCCGACGGCAGCGCTTCGATCATCGACGGCTGGTATTGCCTCGACGTCGAGAACAAGGGCAAGGCTCCTTGGGATGCCCAGGTCCGCCACCGGGAGATGGTGATCCAGAAGGGACACCACTACACCATCAAGTTCAAGGCCAAGGCCGACCAGAAGACGCGGCTGCGCGTGAAGGTGGCCAGGGCGGGCCCTCCGTACACCGGGTACACCGAGCAAACGATCGAGATCGGTCCGGAGCCCGAGGAGTTCTCCTGGGACTTCACCATGGGGTTGGCGGATGACCCCACCGCGGAGTTCGCGTTCCACGGGGGCGGGAACATGGCCTACGCGGACGGCAACTACCAATTTTGCATCGACGACGTGCAGTTGGTCGATCCGGAGTTCACGCCGGCCGCGGCCGCCGCCGCCGCTGCCGTCTCTCCGGTGCGGGTCAATCAGGTCGGCTACTTTCCCAAGTCGGCGAAATATGCGGTGGTGGTGCATGCGTCGGAAACTCCCCTGGAATGGCGCCTGCTGGATCGAGACGGCGCGGAGCTGAGCCAGGGAGAGACCATCCCCTTCGGCGAGGACAAGGACTCGGGCGACAAGGTCCACGTCATCGACTTCTCGGGCTACGACCAGCCCGGTCGAGGGCTGGTCCTGGAGGTGGAGTCGGACCAGAGCGCGCCGTTCAACATCGGCACGGATCTCTATCGTCAGATGCGCAAGGATGCGCTCGCGTACTTCTACCACAATCGCAGTGGCATCGAGATCAAGGAGGAGTACGTCGGCAAGCCGGAGTGGGCTCGCCCCCCCGGCCACCTGAGCGACAAGAAGGTGCCGTGTGCACCGAAGACCTGCGACTATTCACTGAACGTTTCCGGCGGTTGGTACGACGCCGGTGACCACGGAAAGTACGTGGTCAACGGCGGCATCTCCGTGTGGACGATCATGAACATGTGGGAGCGGGCGAAGTACCTGGAGAAGGACGAGCCAAAGGTGGCCGAAGCCTTCGGGGACAATCGCCTGCGCATTCCCGAGCGTGGCAATCGGGTGCCGGACCTCCTGGATGAAGCCCGCTGGGAAATGGAGTTCATGCTCAAGATGCAGGTGCCCGAGGGCAAGCCCAACGCGGGCATGGCCCATCACAAGATCCACGACGAGAACTGGACTGCGTTGGGCATGGTGGCACCCACGGACACGCAGGAGATCCGCATGCTGCGGTATCTCCGGCCACCCAGCACTGCGGCCACGCTCAATCTGGCCGCCACGGCCGCCCAGGCCGCCCGCATCTTCAAGCCGTACGATCCCGCGTTTGCCAAGAAGTGCAAGCAGGCGGCGCAAGTGGCGTGGAACGCTGCGGCCAAGTACAGCAACGTGTACGCACCCAAGACCGACACGAACGGGGGTGGCCCGTACGACGACCAGGACGTTACGGACGAGTTTTACTGGGCGGCGGCCGAGCTGTACATCACCACTGGCAAGGCAGCGTATTTGAAGTACCTCAGGAAGTTGAAGCACTTCAAGTCACTGCCGAGTCTCGCCACGGGTGAGGGTGGGGGAGTGCCGAACTCGATGACCTGGCAGCAGGTGGGAGCGCTGGGAACGATTTCGCTCGCCACGGTGCCGAGCGGAGTCGGAGCGGGCGTGGTGAAGCAGCTGCGCCAGCAGATCATCCACCAGGCCGACAAGTATCTCGGGCTGATCTCGAACCAGGGCTACCGCATGCCGCTCGAGGCAGCGACGGATGGGACGTACCCGTGGGGCTCCAACTCGTTCGTGCTGAACAACATGGTGATCCTGGCGCTTGCCCACGATTTCACCCAGCAGGAGAAGTACCGCGCGGCTGTGATCGACGGGATGAACTACCTCTTGGGTGTCAACGCGATGGGCCAGTCCTACGTGTCCGGGTATGGCACTCGACCGCTCCAGAATCCCCATCATCGATTCTGGGCCAACCAGGTGGACGCCAAGTTCCCGAAGGCGCCACCGGGGTGCGTTTCGGGGGGGCCCAACTCCGGCTTGCAGGACCCGTACGTCAAGGCGGCGGGGCTGAAGGGGTGCAAGCCGCAGAAGTGCTTCATCGACCACATCGAGTCGTGGTCGACCAACGAGATCACCATCAACTGGAATGCGCCGTTCGCGTGGCTCACGGCCTGGCTGGACGAGCATGCCAACTAGATGGCTGGACCTGATGACGAGACGAACCCACCTCCACCACTCACCAACGGCGACGGGCCAGGTGGTGGAGTGCGCTCGCGGTGGGGGCGCGACCTGCACCGCCACGTGGCTTTTGTATTGAGATTCGGAGGCAAGACAGATGCGTTTTGGTCACTTTGACGACGCCAACCGCGAGTACGTAATCACTACGGCCAAGACGCCGTACCCTTGGATCAACTACCTGGGTACCGAACAGTTCTTCGGGATGCTATCGAACCAGGGCGGCGGCTACTGCTTCTATCGAGACGCCCGCCTGCGGCGTCTGACGCGGTACCGTTACCACAACGTGCCCACCGACGCGGGCGGCAGGTACTTCTACATCAAGGAAGGCGACGACTTCTGGACGCCGACCTGGGGTCCGGTGCAAGCCGATCTGGAATCGTACGAGTGCCGCCACGGGCTGTCGTACACGTGCATCACCGGAAAGCGAAATGGCTTGAGCGCGGAAGTGCTGAGCCTGGTTCCGCTGGGCTACACCGCGGAGGTTCACCAGGTCACGCTCAAGAACGAGGGTTCCGCGGCGAAGCAGGTCAAGCTGTTCTCCTACGTCGAATTCGCGCTCTGGAACGGGCTGGACGACATGACCAACTTCCAGCGCAACTTCAGCACCGGCGAGGTGGAGATCGATGGAAGCACCATCTACCACAAGACCGAATACCGAGAGCGGCGCGACCACTACGCATTCTATCACGTGAACGCGAAGCTTTCCGGGTTCGATACCGACCGCGAAACCTTCTTCGGTCTGTACAACGCGATGAGCGCCCCGCAGGTGGTGCAGGAAGGCAAGTCCCGCAACTCGGTGGCCTCCGGGTGGGCACCGATCGCCTCGCATTGCATCGAGGTTTCGCTGGCGCCAGGCGAGGAGAAGACTCTCGTCTTCGTGCTCGGCTACATCGAGAACCCGCAGGCGGAGAAGTGGGAGAAGCCCGGCGTCATCAACAAGACGCGCGCCAAGAAGATGATCGCCGAGTTGGCCTCGCCGGAGAAGGTCGCCGCGGCCCTGCGGGAGCTCAAGGATGAATGGGCCAGGCTCCTTTCCCACTACGTGGTCGAGTCACCGGACGAGAAGCTCAACCGGATGGTGAACATCTGGAATCCCTACCAGTGCATGGTGACCTTCAACATGTCTCGAAGCGCTTCGTACTTCGAGACCGGGATTGGCCGCGGGATGGGTTTCCGTGATTCGAACCAGGACCTGTTGGGTTTCGTGCACCTGGTGCCGAAGCGGGCCCGAGAGCGCATCATCGACATCGCCTCGACGCAGTTCGAGGACGGCAGCGCCTACCACCAGTACCAGCCGCTGACCAAGCGTGGAAACAACGACGTCGGCAGCGGATTCAACGATGACCCAATGTGGTTGGTGCTGGCGGTGTGTGCCTACGTCAAGGAGACCGGCGACTACGGAATCCTCGACGAGCCGGTGCCCTTCGACAACGACGAGAACAACAAGGCGAGCCTACTGGAGCACCTGAAGCGGTCGTTCTTCCACGTCGTCAACAACCTGGGGCCGCACGGCCTGCCGCTGATTGGCCGCGCCGACTGGAACGACTGCCTGAACCTCAACTGCTTCTCGGAGACGCCCGACGAGCCGTTCCAGACCACGGGCAACAAGGTCGGCAGGACGGCGGAGTCGCTCTTCATCGCCGGGATGTTCACCACCATCGGGCCCGACTACGTGCGGCTGCTCGAGAAGCTGGGCAAGGCGGATGAGGCCCAGGCAGCTCAGGGTCACATCAACCAGATGAAGGCTGCGATCCTGAAGGACGGTTGGGACGGGAATTGGTTCCTGAGGGCCTACGACTACTACGGGAACAAGGTCGGCTCGAAGGAGTGCAAGGAAGGCCAGATCCTCATCGAGCCGCAGGGCTTCATCGTGATGGGTGGCGTGGGCGTCGAAGGCGGCCAGGCCATCCAGGCGCTGGATTCGGTGCGAGAGCGCCTGGACACGCCGCACGGCATCGTGTTGGCGAACCCGGCCTACACGGAGTACCACTTGGAGCTCGGCGAGATCTCGACCTATCCGCCCGGATACAAGGAGAACGCCGGCATTTTCTGCCACAACAACCCGTGGGTCGTGATCGCCGAGACGGTGGTCGGGCGGGCTGATCGCGCTTTCGAGTACTGGAGCAAGATCGCACCGGCCTATCGTGAGGAGATCAGCGAAGTCCACCGGATGGAGCCCTACGTTTACTCGCAGATGATCGCGGGCAAGGACGCCGTGCGCCACGGTGAGGCCAAGAACTCGTGGCTCACCGGGACCGGTTCCTGGAATTTCGTGGCGATCTCTCAGTACTTGCTCGGGGTGAGGCCGGAGTACGACGGGTTGGTGGTGAGCCCCTGCCTGCCGAAACAAATTGGCGAGTTCACCGTGACGCGGAAGTGCCGCGGCGCCACCTACGTCATCCAGGTGAAGAACAGCGGCAGCGGCAAGCCGCCCTCCAAGCTGGTCGTGGACGGCAAGGAGATCTCGGGCAACCAGGTCCCGTACGCGAAGGAAGGCGCCACGGTGAAGGTGGAGTGCGTGGTCTGAGGCCCTAGGCTCACTGCGCCTTCGGTACCCACTGGTGCGCGTCTCGAGGTCGAGACGGCGCGGGAACGGTGTTGGCTGGGGAGGCCCGCGAGCTTTGCTCGCGGGCGGTTCGGTCATACCTCGTCGCCGTGGGAAATTTCGGGCCAGGACACCGTGCCGCCGGCGTGGAGGTGTCCACCGCCCTGCGACTTGGCGTGCTCCAAGGCAGCGCTGGCCTGCTTGACGACGGACTGTGCCACCTGCTGGAAGTAGGTGGCGGGAATCGTCCGACGGAGGTTGCGGGTGTCGAACGAGTGGGACCCGAGTTCCGCGAGTCCGAGGCTGCACCGGAGGACAAGCTCACCGCCTTCCGCAGCGGACACGACTTGGGCGTTCAGGGCTGCGACGACGCGCCAGGCGACCTTCTCGGCGCGGGGAGCTGGCGTTTCAGGGAGCAGGACCACGAACTCGTCACCCCCGTAGCGAGCGACCACGTCGTTGTCTCGCACGGCGCCGCGTAGTGCCTGGCCGGCGGTGACGAGGGCCT
>CAZSVU010000131.1:17018-20537 GCA_964610275.1 uncultured Polyangiaceae bacterium | reverse complement strand
CCCCCGACTTGCACCGGCCGCGTTCGTGGGGCATTCGATGAGTCGTGATCCGCGCGTTTGCCCTGCGAACCGCCCATTTCTGTGGGAGAAGCTCGTCCTTGGGCCTACCCGTACTCCTGTTCAGCCTCGGGTGCGGTGACACGACGCTGAAAGCCACTTCCCTGGCCTCGAGCAGCCCCGCGGACGCCGGCCAGGAGCAGCCGCATCCAACGGACACGTTCTACGTCGACGGCCGGTTCCTGCACGATCCGTGTGGAAACCAAGTGGTGCTCCGCGGGGTGAACGAGCTCATCGTGTTCAGCGAAGGACGCGACGGGGTACCGGAATTCACCGAGATCGCGCGTACTGGGGCCAACGCCGTCCGATTCGACTGGGACGTGGAGGCCACGGCGAGTGAGCTCGCGCTCGCCCTGGACAACGCGGTCGCGTTGGGCCTGCTTCCAGTCGTCGAGGGCTTCGACCCCAACGCGGAGACCAGCCAAGCGGGGCTCGAGTCCGTGGTGCGCTACTGGACCAGCCCGGAGGTCGTCGAGGTCGTCAACGAGCGACGGGCCGCGTTCCTGCTCGAGCTGAGCGCCGACTTCGAGCTTTCGGTCAGCGCCGAGGATTGGGAAGCCGCACACATCGACGCGGTCGGGCAACTGCGCAACGCCGGCATCCGGGTGCCGATCTCCGTGCACGCGTCGGACGAGGATCCGGCCGATCTGGATCGCGTGCAGGCGTCGGGACCGGTGATCATGGCGGCCGACCCGCTCGGGAACACGTGGCTCAGCGCGTCGATTTGGTGGATCGACGGCTCTGCCGACCGAATCCACGCGGAGTTGTTGGAGACGGCCACGCTCGGTCTGCCTCTGTTCATCAGTGAGTTTTCCGGATACGCCGCGGAAGGCTGTCCCGACACTCCACTCGACTACCGCGCGGTCATGGCCGAGGCGCAGGCGATGCAGATCGGCTGGCTTGCGTGGTCGTGGGGAGCACTGCCCAACGAAAGCTGCACCGGGGGCTACCTGGACATGACCTCGGATGGGACGCTGGAGGGGCTCCGAGATTGGGGCCTGGAGGTCGCCACCAGCGATCCGAACAGCATCGCAAACACCGCGCAGCCCTTCGAGATCACACTCGGTGACACTTGCGATTGAGTCTATCGTCCGCGGTAATTCCACCGAGCCGTATTCGTCCAGCCCGGGCGAAAGTCTCGCACTTGGTCGCGTTTTTTGATGCCCGGCCCGCGCGGGCGGCAACTTGGTGGTGCTGGGCGTGCTCCACTACGGAAGTGTGCGCGCGCAACCCAGAGCCTTGGGCCCGCCGGATCGTGGCCGTGGCTCATAAGGAGAATCGAGCATGAGCTGGCGAAGCCGCATCGGCCTGATCGCAATCCTTCCCGCCCTGATCACCAGTTGCTCCGATCAAGGATCGAGCGAATCGAACGCGGCGGCTGCCGGCGCATCGAGCACCAGCGGTGGAGGGGCCACCGGGGAGTGTGCCACCGGGCTGACGAGCTGCGACGGCTCGTGCGTGGATCTCGGCGCCGATCCGGCCAACTGCGGCGAGTGCGGAACGACCTGCGGGATCGACCAGGGCTGTGTGGATGGCGAGTGCATCACCGCGCCGGACAGCACGCCGGCAAGTGGAGGGTCGGACGGCGTTGGCGGCTCGACGAGCAGCGGCGGCGATACGGCCAGCGGTGGTGCGCCGGCAGCCGGGGGGGCTCCGGGCAGCGGCGGTGCGGTAGGAGTGGGGGGAGCACTCGGCAGTGGGGGATCCGTCGGCAGTGGCGGTTCCGACGTCAACCCGGGCGTGGGCGGAGCGACCACCGGCGCCGCTACCTTCGTGAGCGATCTGTGCGAGGTCGGCACCGCCACCAATGGCTGGGGGCCGGTCGAGCTCGATGCGAGCAACGGCGAGGACGAAGCCGGCGACGGCGAACCGATCACGATCGGCGGCGTGACCTACGACCGCGGTCTCGGCGTGCACGCCGATTCGAGCATCCAATACGCTCTCGACGGCAACTGCACGACCTTCCAGGCCGACCTCGGAATCGACGACGAAGTCAGCGGATCGGGGTCAGCGGTGTTCGAGGTGTTGGGCGACGGCACGACTCTGTTTCAGAGCCAGACGCTCACCGGCAACGATACCGCCACGCCCGTCGAGGTCGACATCACCGGCGTCAATACGCTCACCCTCGTGGTCAGCGATGCTGGCGACGGCACCGGTCTCGATCACGCGGACTGGGCCGATGCGCGCGTGGTGTGCACGGGCGCGTTGGAGCTTTGCCCCCCGTCGGGAACAGGTGGCGCCCCGGGAACGGGTGGTGCGCCGGGCAGTGGCGGCACACCGGGCTCTGGAGGAGCCCTCGGATCGGGAGGCACCGGTTCCGGTGGCGAACCCGGCTCCGGAGGCACGCCAGGCGTTGGGGGCACCCCTGGCTCGGGCGGTGCTCCCCCAGTCGGCAACGTCTTTGACGAGTGCCGGTTCCACTTCGGCGCCATCGATTCGTACGCGCGCGAGAACAATCTCGCCGCACAACTCGACTACTTCACGCCAGGGTGGATGGGCCAGCGCGATACGTTCGACATGGACTACGTGTGCGAGGATGCAGGCCCCGGTGGTGCCCTCGACGGTCTCGTTCCGGCCATCGTTTCCTACGTCATCGCGTTCGCCGCGCGACGGGACGAGGGCCTGCAGGACTGCAACGTGAGCGGTAGCACCAACCTCTGCCTGTACGGCGCCACGTACATCCGCAACAACATGCAACGCATCCTCGACATCTATGCCTCGTATGCACAGGGCTTCGCGTCTTGCTGGGGCACGACCCGTCCGATCATCTTCCTGATGGAACCGGACTATTACCAGTACTACGCCGGTGGCGACGCCAACGCGCTCAGCCCCCAGGAAGCGGGTGACTTCATGGGGACGATCGTCGCCACCATGCGGCAACGCTTGCCGAACGCAGTGTTCTCGCTCGACATCTCGCCCTGGATTCCGGACAACGGCGCCGACTGGTACTCCCACTTCAACCTGAGCGACTTCACGTTCATCAACACCTCGGGCGGGGGCACGGACGCGGGTGGCGACCGCATTCGATCCAACAACGACATGACCTGGGCCGGCGTCAGCCAGGTGACCGGAAAGCCAATTCTTGCGGACACGGGCTACGGCGTGGCTGGACAGTCCGCGGGGCATGACGCGGCCTGGGACGTCCCCGCCAACATCAACGCGCGCATCGCCGACGGCGTGGTGGGCATCACCCAGTACAACCCGAATTCGAGCTGGGGCAACACCATCAGCCAGATCCGACCGCAGCTCGATACGCCGCCGGTTTGTCCGTAGGGCGGGTGGCGGGGACCGGGGACCGGGACCGGATGCCGGGGGCCGGGACCGGGACCGGATACCGGAGCCGGGGACCGGATGCCGGGGACCGGATGCCGGGGGCCGGGGGCCGGGTGGCTGACACGGTCACCGGTCACGGTCACCGGTCACGGTCACCGGTCACGGTCACCGGTCACGGTCACCGGTCAC
>CAZSVU010000131.1:0-16918 GCA_964610275.1 uncultured Polyangiaceae bacterium | reverse complement strand
CACGGTCACCGGTCACGGTCACCGGTCACGGTCACCGGTCACGGTCACCGGTCACGGTCACCGGATACCGGTCTGCGTCCCTCCGTTCGGGTTTGGGGTCTGGCTGGGGCGTGACCCCAAACCCGAACGGAGGAAGCGTCGATGAATCTCGAGGTTCACCGCGTCGCGCTGGAAGCCATTTCTGCCTTGCGGCCGCTCGTCCCGCGCGTCCAGCGTCGCGATCGATCGCTGGCGTCGCAGCTCACACGGGCGGCATCGAGCGTAGTGCTGAACATCGCGGAAGCGGAGTACAGCGATCCAGGCAATCGTCGTGCGCGGCTGCACAGCGCGGCTGGCTCCGCCAACGAGTCGCGATCGGCACTGTTGGTGGCCATGGCTTGGGGCTACGTGAGCGAGCAACAGGCAGCCCCAGCCGCCGAGTTGCTCGATCGCGTCGTGGCCATGCTCTGGCGACTCACGCATGGTCCATGAGTTGCACCGTGACCGCCGGCAGCCAAGGCGCGTCCAATGCGCCGGACTCGTCCGATCTCAGCCCGCTCTGGGCACTGGCCCCACCAAGCCAGTGCCCGGTGAGGCGGGCGGCGTCTTCCATACCCCACTTCCGTACCAGTTCCGTCTCGACCCCCAACAGCGCCCCCACGAGCTTCAGCCCGCTCACTATTGTGGCCCAACAAGATGCGGCACGGACCGTCAGCTCCCGCCTGTCGCGCGCTCGGCCAACTTGCGTCCCATTCGAGCGGCAGCTTGCATCGGATCGACGTGGTCGCGCACCTCGCCGCGCTCGGTCACGCCCGGGACCAAGAGCTCTGCCACCAGCTCGAGCTCGAGGTAGTCGAAGGATTTTTGGAACATGCTCTGAAGCGGCGCGGCCGTCTCGAGGCTCGACTCCTCGAACGGCACCACGAGCGCCGCGGCCTTGCCCCGGATCAGCGCGCGCTGTGCCGGCGCGTTGAAGTAGACGAACCGGTCGAGGAACGCCTTGATGAGCGCCGTGGGCCCATACCAGTACACCGGCGTACCGAAGACGATGGCATCGGTGGCGGCAATGACCGGATAGAGATCGCGCATGTCGTCCTGCTTGGCGCACTCCCCGTTCTCCCAGCACCCGTGACAGCCCTCGCACTCGCGAATGTCCAGCCCCCTGAGGTGCAGGAGCCTCGTCTCCGCCCCGGCCTCCCGGGCGCCAGCGAGCAGCGCCTCCATCAGCACGTACGTGTTGCCCCCTTTGCGGGGGCTGCCAACGACTCCGAGGATGTGGGGCATAGCATGCTCGCTTTCGCTCATCGGCGCTGGGCGGGAGTGTGGGCACAAGGCCGACCCGGAGCAAGGCACCGCCAATTGCGCACCCCCGCTCCGCACGCTAAGTGTCCCCCCATGCCGCGACCCACCGTGCTCGTCTGCCAAGGCAAGAACTGCGTCAACAAGCGGAAGGGGGCACGGGAGCGGCTCGAGCAGGAACTGGGGGAGGTGGCGGAGGTCGAGCAGGTGCGCTGTCAGAAGATCTGCAGCGGGCCGGTGGTGGGCGTGTTGATGGACGGACAGTTGGAATGGTTCCGCCGGATCCGCGGGTCGAAGTCACGGCGAGCGGTGTTGAAGCTTTTGACGGAGGAGAAGCTCGGCAAGCGCCTGCGCAAGCGCCGGGCCAAGAAGCACTCCGGCAAGCTGCGCTGATCGAGCCCGCGAGAGCGAATCAGCCTGCGGGGGATCAGCTCATTCGTCCCGACGCGGCGGCACGGCGCGCGCGCGGCGTCTCTCGCATGGTCGGCGTCTCATCGTACTCGCGGCCTCCGCGTCGGAGGCGGTGCGGTCGAGGCAGCGGCGGAGGTCCGGGGATGAAGACCTTCTCGGGATGTGACGCCTCGCGGAGCTTGACGAGCTCCACGATGGTGACCGGCTGGCTCGGGCGCACTTCGAACCGGCACTCTTCGTCGGCCAGGGCCCCGCAGAACCGTACGCTGCCGCACCCGCACCGCCGCGTCGTGGGCGGCTCTACGTCATGAGCTGGAGCGGGGCTGCGAAGGCGGGCCATGTCGACTCCACCGGGGTGACACCGGATCTTCTCACCCTTGATAGTCACCTCCATTGGTGGTTCCGCGCCACGGTTCTGGGCGGCGCGAAGTCAATTTGGTGTGTGGTCGTGGTGCAAGGTGCGAGTTTTTTTTGGCGCGAATTCAGAATTCTACTGGCCGCCGAACCGCTCGAGCCTTCCAGTCGGGGTCCGGTGGCTGCACGGGGCCGCCATTCGAGCGGACTGGATTCAACTGAGACCGAAAGGCCCGACCCCCAACGCCGTCGCACGCACAAATCGGCATAAATCCTAGCCGATCACGCGCTGGGCCCACTTCGTCCGCTGGCTCCGGGGACATCTCGCTTGCACGAGCCGGCCGGTTCTCCTATTAGAGCGGCCCCCATGTACCTGTTCAAGACTGGCACCCGGCGCAAGACCCAGCGCAACCGCTGCGCGCGCTACAAGGCGAAGCTCAAGGCCAAAAACCGACGGCGGCGCCAAAGCCTGCAGAAGTAGCCACGAGCACGCGGCTGCTGGCGAAAGCAGCGCACGGCCCGAGCACACCAAGCTCTGGTTGCCTGTTTCGCGTCTGCGCGCGGTTCGCCGCTCGTTTGGGGTGGGGCCCCACCGTAGGTGGGGCGGGGTCTTGCGAAGACCCCGCCACGGCAACACGAATCTGGTCCGAGCGAGCTCGATGCCTGGCGAGGTCTTTGGAGCCCTCACCCAGCTGGGGGCTCCGAAGACCGCTGCAGAATCACGGCTCGCGGATTCAGGCGCCTCTCTTGAGCTCGGTGAGCACCTGCTTCGAGACCGACTTCAGCGTTTCGAAGACACCCGGGCCGGTGCGCGCCACGGCTTCGTAGTCGGGCACACCCGTGGGGTTGAGCAGGGCGCGCAACTCTTCGACGTCGACCACGTTGGGCAGGTCGCGTTTGTTGTACTGAACCACGTAGGGAAGCTTCTCCAACGAATAGCCCTGTTCCGCCAGGTTGCCCTTGAGATTGTCGACGCTCTCCTGATTCGCCTCGAGGCGCTCAATCTGTGAGTCCGCAACGAAGATGACGCCATCCACGCCCTTCAAGATGAGCTTGCGGCTGGCGTCATAGAAGACCTGCCCGGGCACGGTGTACAGGTGAAATCGCGTCTTGAAGCCCCGGATTTCGCCCAGCGACAGCGGAAGGAAATCGAAGAAAAGGGTTCGCTCGGTTTCCGTGGCGAGCGAGATCATCTTCCCCTTCGCAGTGGGATTGGTCTTCTCGTAGATGTACTGCAGGTTGGTCGTCTTCCCACAGAGGCCAGGCCCGTAGTAGACGATCTTGCAGTTGATCTCCCGGGCCATGTAGTTGATGAAGCTCATCGCGCCGGGGATCCTCAGTCGTTGAACAGGTTGTCGATGTCCTCGTCCGTGATTTCGGCGAATGGAGAATCGCCGCCTGGCTCCGCTACCTTCGACAGCAGCGCCTCGAAGATGCGGTTCAGCTCGTCGCTGGCCTTGCGCACCCTGAGCCGCACCAGGCCCAGGCTGCTCTTGGAGTCGAATATCACCACCAGGATGACTCGGTTCCCGACCAGTTGGATGTGGATGTTGGCGTTCTCGCCCTCGTGAAACTGAGTCGCGAACTCGTTCTCACGAAGGAGCTTGGCAATACCGCCAGTCGCCGCGATGTTGCCCGCAGTGAGCGACGCCAGGGAGGTGGTATCGATGTTGTCTACGTCACCGCTCGCAGCGATGAGCTGCCCGTTCTTGTCGACGATGAATACGACTTTGGCGTTCGCCTCCCTGACCAAGCGGTCGACCACCACCTGAATCTGGTTGAACTCCTCTTCGTACATCACCATCTGAGGGTTGACCATCCGAGCCTCCGGAAAGCTTGCCCGACGCAATCTGCCCCAACCGAGGGGGCGAAGGTTCTAGCACCCGAACACGAGTAGAGTGAACCCCCCCGCTCCGTGCGTGAAAGCGGGATTTTAGCGATGAGCGTCGGTGAGAGATCGAGCTATTTTAGCTTCCTATAGCGTCCGTAGTTTCTATCTGACCAGTGCCAGCCCAGCAAGCGACTTTGCTTGGTCAACGGTGCTTCTGAGGGCCGGCCTCCGGGCTGAGTGAGACTACAGCCAACGGCCCGGTTTCGGCTCCGGGCTCCCGCCTGCACTGAACGCACGCCCTGCAGCAGGGTCGGACGTGGACTGAGCGACTCGGGCGGGGCTCCCGCGTCGGGGGTGAACGCCGGCGGCGCTTGCTTCGCCCACGGCGTTCTTGGGATGATTCCGAGCGCTTTGGGGACGGTCGGTCCCCGACGGTCCGACACCTCACTTCAGGCCGCGCGGCAGTCATTCGTGCACGGTGGGGGGTGGGGGCAACGCGCCACCAGTCGAGGAAGGGAGCCGATCGGCCTTGAGATTCTGTGTATTGGCACTTGCAGCAGTGCTCTTGTGCCTGGCACCACGAGCCGGCGCGCAAGCAGCACTCTTCCATCCCGACCTGGTGAAGGCGACAGCCAGGCTGGACACTGCCAAAGGTCCGGAGGCGTATGCCGCTCTGCGACAGATCTGGGGGGTGTGGGACCGCGCCGATCCCCAGCACGTCGAGGAGGCGCTGCATAGTGCCGAGCTCGACCGGCGCTTCCCGCCTGCGGTACGCGCCTACGCGGGGCTGCTGACAGCCTATGCCCGCAGCCGCCGCGGGGACCTGAAAGCCGCTCGGCAGAAGGTCCGTGCGCTGGGGTATGTGGATCGCTGGCTGGTCGTGGGCCCGTTCGATAACGAAGGCAAGGCCGGGCTAGATCTGGAGTTCGAGCCCGAGCAGGACTTCGACGAGCCCATCGTTCCGGGCCGGGCCTACTCCGGCAAGGAGAGACCCGTGCGCTGGCGTCCGGTGCCGGAGAAGTTCCCCTACGGGTGGCTCGATACGGGCGCGCTGATGCGACCGGACGAGAAGATCTGCGTGTACGCCACCACGTTCGTGAGCGCCGAAGACGGCACTCGCGCACCTCGGACGGTGACGGCCTGGGTGGGTGCGCTGGGTGCGTTCAAGTTGTTCTTCAACGGCCGGCTCGTCCTGAGCGACACCGCCTACCGGGGACACGACGCAGACCGTTTCGCAACCAAACTCCGCCTGGAGCGCGGTCAGAACAACTTCACGTTGAAGCTGTGCGGGGAAGACGATGCGCCCGTCGCTTCGCTGCGCATCGGGGACGCGAAGGGCGCACCCGAGACCGGCCTCGTCTTCTCGAACGAGATCGAAGCCAGCCAGGCTGCTGCCAAGCTGGTTGCGGATCAGACCTCCAAACTGGCGGCGGCCGGCGGGGCGGGCGGCGGGCTGGGGCCGGTGCAGGCGTTTCAGAAGCGCCTGGACACGAAGCGCCCCCGCCCGTCCGATCTGCACGCGTTCGCCGAGTACCTGGTGCAGACCGGCGGCGATGACCCCACCGTGCATCAGGCGCGTGACCTGGCCTCTCGTGCAGCAGAGCAGGATCCCACCATCGAGCGCTTACTGCTCGCCGGTGAGTTGGCCGAGGATCGGAACCGCCAGGCAGAGTGGATCGATCGCGCCGCTGAGCTCGCTGCTCGCCAGGACCAACCGAACGTGGACGTGCTCCTGGCCCGCGCTCTGCACGCCCGAGCCGGAGTCAACTGGCAAGAGGCTTTTCCCTACTTCGATCAGGTGCTCGCCCTCGAACCCGACAACTTGACCGCGACGCGGGGACGCGTCGAGCTCTACAACGAAGCGGGCCTCAAGCGCACCGCCCTCGACACCCTCGAGCGGGCGCTCGCGCGAAACCCCCATTCGGTCAACTTGCTGAACATGGTCGCCTCGCAGCTTCGCCTGCTCGGGCGGACCACCGACGCGACCGAGGCAGAGTCTCGCTACTCGGGCCTGCGGTTCGACGATCGTGGGTATCTCGGCGCCCAGATCGAGCTGGCCCTCGCGCGACGAGACCGGGCGGCAGCCGAGCGCTGGATCGAACGCCTGCTGGAGGCCGATCCCGAAAGCCAGTGGGCACTGGATGTGGCCGCGCGCAGCTACCGGGCCCTGGGGCAGCCGGGCAGAGCCGTGGACGCATATCAGCAGGCACTCGAGCTGGCCCCCGAGGACGTCGGGACACTGCGCAACCTGGCCAACCTGCAGGGGGAGCTCGGGGCAACGGACCAGCAACTCGCCTTACTGCGCCGCGTGCTGGAGATCCGACCCCAAGATCGCGAGGTCCGCGAGTACGTCGATCACATCCAGCCACCCAAGGCTCGTCCCGACGAGGCGTATGCGTGGCCCGCCAAGCGGTTCCTGCCGCTGCGCACTCGGCCGGCGCACGGCGAGAGCATGCGCACCCTGCGCGACCTGACGGTGACGACGGTGTTTCCGAACGGGCTGTCGAGCGAGTTCCGCCAAATCGTGTTCCAACCCCTCACCGACGAGGCCGCGGCCGCTGCCCGCCAGTACGCCTTCCAGTTCCAGGCCGACACCGAGATGGTGCAGCTCCGAGGCGCACGAGTGTTTCGCCGGGACGGGCGTGTGGACGAAGCCATCGAGCACGGCATCGGAGCCGCCGACAACCCGGCCATCTCCATGTACACGTCGGCGCGAACGTTCTACATCCAGCTGCCCCGGCTCGAACCTGGCGACGTCGTCGAGCTCAAGTACCGAACGGACGACGTCACGCCTCGCAACGAGTTCGCGGACTACTTCGGCGACGTCACCTACCTGCAATCGAACGATCCGGTCGCCAATGCCGAGTACGTGTTGATCACCCCCAAGAGCCGGACCTTCTACGTGGACGTCCGGGCAGAGGGCGTGAGCAAGTCGGTGCAGGTGAAGGGCGATCAACGCATCTATCGCTTCTATGCGCGCGAGCTCCCGGCAGTCCGCGGGGAACCCCACATGCCCCCCTTGCCCGAAGTGCTCGGATACATTCACGTGTCCACCTACCAGAGCTGGAAGGATCTCGGTGCGTGGTACTGGGGATTGGCCAAGGACCAACTCGACCTGGATGACGAGACCCGCAAGCTCGCTCACCGCGTCGCCAAGGACGCCAAGACCGATCTGGACAAGGTCAAAGCGGTGTTCGACTGGGTGGTGAAGAACACCCGCTACGTGGCGCTCGAATTCGGCATCTACGGCTACAAGCCTCGCCGCTGCGTGCAGACGGTGGCGCGAGGCTGGGGTGACTGCAAGGACAAGGCAACGGTCATCGTCTCGATGCTCAAGGAGCTCGGCATCCCCGCGACGCTGGTGATCGTGCGCACTCAGAACCGCGGCGCGTTCCGCAGCCAGCTGCCCAGCCTGGCGCCGTACGACCACGTCATCGCCTATGTGCCGTCCCTGAACCTGTACCTGGACGGCACCGCCGAGTATGCCGGAGCCACCGAGCTACCCCGGATGGACCTCGGGGCGCTGGCCGTGCGCGTCAACCAAGGGGATGCGAAACTGGTGACGTTGCCCGACAGCGACCCGACCCGGGACGTGGTGGAGCGCAAGGTAGTCGCGACCCTGGCACGGGACGGCTCGGCCGGGCTCACCGTCGAGGCCGAGGTACGCGGCGTGGGCGCACCGGAGTGGCGAGCGCGCTACCACGCAGAGAGCACCCGTCGCGACCGCCTGCTCAACGACCTGGGCAACGCCTTCCCGGGGTTCGCGCTGCAGCCCGGGGCGGCTGCCATCACCACCAACGACCTCGAGAACTTGGAGCAGCCCGTGCGACTCACCGTCAAAGGGTCGGCCGCGAATTTCGCCCGCCGCGAGGACCAGAGCCTGAGCGTGGCGGTGACCACGGGGTTCCGCCTCGCCCCGACTTACGCTGCCGAAGCGCAGCGGTCCCAGCCCGTACGCATCCTGGGGTTCTCGACTATTCGAGACACCTTCGTCGTCAAGCTCCCGCCTGGCGGCAAAGTGGACACGGCCCCTCCGGAGACGCAGGGGGACACCCGATTCGGTTCGTATTCCGTCAAGGTGCAGCAGCAGGCGGACCGAGTGGTCGTCGAGAGCCATCTGGCCGTCAAGGTGTCGCGGATCGAGCCCACAGACTACGCAGCCTGGCGTGCCTTCTGTGCCGGAGCCGATCAGGCCCTCAGCGCACGATTGGTGGTTCAACCGTGAGG
Organism: uncultured Polyangiaceae bacterium; assembly: GCA_964610275.1. GTDB lineage: Bacteria > Myxococcota_A > Polyangia > Polyangiales > Polyangiaceae > JAFGBI01. Next base: position 8,817 of record CAZSVU010000131.1, on the reverse strand, counting down.
CGCGTGACGCTGCTGCGGTTCTGGACCGTCGTGCTGGCCACGGCCCTGCTGCTATCGTGCGCGAAGCGTGTGCAGCCGCCCGCGGAACCAACGCTGGGCGAGCTTCGAAGCGAAGCCCCGAGCACCTCGGACCCAGAGCTCGCGGCTCGCTGGCTCTTGGCCGAACTGTTCGCCTCGGGCGGTGATGCGCGACGCGCCACCGAGGCACACGGCCGACTCGACCGCCTCGGCGGGGACGGCATGTTGGCGCACCTCGCGCGGGGAATCGACGATGAGCTGCACGGACGCCTGCGCACGGCACCGGTGCACTACCTCGGAGCGGTCTCTGCCGCCCGCGGCTCGAGCGACCCACGGGCGCCGCTGGTCGCCTGGGTGGCCGCACACCAGGCCGTGGCCATGCGCGACAAGGCGCCCGGCCTGTGGAAGGAATGGAAGCGTTTCGTCGTGCAGGCCATGCGCGAGCCCGTCAACATCGGCTGGCGCGCTCGCGGCGAGCTGGTCGATTGGTGGGTGCGGGAGGAGTACGACCAGGCGACTCGCAAGGTGGAAGAGCTCGCGGCCACGCAGTTTGGCTGCGTGGATCAGGTGCGTCTGGCGGGGCCTTTCGGTCGTGAAGCGGAGCGGGATGCCGTCCGACATTTTCCCGCGGAGGCCCCTGGTCCCTGGCCCGTACGTTGGAAGCCGGAACCGGGCATTGGTGAAGTGCCGCACGTGCTCGACACCGATCGGCACGGCTGCAGCGTGTTTGCCGACGAGCCCGTCAGCAAGGGCATCTTCTACGCCGAGACCTTCGTGGAGCTGCCCCACAGTCGTGAGCTACTGATTGCCGTGCAGGGTGCCCTGGCAGTCTGGGTCGACGATCGGCTGGTGCTCAATCGTGATCCCCGTCGTTGGGGCGTGTGGCCGAGCTTCGGGGTTCAGCTCTGGCTGGGGCCGGGACGTCACCGCGTGCTCGCGCGCCTCGCCGAACCTCGGACCTCGATACGCTTCATGCACTCGGACGGTCGTCCGGCAAAGGTGAGCTCCAGCCGAGACGCGGCGCCCCCGTACTCCATCCTCGTCCCCGCGGTAACGCGGGATCCGAATCTGCTGGCGCAATTCATTCGCAAGGGCGACGTGGTGGACCCGCAGGACGACATCACGCGTGTCCTGGCGGCCTACCTCGCCTTCGTGGAAGACGAGGCGGACGTCGCCTCGGTGTTGCTCGAACCGCTCGTGGCGAACGCCAACCAAGCCACCGGCCCCGCGCTCGACCTGGCGGCCCGGTTCGCCAACGCCGATCCCATCTTCGAGGAATCACAAGCGCGTGATCTGGTGCGAGAGCTGCACGAGCGCGCAGCCACCAAGGATCCGGGGCTCTGGCGGCCTCGCCTGGCTCAGGCACTCTGGGAGGGCGAGCGCGGCGGCCCCGCTGCGGCGGTTTCACGTCTGCGTCTGCTGGTAAACGAATTTCCGGACGTGCCCGCAGTGCTCTTGGCCTTGTCGCGCCTCTACGGCCAGCTCGGGTGGCGTGCCGAATACTCGTCGGCGGTGAAGCTTCTGGCTGAACGCTTTCCGCGCACGACCGAGGCACTGATGGCCGCCGTCGAAGTGTACGACGCTCAAGGCGAGACCGCGCGAGCCGACGAGCTCGTGGAGCGCGTCCGTCAGCTGGACCCGGACGCGGAGATCGCCCTGACTCGAGCGCTGGCGCGCGAGGACTACGACGCCGCGCTCAGCGAACTCCGCCGTCTGGGGGAGCGCCGTCCCGACCGCAAGGACATTGCCGAACGCATCCACGACGTCATGGTCCGCGCCGGCAACGGCGCCGAGACTTGGAAGAAGCTGGAGGCCGCAGTCGAGAAGAACCCGCGAGATGGCCAGGCGCGGTTGGCGCTCGCAGACGCGCACTACGCTCGTGGCGAGCACGACGCCCTACGCAAGGCGCTGGTGGACGCCGTCGAAAGCGGGGCCGCGCCCACCGAGCTAGAAGCCGCCCTGGACCTCGTGGAGGGCATGACCGAGCTCGAGCCCTACCGCCTCCAGGCGAAACCCGTCATCGCGGCCTACGAACAGAGCGGACGTCACCTGCCGGGCACTGCCGCGCGCGTCCTCGACTACGCGGCGGTGTGGATCAAGTCAGACGGGTCGAGCCGCATGCTGGAACACGAAATCGTGCGCATCCAGAGCGCCGAGGCCATCTCCCAGATGGCGGAGCACCGGCGGATGAGCGGGCTGGTGCTGCACATGCGAGTGATCAAGCAAGACGGACGGATCCTCGAGCCCGAGTTCGTGGCGGGCAAGCCCACGGTCACCTTCCCTCACCTGGAAGTCGGCGACTACATCGAGACCGAAAACATCATCAGCACGGCCGGCGACGGACAACACGGCGCTCACTACTTGGGACCGCACTGGTTCTTCCGCGAGAAGAACGTCGCCTACGCGCGCAGCGAGTTCGTGGTCATCTCTCCCAAGAACAGGCCCCTGACGGTGGAGGTCCGGGGGGACGTCCCCGAGCCGAAGCGCGAGGACACCGGCGCGTTCGCCGTGCGCCGTTGGCGCGTGGATGCCAGCCCCGCGGCGCCCGTGGAGCCGAACAGCGCACCCATCACGGAGTTCTTGCCCAGCGTGCGCCTGGGGTGGGGCATCGATCTGGCGGTCCACCTGCAGCGCCTGTCGGACTCGGTCGTGTCGCTCACACCGGTGGATCCCAGAATCACTCGCATCGCCGAGCGCATCGTGGAGCCGGCGCCACCGCGGCAAACCCGGGAGCGCGCCAAACGACTGTACCGCTGGGTCATGGCCAACGTCGAGGACGGCAAGGAGACGGACGGACGTCGGGTGATCATCGGGAAGAGCGGCAGCCGAGCGCGCGCGTTCGAGATGCTGTGTCGCTCGGTGTCGATCCCCATCGACTTCGTGGTCGCGCGCAACCGGCTCGCACCTCCCCCGGCAGGTCCCATCGAGCGCGCCTCGCAATTCGGTGCGCTCCTGTTGCGGATCCCTGACCCGAGTGGCCCCGTCTGGCTCACCGTAGGCAACAAGTACGCGCCCTTCGGTTACGTGCCCGCGGAAGCTCGCGACGTCCCCGCCTTCGTGCTGACCGGAAGCGAGCCGCGGAAGGTGCGCACTCCGGCGAGTGGAGAGCTCGACAGCATCGTGTACGAGGGCGAGGTCGAGCTCGCGGCGGATGGCTCCGCGAAGCTGGAGCTGGTGCAACGCTTCTACGGCCGACACGCGGTGGGCGCACGCCAAGACCTGGCTCAGCTCCCCGAGTCGAGGCTTCCCGACGTGCTGCAGTCGCTGGTCGGCCGAGCGCTGAGCGGCGCTCGGTTGCTCCGGCACACCATCGAGCAGCTGGACGAGCTGGACAGCCCACTGTCCATTCGAATGAGCATCGAGGTCCCCAACTTCGCCCACGCCGTTGGAGGAACTCTGGTGATCACGCCGCCGTTCGTCTGGCAGGTGGGGTCACTGGCAACACTACCCGTCCGGCAAACGCCCCTGCTGGTAACCTCCGCGACGCACCAAAGGACTCACCTGGCCATTCATCTGCCGCCGGGTGCCAAGCTGGCCAGCACTCTCGCCAAGGGCAAGCTCGAGAACGGGGAGCGGTACGTCCGGGTGGCGGACACTCTGAAAGGACAGCTCCTGGTCATGGAGCGCGTGGTTCACTTCCCGGCTGGCCGAGTCCAGCCGGACGAGTATCCCGACTTCGTGCAGTTCGCGCGCCAGGCCGACGATGCACAGGCACGGAGCATCCGGCTGAGCGCCCCGCGGTAGCACACTGGCGCGGTAGCCAATCCTCGGCGCTGGCTGGACTGGGGACTAGCGCAACGGTTTTGGGGTGGGGCCCCACCACGGCACGTGGTGGGGCGGGGTCTTGGTCAAAGACCCCGAACCAACAACGCTAGTCGGCGATGGCTCGAGCTACGGAGGGTGACGTGCGCCCTCACCCGGTTGGGGGCGCACGTCATCCGGAGCCCGTCTAGCGCCGGAAACTAGCCCCCGCGCCGCTACTTCGCGTCCTTGCGCTGCTTCTCTTCCACCTCGGCCAAGCGCTTGACGATGCGCTCCTTGACCGCGGCGTACTGCTGCTTGATGTCGACCCAGGTGTCGATTCGCTTCTGGCGCTCCGGCGCAGTCTCGGGGTACCCGGCGGCAGCCGGCTGACCCTTGACGTGCGCCTCGTAGTTGCTCCAGCCGTCCTTCGCCTCTGGGTACGCCAGCTGGCGCTCACGCAAGTCGGCGAGCACGAACAGGACCTTGGCCCGCAACGCGGGATCTCCCGCTGCGAATCTCAACGCCGCCACCCAAGCCTCTTCGGCCTGCCGGAGGTCGCCCTTGGCGAGGTGAGCTTCGCCGATCCGGTAGTGCCCCAGCCCGTTCTGCGGCTCGCTGGCGAGCGCCTGGGTGTAGGCGGCGATGGCACCGTCGTAGTCGCGGGCGACATACGCAGCGTCGCCGACTTTCACGGACTCCCAGAACGGACTGATCCCCTTGATCCCCTTGGGGTCTTTCTTGACTTCGTTCTGAGCCAGGACGGACGAAGCCGCGGTGAGGGCGACCGCAGACAGTATGAGGGAGCAGGCAAAGTGAAGTCGGCGCATCGGAGGCTCCTTCCGGGTTTACGCTACCATGCGCGGTCCCAGACCCGCCACGACGTCTCTGCCGGATCCACAGGGATGTGCAGAGCCTGTGGATAACTCTGGATGGCTCTCTCCTGTGCTTGTGTAAACACTGGAAATCAAAGAGAACCTCTGCTACGGCCATAAGGCCGGTAGCTGGCCGAGCCTCGCACACTGACGTCGCTTCCCGGGCCATTGGGCAACCTGCCAGCACGACGCGCGCATTACCATGACCGCCCCATGACCGCGGCTGCAAGAGTTACAGACTACCCGTGGGAAGCGCTCGAAGCGCTCCCGCGCAGCCTGGCCCTGAGGAGCACACTCGCCAGACGAAGCGTCCGCTCGGCAATCCATCTCGCCGCGCTCCCGAGCGCTCTGTCCGAGCTGCTCACTGCCGACGTGGATCTGATCACGCAGAAGGTCGCCGGGCCTGACGCGCTGCGCGAGCTGCCGTCGATCGAGGTGCGGCTGGTATCGAGCGACGAGAAGCTCGAGGTCACCGTGGCCGCCGAACCCGCCCTGGCATGTGCGGCCATGGCTCGGGTGCTGCACCGCCCGGTTCACCTGTCCGCGCCCGATGCCCCGCTCGGCCCGGTACTTGGCGGCGCTTGGGCGGCCTTGGTGGTGGAAGCGGCCCGGCGCGCCGGCAATCGGCTCGCCCTGCGACTCGGGTCCCCGGCAGCGAGCCCAGCTGGCTCAGACAGTCTGACCGTGGTGGCGACGCTGCTGCTCGACGGCCGCCCCTACGCAGTGGGCGCAAGGGTCCGTGCCACCCCGAGCCCCACTGGCGACCCGCGGTTCGACCCATCGCTCGACGAGCTCGGAGACCTGCCCATCTCCCTGCCGCTGGTGGTGGGCGTGTGCCGCACGAGCCCGAGCGATCTCGAAGCGTTGGAACCCGGCGACGCATGGGTGTGCGGCGAAGGGTGGCTGCTGGGCGCCGGCGCTGTTGGGCGTGGTGCTCTCGCCGCACCCGGTACGGAGCGCGGGGTGGCGGTAGACGTGGTCGACAGCGGCGATCTCGTGTTACGGGGCGAGACGGTCGACCTGATGGTGGACCTTGCGACGGAAGCTGCCATGACCGATTCGAATGATCCCCTGGGCCAGTCGTTGCTCGACGCGCCCATGGTGGTGAGGGTGGAGCTCGGCAGTGTGAGTATGACGGCACGCGAGTGGGCTGAGCTCGGACCTGGTGACGTCATCCTGGCCGGACGGCGAATCGCGGAGCCCGCCGTGCTGCGCGTGGGTGGACGCGAGGTGGCGCGCGGGGAGCTCGTGAGCGTCGAGGGAGAGCTGGGCGTGCGCATTCAGCAGATCACACAAAGGGAGCCAGACGAATGACAGCCAGACGTTTTGCAGCCCTGCTGCCGGTGAGTCTGGCGGCCGGTGCCCTCCTGCTCGGCGCCTGCGAGGAGAAGCCCGCGGCGCCGACCGGCGCGCCCTCGGCCCAGGGCTCGGCGGTGGCGGCAGCGCCGCCCGCCAGCGCCTCGGCCGCGGCTCCCGCTGCTCCTGCGGCCTGGTTCGTGGGCGACTTCACCGGCACCTACGAGGCGTCGCACTACCTCATCGAAATGGAGAAGAAGCACGGCGGGGTCACCGCATGGGACCAGGACGACGGCAAGCCGGGCAGCGGGGAGGGGAAGCTCGCCCTGAACATCGACGACTCCGGACGCGTCACCGGCACCGCCCAAGGACCGCTCGGAGAGATGACAGCGAGCGGGCAGGTGGAAGAAGAGGTGCTGCGCTTGCGTCTCTCGCCCAAGGACCACGGGGCCGAGGGTGCGTTTGCCGGCGTCGTGGTGGCCAAGCGCAAGGCGGATGGTTTCGAGGGTCGGCTGCAGGCCTCGACGGGGGACAGCCTCACCGTACGCGACGCACCGGTGCGATTGCGCAAGGGAAGCAGCAGCCCGGCGCCCGACGGCTCGACCCGCGCCGGCACCGAATGACGATGCGGACCATCGCCCAACGGTTGGAGGAGGTTCGTGCACGCATTCAGCGCGCCGCGGAGGCCACCGGCCGCAGCCCGAGCGACATCCGCCTGGTGGGCGCCTCCAAGCGGAAATCTGCCGACTGCATCCGAGAGGCGTATGCAGCCGGCCTGCGCGACTTCGGTGAAAACTACGTTCAGGAGCTGCAGTCCAAACGGGAGGCGCTCGGAGACCTGCCGGACATCTGCTGGCACATGATCGGGCACTTGCAGCGGAACAAGGCGCGCCACATCGTGCAGGCGGCATCCGTCGTGCAGACCGTGGACACGCCACGACTGGCTCGCGAGCTCGGGCGGCGCGCCGCTGAGCTCGAGGTGCCCGCCCCACAGCGCTTCGGCGGCCGAGTCGTCGGTGCCGAGGGGCGCCTGGTCGTGATGGTGGAGGTCAATGTCGGGGACGAAGCGGACAAGAGCGGTTGCGCGCCGGCCGAGCTGGGCGAGGTGCTCGACGCCGTGGAGCAGGAGCCGACCCTGGCCCTGGCTGGCTTGATGACCCTGCCGCCCCACACCGAGGATCCCGCCGGCGCTCGCCCCTTCTTCGAGCAGATGCTCGAGCTCAGAGCGGCGCATGGCGGCTCCCATCGCTTGCCCGAAATGAGCATGGGCATGACCCACGACCTGGAAGTTGCGGTTGCCACCGGGGCCACCATCGTGCGCGTGGGAACGGCGATCTTCGGCCCGCGATCGTAGCTCGCGGAATCGCGCCATGGCTCGTCGACCCGGCCGCACCAGCCCGACCCAGCCCACGCTTCTGGAAGCGGCACAGCGCAGCGGCAAGCTGGGTGGCCCCCCGCCGCCCCTGGCGGATCGAGTGCGTCCCGTGCGTCTCGACGAGGTGGTGGGCCAGGAGCACCTGCTCGGCCCTGGCAAGCTGCTGGCCAACGCCATCGCCGACGACCGGGTTTCGTCCATGATCCTTTGGGGGCCACCGGGTTCGGGCAAGACCACGCTGGCGCACGTGATCTCCGCGGTCACGCGCTCGGTGTTCGTGCCCTTCAGTGCCGTGCTTGGCGGGGTGGCCGAGCTCAGGGAAATCATTGCTGGCGCCCGGGAGCGTCGAGCCTACCAGGGCCAACGCACCACGCTGTTCGTCGACGAGATCCATCGTTTCAACAAGAGCCAACAGGATGCGTTCCTGCCACACGTGGAGAACGGAACCGTCACCCTGGTGGGCGCCACCACGGAAAACCCTTCGTTCTCGGTCAACGCGGCGTTGCTCTCTCGCTGCCAGGTCTTCCGCTTGGAGTCCCTCGAGAGCGACGCCCTGATCGGGCTGCTCGAACGGACTCTCCGCGACCCCGAGCGGGGACTCGGTGATCTGGAGCTCGCTGCCGAGCCGGACGCGCTCCGGGCCATCGCCGCCGGCGCCCGGGGAGACGCTCGTCGGGCGCTCAACCTGCTGGAGCGTTCCGTCGAGCTGCTCAGCCAAGACGCGGACGACCCGGAGCCCGGCGGGACGATCACTGCCGAGCTGGTGGAGCGTGCTGCCGAGGAACGCACGCTGCTCTACGACAAGTCGGGCGACGAGCACTACAACGTCATCAGCGCGTTCATCAAGTCGATGCGGGGCAGCGATCCCGACGCGGCCGTCTACTACCTGATGCGCATGTTGGAAGCCGGCGACGACCCACTGTTCCTGCTCCGGCGCATGATCATCTTCGCCAGTGAAGACGTCGGCAACGCGGACCCACGCGCGCTGGACGTGGCCGTGAACGCCGATCTGGCGTTTCGGCGCGTGGGCCTGCCGGAGGGCATCTATCCCATCGCGCACGCCTGCCTGTACCTGGCGAGCTGCCCGAAATCGGGCGCAGTCGGCGCCGCCTTCACGGCGGCACGCGAGGCCATTTCACACCAAGGAGCGCTGCCCGTACCCAAGCATCTGCGCAACCCGGTCAGCGAAGTGACGCGCGGTGAGGGCTGGGGTGACGGCTACCGCTACCCGCACGACTTCGAGGGCAACGTCGTTCCCGGGGAGGAGTACCTGCCGGAAGCACTGCGTGGGGCGCAGTTCTACCGACCTACCGAGCAGGGGCTGGAGAAGTCGATCGGCGAGCGCCTGGCGCGGTTGCGCACGGGGCGCAAACCGCCCAACGAGAGTTAGCGCGATCGGATCGGTAGCTCGTGCTCGGATCAGAACACGCAAGCGTGCGAACACAAACGGAAATCGGCAAGCGAGCCGCGTCCGTTGTTGCGGTGACCTGAAAGGAAATCCGTGGGAAGTCG
>CAZSVU010000130.1:0-20557 GCA_964610275.1 uncultured Polyangiaceae bacterium | reverse complement strand
ACTGGGGCACTCGCTTCTTGTATGAGCGCTACCAGAAGCGGATCATCATCACCGAGAATGGACTGTCCTGTCGAGACTGGGTCTCGCTCGATGGCCAGGTGCACGATCCCCAGCGGATCGACTTCACCACTCGTTACCTGAGAGAGCTCCACCGTGCGATCCAGGATGGGGTGCCTGTAGACGGCTACTTCCACTGGTCACTGATGGACAACTTCGAGTGGGCGGAAGGCTACCTGCAGCGCTTCGGCCTCATCCACGTCGACTTCAGCACACAAGCGCGAGTGCTGAAGGACTCGGCCCACTGGTACCGTGACGTCATCTCGACCAACGGTGCCAGGGCTCTGGCGGACCCGAGCGAAGCAGCGCCCTGAACCGAGCGAGCGAGGTCAGGGCGCGTCTGGCCGGCCGACTTGCGCGGTTGCCGATCGATTCGAGCGGGCGGAGCTGGCAATCGGTCGTGGCGGCGTTACGTTGTGTTGTCGTGTCACCACCTGTCGACCTGGGAGAACGGGTACTCCGCACCGTGCCGAGGAGCTTCCTTCGCAGGGGCGACGTGGAGCGCCGTTTCCGTGTGCGTCGGTTCGCCGGCGCAGCTGTACACGCGCAGCAGCTGTCCCACTTGCGCGTGGTGCATCTCACCGATCTGCATGTGGGGCGTGTGACCCCCATGCAGGTGCAGCGCACCGCGGTCGAGCTCACCAATCAGCAGGACCCCCATATCGTCGCCATCACCGGCGACTTCGTCGCTCACACTCAGCGCTATCTCGACCAATTGCAGTGCCTCGTCGGCAGTATTGCCGCTCCGGTCTTCTGTGTGCTGGGGAACCACGACCATTGGGCCGGCGCCGGGGAAGTGCGAGCGGCGCTCAGGCGGGCCGGTGCCGAGGTGCTCACGAACCAACACACCGTGGTCACCGTTGCGGGCCAGCGCTTGCAGATCGTCGGATTGGACGATGCGTATACCGGTAATGCATCATGGCGAGACGCTGTACGTGGACTGCGGCGCGACCTCCCCTCGTTGGGTCTGAGCCACATCGCCGAAGAGGCGGAGCCTCTCTGGCAGGCAGGAGTGCCACTCGTGCTGTCGGGGCATACCCACGCTGGCCAGCTGACGGTGGCGCATCTTCACGAGGTGGCGATCGGGCGCCTGGCGGGACACAAGTATGTGCACGGACTTTACGGCACGCGCCGTGCCACGCAGCCCGGGCAGGGAGCCGTGTATGTGGGAGCGGGGGTGGGAGCGGCGATCATGCCGCTGCGTCTCGGAGAGCGATCGCGTTGCGAGGTCGCGGTGTTCGAACTGGGGCGCGCGCCCGGCTCTTTCGACGAGCCCCATGCCGAGCAGTGCCCGGGCAAGGGTCGAGAGGCATCGCCTCGCCGTCAGTACCGGCGCGCTGCAGCGGTGGTGCGCAAGGAACGTCGTCGCGCCCGGCGATCCGCGAGCAGGTCCGACTAGGTGTGAGCAGCGCGAGGAGCTGCGCTGCGCGAGCTGGCGGCCAGCGCAAACCTCAGGTGGGGACATGTCGCACATGCACGCAGATCGCGGTCCGCGGGCTGCAGCGTTGCTGGATCTTCGTCCCTCGGGCCCGACCGACGTGTCCGCTGCCGGCATCGATCACCCGACACCCTGTGGAAACCCCGCTGCCGCTGGCGGATTGCGCTGGTCCGGACAGCGGCCCGGTGGCGTGGACAGCGAAGCGACGTGTTTCATTCGGACTGGAGCGGAGCCCGCTGTTGCTGCCTCGCGGTCGGCATTGCGCTGCCGGCGCGTGGGCCGTGGCTGCCCGACGTGTGGGCTCGATCCCACAGCTGCGGTCGCTTGATGGCCGCGTCATCGCACCAAGGTTTCTTGCGCCGACGGTTTGCAATGAAGGACACTCATGAACGCAGAGAGGGTTTCCCTGCCGCCGCGGAGAGTTGGGCTTGAACCCCCGGCCGGCGTTTGTCAGACTGAACTTGGACACGTGAATTCCGCTCCCAAATCCGAGCAGAAGAAGGACGCGGCTGGCGAAATCGGAGCCGGACACGTCCTCGGGCGCTACGAGCTACTGCTGCCCATCGCGTCGGGTGGCATGGCCATGGTGTGGGCGGCGCGGCTCACGGGTACTCGTGGGTTCCAGAAGATCGTCGCGGTCAAGACGATGCTTCCGAAGCTCTGCGAGGACGACCAGTTCGAGCAGATGTTCCTCGCCGAGGCGTCGCTATCGTCTCAGATTCGACATCCCCACGTGGTCGAGATCCTGGATCTGGGCGAGCACGACGGCGTGCTCTACCTGGTCATGGAGTGGATCGACGGCGTGGCTTTGAACCAGATGATGAAGGCGGCAAAGAAGCAGGGGGGCATCCCGCTCCCCATTGCTGTCCGCATCATGATGCAGACCTGCGCTGGGCTGCATTCGGCGCACGAGCTCAAGGACACCAAGGGCCAGCTGGTGGGGTTGGTTCACCGGGACGTTTCACCTCAAAACATCCTGGTCACCCATGAAGGGGTGACCAAAGTGGTGGATTTCGGTATCGCCAAGGCCACGGCCATGGGCGATGGCGCCACGGTGGCCGGCCAGATTAAGGGCAAGGTCGCCTACATGGCACCGGAGCAGGTCAAGGGGGGATCCATCGACCGCCGTGTCGATATCTTCGCGGCCGGAATCGTGCTGTATGCCCTCACCACCGGCAAGCACCCCCTCCGTCGCGAGTCCGAGGCGGCGACCATGTACAACATCTGCTCACCTGAGCCGGTGATGGCGCCCAGCAAAATCATCGCGGGCTATCCGCCGCCGCTGGAGCGGGTGGTGATGCAGGCGCTCGCCAAGGATCCCGCCAAGCGTTACCCGACGGCCAACGAGTTCCTCCGCGCATTGGACCAGGCCCTGCCCGCATCCATGCGTGCCAGCACGGACGAAGACGTGGCGGCGTTCGTCGGGACCCTGTTCGGCGACCGGAGACGAGAGCGTGCTGACGCGCTGCAACAGGCGCTGCTGCTGGCGGACAAGCAGCGAGAGAGTCGGATCGATCTGGGTGCCATGGCCGAGCAGGCCGGCACGCTGACGCCTGTGAGCTCGGTGTCGCTCACCGGGCAAACGAACACCGCGGTGGGCATGAGTGACTCCGCTATGGGGTCCGAGACGGGGGCCACCATGGCCGGAGGCATGGTGGATCCCGGTGCGGGGAGGCGTCGGCTCGCCATGGGCGCGATGGCGGCCGGGCTGGTGGTGGTGGGTGGGCTGGCGGCATTCGCTGCGGTCAGGGGAGGCAACACCCAGACCATCATCATGCCAGCGCCGTCCGGTGCCGCGGCGGCGCGGAGCACAGTGGACAAGAGGGTCGACGAGGAGAAGACGCCCGAGCCCGTCGACTCCGCCGAGAAGAAGGCCAAGGAGCCCAGCGAGACCGTCGACTTGAACTCCCTCGAGGTGGAGAAGCCGGAAGACGAGGAAGCGAAGAAGAATGCCGCCAAGTGGAGCGGCAGCAGTCGGTGGCGGGGCCCGACGAAGGTGACGGGCGGTCCCAAGCCTCCTGCGGCGCCCGCTGCCGACAAGCCCAAGCCGGCGCCCGCGGACAAGCCAGCGACCACTGCGAAGCCGGCGGGGACGAGCTGGGACAAGACCAGCGCCGGCTTCTAGGAAGCATGCGCGCAGCGCATGCTTCCTAGAAGCCGGAATCCCGATCAGCCGGCGAGCGGAGCTCGGCGGCTTCCAAAGACCACGCCGTTCCTGTGCCGGATACACCCCAGGATGCGCGACAGTGGGATTCAGTGGGTGATGCGTGAAGACGCGTCTCCACGAATCACCCGTGGAAACCCACTGTGCCGCTTCTGGTTGTGGAGCAGTACGGGTGGACGGGCTTTGGTATGGAGGCCCGCTAGCTGCGCTAGCGGGCTGTCTAGAACCAGCCGTACACCGACACCCCCGCCTCGGCACCAGGTGCTGCGGGCGCGAACCGGATGGCGCCGGTCTTCGGAGGCGGCGATGGCTCGGTGAAGATCATGGTGGCCGCCACACCCACGGCCGCCACGCCAACGGCTGCGCTGATGCCAGACAGCGTGGTGTAGAGCTTCGCATCCTTGAGGTGGGCGTTGGCCTTGTTCTTCTCGGTCTCGGTGTCCACCTGACACCCCTCGAAGCCACCGTCACCGCACAGATCTTCGAGCTTGTTCAGTGAGTCCACGCGCAGATACCACAGCACCCCGGCGCCGATCAGGAATGCGCCACCAGCGCCACCAATGATGTACGGCACGGTGCGGTCGGGAGGAACCCACACTCCCTTGTCTCCAACGTCGCCGCCACCGCCGCCGTCGCCGCTGTCCTTCGTGGCGCTCTTCTTCATCTTGACTTCGAGCGTCTTGACCTCTTCCTCGCTCACGCTCACGGTGCCCATGAAGTCTTCGCGGCCCGGGGCTTTGGCGGTGACCGTGTGCGGGCCCGGGTCGACCGGCATCTCCACGCCGATGGAGTTTGCGCCGAGTTCGACCCCGTCGAGCGAGATGGTGGCCGCTTCGCCGCCCTTGCCGCGCTGGACGATCAGCTTCGGGATGACGCCCTGGAGTCGGTCGACCTTCTCCTTCACTTCCTGGATGAACGCTTCGCCGACCTGATCGGCCTGTGCGAGTGCCAGCTCGTAGCCACCCAAGGCGGCGACCAGCCTGCCGAGGTTTTCCTCGCACCAGGCGATGTGAAACCTGACCTGTGGCGTGAGCTTGACGGCCCCGACTTCGCGGAACAGCTCGAGGGCCTTGCCCCACTGCTTGGCCTGCTCGTACTCCACGGCGCGCTGGAACAGTCGGCGCGCGCGATTGATGTCGTCCTCTGTCGTCTCGGCCGCCCCGGCCGGACCTGGCATCGCTGCCACTCCCATCAGACACGCCAGTGCGATACACGACCGCGCGATCCCGCCGCGCACGCTCGCCACATACTGCTTCATCAGATGGAAGCTTACATCGAATTGCGCTATCCGGCCCCGATTCTTTCTGCGGGGCACCGCAGATGCGGTCCCGCGTGGCTCTTGCCGTTGCCCGCGCGCGGGTGGTCCAGCCGGCCAAATTGCGCTGTGGAGGCTTATTTAACCTCCGGCGCTCGGCTCCAGCGCAGTGTCGTCACCGTGCGCCCAGGCCAGTGCCTGAGCCACGCGCTCGTTGATGTCGGAGGGGAAAGCGTGTCCGATTTTGCCCAAGCTGAGAAAGGCGCTCGGGAAGCCCTGTCGGCTGAGGCGTCGCGTTTGCTTGAACATGTCACCGCGCATCATGTCGTATTCTCCCGCCACCATCAGCAGCCTTTGCACACCCGAGCGCCGCAGCAATTCCGCGTTGGGGCGAACCTTGGCGCCGATCAGGATGACGCTGGACCACCTGCCGCCGCCGAAGTGAGCGAGGTCCATGCCGGCGATGGCCCCGAGCGAGAAGCCCATCAGGGTGCGGCCGCCGGTCTCGTCGAGCGAGCCCGGATAGCGCGTCCTGACGCGCTCCACGGCGGCCTCCACGGTTTCGGCCTTCTTCTTCCAGGACCAGATGGCTCCGCCGCCGTCGCATCGGATGCTAGCTCGAGGGCAGATGAGCCAGCTGGTCTTCTGCACCGCGTCGGCGAAGTAGGGGCACTCCCACTCGGGCGCATTGCACATCCCGTGCAACATCACCGTCACGGGTGCCGGCGATCCGGTGTGGTGGGGTGGGTAGACGTGCACCTCGGGCGCAGTCCCGGATCGAGGCAAGACCTCGGGCCGCTTCGGGAACGCCAGCGGCGGCGCGCTCGCGGCCCGCTGGTTCCGCGTGCCCGCCGGCTTGCGCTGGGGAGCGGCACGCAGTCGGCGCAACGGCTCGGCCTCGGCACGGGAGCTCCGGGGAGCAGGTCGAGCGCGACCCGAAGCCGGGCCAGAGGGGCCGGCTTCGACCTCGATGGGGCGCGCGGTCGCGGTGGAGCGTGCCCGGGCGTTAGTGCCCGCATACACGACGGTCACGGCCGCAGCGGTGGCTGCGAGAGCTACACCAACATTTTTCGAGCGCCGTGCTGGGCGCACTCTACGCATGAACATCACTCACTCCCTTGGTTGGGTGGGGGGGGGGCACGGGACGCGCGGGCTCAGCTGCAGGCGGCGGTTCCGGTCTGGTCCGAGCTGGTGCGTGCGTCGTCCCTTCACCCGGATCGTCGCCGAGAGCCGTGCGATTGTGACGGGCGACACCGCCTTTTTGCCGAAGGCTGTTGCCTACACGAGGTCACGGCTCGGCTGCACCGTGGCCCCGGCAGCCCGCATCAAGGATCAGGATCCCCCTCTTCGGAGACCTCGCGGCGCAGCTGTGCGAGCTCGCGCTGGAAACCGCCCGACAGAATGGGCCACCGGCACCAGGTTTTCGGATCCAGGTTCGCGTCGTCGAGGTGAAAGCTGGGCGCGTAGCGTTCGCGCTTCCACTGGTTGCGGCTCCACAAGACGAAGAATCGCTCGACCCAGCCCAGCAACTGATCCTTCGAGTAGTCGGGGAACTCGACGCGCATCAGGAGGTAGGTTTCGAGCGGCGAGCGCTTGTCGCGAATCGCTGCTCGCTCGATGGCATCGAGGAGCGTGTAGGGCATCAGGTCGGCTTCATCCGTTTGTGCCGCGGCCAGCGGACGGAGCTCCGCGGTCGGCTGCTGGGCGTTGACGGCGGCCAGGGCTGGGATGGGACCGTGATCGGTGGGCCCGGTCTGCTCCAGCCAGACCAGCCAGCGCCGGAGGTAGGCTTTGTCGATTCCGGCGATGGGACTGATCCCACCGGAAGTGTCCCCGTCCATGGTGGCATAGCCGACCGCAGCCTCCGAGCGGTTGCTCGTGGCCAGGAGCAGGGCAGACTGCACGTTCGCGAGCATCCACGCCCCAGGGCTGCGCACGCGCGCCTGGATGTTCTGAAGCGCGACGTCGTCTCGTTCCCAGCTCAGGGGTCGACCGATCGCGGTCGCCACCAGATCCACGTAACTCTGGACGATACCATCCACGTCGAGCTCGTAGAACCGACCCCCGAGTGCCGTGCAGAGCCCGCGAGCCGCCTCCCGCGTCCCCTGGGAGCTGTTTCGGGTCGACTGGTAGACGCCGGACAGGAGCGCTCCGATCGCGTCCCGCGGGTCAGCAGCGGAGCCCACGGCGGACACGTGACTCAGACGCCGACAGAACTCGGCCTGGCCGAGCTCGCGAATGGAGAACTGCACCATCAGTGCCACCAGGCACGCCACCGCAGACGAGTCGGCGCCACCGCTCATCGAGACGACGAATCCCCCCGCGCGCGTCTTGCGCAGGTAGTCGAAGAGCCCCAGGGCGACGGCCCGCGCGAATTCCTCGGCCTTGATGTGGTCCGTGCGCTCCCAGGCTTCGCGCTGTGGTCGCTCGGCGGCGGGGCGCGCGGAGGGCGGGGCATGTCCCGAGATCACGCTGCCCGGTGCCGGGGTCACCTGCGGTTGGAAGCTGCTCTGCCAAGCTCGACTGGTGCGACTGAGCTCGATGTCCACCGTCGCTGAAATCACCTGGATGTCCCGATAGCTGAAGCGGCTGCCCTGGGCGAGAAGCTCACCGCCAGCGGCAATCAGCGTGTCCCCGTCGTAGATGGCGCGACCCGCCTCGTTGCCCAGCAGGTTCGCGTAGACGTAGCCCGTCCCGAACGCGCGCGAGCCTTCCAGGACCAGCCGCCGTCGGACTTCGTGTTTGCCGAAGGCGAAGTGGCTGGCGCTCGGATTGAGGATGAGGTCGATTGCATCCAGAGCCAACGTGGCCCCGGGGCGGGATGCCATCCAGGCATCTTCGCAGATCTCGAACCCAATGCGGATCCCCCCGCAGTCGAAGTAGAGGTCGCCCACCGTCACGTCACGGTCGTCGAGGCGAACCGTCGAGCGGATGCCCTTGGGCCAGGGTTTGAACCAGCGTGGCTCGTAGTGGATCCCGTGACCGGCTAGCGCCTGCTTGGCGACGAAGCCCAGGACCTCACCGTCATCGATCAGAGCGCACGTGTCGTACACGGCGCCACCCACGAACAGCGGAACCCCCAGGGTCACGATCATCCCGCGCGTGGCCGGCACGATCTCCCCCAGCACCCGCAACGCAGTCTCGCGGACCGCGGGAGAGAGGAACGCATCTTCGCACCCGTAGCCGGACACACAGAGCTCGGGCAGACAGAGGATACTGGCCCCCTGCTCGCGCGCGACCTCGATCGCGGTGAGGATGTTGCGGCGGTTTCCGCTCCAGTCCAGTGGGGTCTGGTTGAGCGCGGCGGCAGCGACTCTCACTAGTTTCATGCTCGGCTTGCCTCACGGATCAGGTGACTCTTCAACTCGGCCAGGGACTGATCCAGACCCACCGGGTAGGGCCGGGATGCACGCAGGTCGAGCACCTCGCGGGAGAAGCCTGCCAGCTCTCGGCCGACTCGGGCGCGGACTTCGTCTAGGCTCGGCGGGTCGTAGATGCGTTGCCCCGAGCGGACCACTGGCAACAGCAGATCGTCGTGCTGGGTCGCGTCGGGGATGACCTGCCGACGCGAGGAGTCAACCGGATCGACGATCGTGCAGCCCAGGCCGGGCGGCACCGGTGAGTCGTAGATGACGTCGCCCACGAACTGCCGCCCGTTTCTGAACCGGCGGACTTGGAGCAGCCCGGGCTGGCTCGACTTGGTACCCGTCTCCGAGAGCTTCACCTTGTACTGCCAATTGCCCCCGGGCTCGCGAATGGCGGTGAGCTTGAAGACTTGCCCCAGGGCGGGTTGATCGTACGCGGTGGCTAGTTGAGTGCCCACGCCCCAGACGTCGATCACCGCGCCCCGCTGCTCAAGCTCAGCGATGCGGTGCTCGTCGAGGTCGCTGCTGGCGACGATCAGCGCGTGCTCGAATCCAGACTGGTTGAGCAGCTGACGCGCTTGCCGACTGAGCTCGGCCAAGTCGCCCGAATCGAGCCGGATGCCCACCAGCTCCTGCCCGTGCTCGCGCAGCTTCTTCCCCACTTCGATGGCATGGCGGACGCCGGCGAGGGTATCGTAGGTGTCGACCAGGAACAGGCAGTTGTTCGGCATGGCGCTCGCGTAGGCCACGAAGGCATCCAGCTCGCGGTCGAATGCCATCACCCAGCTGTGTGCGTGCGTGCCACGGACGGGAATGCCGTAGAGACGCCCGGCGAGCACATTGGACGTGGCCGCACAGCCACCGACATAGGCGGCGCGGCTTGCGGTGAGGCCTCCCATGACCCCTTGCGCCTGGCGCAGCCCAAACTCCAGCACAGGGCGTCCGGAGGCGGCAGCACAGACCCGGCTCGCCTTGGTCGCGACCAGTGAGGCGAAGCCCGTGAGATTCAGCAGGGCGGTTTCCAACAGCTGAACGTGCAACAGCGGGCCGGTCACTCGAAGCATGGGCTCGTGAGCAAACACCACGGTGCCTTCCGGAACCGCCAGGACGTCGCAGCCGAGCTCTAGCTGGCCGAGGTGGGCGAGGAAATCCCGGTCGAGCAACGGTTGTCCGTCGCTGCCGCGGAGCTTCCCGAGATAGGCCAGGTCCTCTTCGTCGAAACGAAAGTGCTCGACCAGGTCCAGCACGTCGTGGAGCCCACTTGCGATCACGTACCCACCACGGAAGGGGGGGTGGCGAAAGAACAGACTGAAGCTCGCCTCGTGGCCCGCCATTCCCGTCTGGAAGTACCCGTTGGCCATGGTGAGCTGATGGAGGTCCGTCAGCAGGCTCAGGCGCGGGCGAAACAACTGGGACACGGTCGTCATGGCGTGGCAACGGCTCTGACGCTGGCGACGCTATCAGGGCGCGCTCGACCTGCCCAGCCCAGAGCGGTCTACCCGAGCCCCAGGCTCCGGTAGACCCCGGCTCGGCTTGGCGCGTGGCACCAGACGGAGGATAGTAGCTGGCCGGACACGAGTGATTCGACGTGGCCGTGCCGGTCGCGGCCGGGAAGGCTGAGTCATGGACCGTGATATGAGTGCGAAAAGACCCCCGTGTCGCTGCGGCCGCTCGCGCGATCTTCCGTACTGCGACGGATCACATCGTGAGGGACCGCCCCGGGAGGCAGAACCAGCGCCGGACCCACCGCAGCGGAGACCCGCTGGAGGGGATGCGCCGTCTGGCCAGGGCGGCGATGAGCCCGGTCATGCGTAGCCCAGATTGGGACGTAGCCAGCGTTCGACCTCGGTCACCGTGAGGCCCTTGCGCTCTGCGTAGCTCTCGACCTGGTCCTTGCCGACCTTGCCCAGGCTGAAGTAGCGGGCTTTGGGGTGGGACAAGTACAAGCCGCTGACACTCGACGCTGGGGTCATCATGCAGCTTTCCGTCAGCGAAAACCCGGCGGACTCGGCGTCGAGCAGTGCGAAGAGCTTGCGCTTCTCGCTATGGTCGGGGCAAGCGGGATACCCGAAGGCAGGACGGATGCCACGGTACGCCTCGGCAATCAGCGCTGGGCCCGACAGCGGCGGGTCATCCGCGTAGCCGAGCTCTGCCCGAGCGCGCTCGTGCAGCAGCTCGGCGAAAGCTTCGGCGAGGCGATCGGCCAACGCTTTGATCATGATGGCGTGGTAGTCGTCGTGCTGGGCGTCGAATTCTAGAGCGGTGCGGTTCGCGCCAAATATGCCCACGACAAAGGCGCCTACGGCGTCACGCAGGCCCACGGCGCGCGGGGCCACGAAGTCGGCGAGGCTGCGGCACGGCTCTCCGTCCGGGCGTGCCTGCTGGCGTAGGAAGTTGAAGGTCACGAGCTCGGTGCTGCAGGATCGGTCGGTGAAGAGTCGGACATCGTCACCGTCCGAGGTGGCCGGCCAGACGCCGTACACGGCCTCGGCGCGCAGCAGCCCGTCGTCGATGATTCTTTGCAGGAGCGACTGAGCGTTTGCGTACAGCTCGCGGGCGGCTGGTCCGCGCTCGGGATGGTCCAGGAGGGCAGGGAACTTGCCTCGGAGCTCCCACGCCATGAAGAAGAACGTCCAGTCGATGTAGCGGGAGATCTCTTCCACGGAGAAATCGACCAATCGGCGGCGCCCGTACACTTCGGGACGGCCGAGCTCCGCCTCGCTCCAACGCAGCGATGGTGCGCGGCCGCGGGTGTCCGCGTAGGCCACCAGCGGCCGCGCGAGCTTTCCGGTGTGTGCAGCTCGCAGGCGCTCTTGCTGGATTCGGTTCTCCGCATCGAAGCCCCCGCGCTTCGTTGGATCGAGGAGGGTGGCCAAGACCGTCGCCGCGCGCGACGCATCCAATACGTGTACCGTCGCATCCTTGCGCTGCGGCGCGATCTTGACGGCGGTGTGGCTTCGACTGGTGGTGGCCCCGCCGACGAGCAGCGGTAGCGCGAGCCCGCGACGCTCCATTTCCTCCGCCACGGCCACCATCTCGTCGAGGCTCGGCGTGATGAGCCCGCTCAAGCCGATGGCATCGGCGCGCTCCGAGACAGCGGCGTCGAGGATCCGATCTCGCGGGACCATCACCCCGAGATCGACCACCGTGAAGTTGTTGCACCCGAGCACCACGCCCACGATGTTCTTGCCGATGTCGTGGACGTCGCCCTTCACCGTGGCGAGGACGATTGTTCCGCGGGAGGAGCTCGCTCCCTCGGACCGTTCCGCTTCTAGGAACGGCTCCAGATAGGCCACGGCGCGCTTCATCACGCGGGCGCTCTTGACCACTTGCGGGAGGAACATCTTGCCACTGCCGAACAAGTCCCCCACGGTTCGCATGCCCTCCATCAAGGGCCCCTCAATCACCCGCAGCGGTGTGCCGTACTGCTGACGCGCGTCCTCGGTATCCGTTTCGATGTAGTCCACGACGCCCCTGACGAGTGCGTGGCGGAGTCGCTCCTCGACCGGGGTATCGCGCCAACCGAGGTCGGCAGCCCGCTGCTGCGCGGTGCCTTTGACCGTTTCGGCAAAGGCGACCATCCGCTCAGTGGCGTCATCCCGATGGTCGAGCAATACGTCCTCGACGTGCTCCAGCAGGTCCTGCGGGATGTCCTCGTACACCGCCAACTGCCCCGCATTCACGATGCCCATGTCGAGCCCGGCACGGATGGCATGGAACAGAAACGCCGCATGAAACGCCTCGCGCACGGGATTGTTGCCGCGGAAGGAGAACGAGAGATTGCTGATCCCGCCGCTCACCAGCGCTCCCGGCAATTGCTCCTTGATGAGGCGAGTGGCTTCGATGAAGTTGAGACCGAAACGGTTGTGGCCCTCGATACCGGTGGCGACCGCGAAGACGTTCGGGTCGAAGATGATGTCGTGCGGCGGGAATCCGACCTGCTCGGTCAGCAGTCGATAGGCGCGAGTCGAGATCTCGAGTTTCCGTTCTGCGCTCTCGGCCTGACCCTCTTCATCGAAGGCCATCACCACCACGGCGGCCCCGTAGCTGCGGGCGACCCGGGCGTGGCGCAAGAACTCGGCCTCGCCCTCCTTGAGACTGATGGAGTTGACGATGGCCTTGCCCTGGACGCACTGCAGCCCGCCTTCGATGACCGACCACCGGGAACTGTCGATCATGATGGGCACACGGGCGATGTCCGGTTCGGTGGCGACCAGCCGGAGAAAGTGCGTCATCGCCGCCTCGGAGTCCAGCAGGCTCTCGTCCATGTTCACGTCGATGAGATTCGCGCCCGCTTCGATCTGTGCTGCCGCGACCTGGAGCGCCGTCGTGAAATCGCCTTCCTTGATCAGGCGCGCGAAACGACGACTGCCCGTGACGTTGGTCCGCTCACCGATCATCTGGAAGTTCGAGTCGGGGCGAATGCGCAGCGTCTCCAGACCACTGAAGCGCGGGAGGGGATCGGGATCGGGCAGCGAGCGGGGGGGGAGGTGGCGTGTGGCCTCGGCCACGGCGTGAATGTGAGCCGGCGTGGTGCCACAGCAGCCGCCGACGATGTTGAGCAGCCCTGCCCGAGCATACTCTGCCAAGGTTGCTGCCAGGGCCGCGGGGGACTGCTCGTACTCGCCAAATGCATTGGGCAGGCCCGCGTTGGGGTGGCAGCTGACCAGCACCGGGGCGAGAACGCTGAGCTCGGTCAGGTAGGGGCGCATCTGTTCCGGGCCGAGGGCACAGTTGATGCCCACGCTGAGCGGCTCGGCATGCTCCATCGAGGTCCAGAATGCGTCGATGGTCTGTCCGGAGAGGGTGCGACCGCTTTGGTCGGTGATGGTCACGCTCAGCATGAGGGGGAGGGCGGTGCCCAACTCCGCCTGTGTCTGCTGGATGGCGATGAGTGCCGCCTTCGCGTTGAGCGTGTCGAAGATGGTCTCCACGAGCAGTAGATCGACGCCGCCCTCGATCAGACCCCGCGCCTGCTCGGCGTAGGCGTCACGCAGTGCTGCGAAGCTCACGGCGCGGAAGGCTGGGTCGTTGACGTCCGGGGACAGGCTCAACGTGCGATTGGTCGGCCCCAGCGCACCGGCGACGAACCGTGGCTGAGCCGGGGTGCGCTCGGACCAGCTTCGAGCACAGCGTTTGGCCACGCGAGCGGCCTCCAGGTTGAGCTCGTAGGCGAGGTCCTCCAGCCGGTAGTCCGCCTGAGAGATTCGGGTTGCGTTGAACGTGTTGGTCTCGATGATGTCAGCACCGGCGGCCAGGTACTCGTCGTGAAGCTGCGCGATGAGGTCGGGGCGAGTCAGCACCAGAAGGTCGTTGTCGCCCTTGAGCTCCGTCGCATGCCGCGCGAAGCGGTCGCCGCGGAAATCTGCCTCGGTCAAGCCCTGGCGTTGAATCAGAGTGCCCATGGCCCCATCGAGGATGAGGATGCGTTTCGCGGCCAGGATTCGGATCGGACTGCTGGGGACGGATTGGGTCATGGATCACCTGGACTGACGACGGGGCTGGGTGGCTTCGGCCGTGACCACCTCGAAGTGGGGAGGACGTCTCTCGCGGGAGGTGATGGCGCAACGCTGCACGGTGAGTCCCGCCTCGAGTAGCCACTCGTGCAACTGTTTCGGGGCAAACCCCGATTGGCAGTGGCCGTAGGCGGCCGTGACCTCGGCTTGTCGGTGCTCGGCGAGCGTGACCACCGCGAGGATTCCGTCGGGGCGCAGCACGCGTGCCGCCTCTGCCAGCGCCAGTCGCGGCTGCTCGGAGTACGTGAGCGTGTTCCAATGCAGGACTTGGTCGAAAGAGGCATCGGCAAACGGGAGCGAGTGCATGTCACCCACCCGAGACTCAACGTTGCCGAGCTCGGAAAGGCGGGTTCGCGCGGCTTCGACGACGCGTTCACTGCGGTCCACGCAGCAGACGCTCCGGGCCCGGTGCGCCAGCAGCTGGGCCACGACACCATCGCCGGAACCGACGTCCAGAACGTCGCCGAGGGTCACGAACGCCAAGAGGCCCCGTGCCGTGGCCTCCCACGTTCGACCCGGAGAGTAGTGGCGCTCCATCTCGCCGGCGATCGCGTCAGGCCACGGCAGGCTCCGTGCACGCGCTTCGCGCAGAGCGCGTGCGCGTGCACGGTCGGCGTCGAGCACGCCGTCGTCCAACTCCTGCAAGAGTGTCGACCACAACCGGGAGGCGGGCTCGGGGATCGACTCGGCCACCCCGTAGAAAGTGCAATTGCCTGCACGGCGGTCACGCAACAGACCCGCTTCCCGCAAGCGACCCAGGTGAGTGGACACGCGCGACTGGCCGAGTTCGGTGATCGCCGTGAGCTCGCTGACGGCGAGCTCCTCCTCGGCGAGTAGCGCCAACAGCCGGACCCGATTGGGGTCGCCGAGCAGGGCGAGGAGGCCCACGGTTTCTTCCAAAGAGGCCATTAGCTATCCGTCCATCATGATATGGAGATATACAGAATAATGGCCCTCTTGTCAAGCCGCGCTCCTGCGCCTAGCCGCGCGGCGGCTGGGCGGGGTCTCGCGGCAGACTGGAGGCTACCGCAGCAGCAGCGCGATTTGCTCGAGGACCTCGTCTTCTTCCGGAGCCACCTTGAGGTCCGACTGCAGCATCGCCTTGACCGCTTTGAGGACCTCCACCCGGCGCCCTTTCAAGAGCGCGAGGTTGGGTGGGGGCAACGGTTCCTGCCCCGAGAGATAGGTCTCGAGCTCTCCGAGGTGCTGCTCGGCGAGACCGAGGTCCTTGGCCTGCGCGAGTAGGGCGGACGCCTCCTCGGGCGCCATCTGTTCGTCCGCCCAGGCCACCTGGAGCAGTAGCTTGATCACCTCCAACTCGAAGACATGCCGGACGGTGCTCATGGGCGCGTTGCTGTCCACGCCTCGAAGGTACCCGAGCTAGCCCCCGAACGCACCCCCCAACCGCGCCCGAGCAGGGCTCGGGCGCCGCGGTACGAGCGCATGATAACTGCTGCGTCCCCCCAACCGCGCCCGAGCAGGGCTCGGGCGCCGTTGCCCCTGGCCTCGCGGCCACTCCTGTTCCTACCGGCCGCTTCGCAGCAAGCGCGGCGCCCCGCCGGGACCGTGCTGGATGCCTCGATGCAGCACGATGCTGCGGCCGGCCTCCTTGCCGTGCCCGTAGACCTCGGCACGATGTCGGCCCACGTGGCGCGTGTGACGAACATAGGGGTGGCGCTGGCGAAAGAATCGTGTGAGGTCGCCGTCCCCCACCCACACGAGCCCCTCTCGCTCGTGCGCGCGTTTCTGCCGCGCGAGCTTCTCTCGGAACCCCGACATGACCCCGGCCTGGAACGACCGCCGGTCGGCGTTTCGACGGATGCCGTGAGCTCGCTTGTAATCGCGCCACAGGCGCTCGGCTGTGTGGGTCAGAAATGAGTGGGCGTACTCAGCCAGTTCCAGGTTTTCGGGAGTACCGCAGACTTCGAGCACGGTTCCGCGCTTGCCTTCCAGAGGGCGCCAGACCGGCACCCAAATCGCTTCGACGAAGAAGTGCTCCCCCAGAATGGCAGCGAGGATGCGTTCGCTCTCACAGGTCCTCCCCGTGCAGCGTCCGAGATGCCGGAACCCGTAGCCACGGGCGCCCTGCGTGGCCACGTTCTCCAGGTTGTACTTGAGCATCAGCCGCTGGGCGGCCAGAGCTGCCGACTGTGCCTCGTGCTCGTTGGGGCTTTGCGCCAGGGCCAAGAGCTTGGTGACCCGCTCCAACACGTGGCCCTGTTCATCCGACAGTGTGGTGCCGACTGGCACACCTGAGGCCCGCGCATCTATCCCCCGCTCCCGGCACACCGCGCGGAAGGCGTTGCCGTGTGCGGAGTCGTGGTGGCGCTGCAGCACGTCGTCGACGTACTGGTGTGCCATCTCGTGCTTGAGCACCTCCACCATTGCGCCCCAGCTCCGCTGTGCGAGCAGCTCCCACGAGATCTCAAGTGTTCGATCCTGCCTACGCCAGCGGCCGAGGGTTTGGGTCGATGCACTCAGTGTGAGCGTGGGGGCGCGCAGTTGTCCTTTGAAGAAGGTCGAGTTGATCTCTGCGTACGACCGGCGCAAAGCGTGAAGCGTGGCGCGCTGCAGGTCGAGCGTCAGCTGGGCGTTTGTGGTGACTCGGCGGGTCGGCACCAGGGCCGATTAGCATAGGAGTGGCTGGGCCGCCGTCGTGGGTGGCAGATCCGGCCGAATTCGTCAAACCCGTCGCTTTCTCGCGCCAGGTTCGGCTTGTGCATCCCTGGGCTGGTGGCATGCTCTCGCCCCGTGACCAAGCCTGACGATTTCGCCTCGCTCATGGAGGCCTCCGTTCATGACCCGAGGAGTCGGGAGGCGCGGCGCCTCGAGCGCGGAGAAATGGTCGAAGGCAAGATCATCCAAATCGGGAGTGACACGGTCTTCGTCGACATCGGCACACCAGGGGATGCACGCATCGACCGCGCGGAGCTCGAGGACGCCTCGGGCCAGCTCAGCCTGGAGGTGGGGCACACGGTGCGAGCCACGGTGGTGCGGTCCAACCCGGCGAGCCCGCAGCTCACCCTTGCGCTCGGTCGTGGCGGGTCCATCGATGCGGGGGGCCTGCAGACTGCTCTGGCCAGCGGCGCACCCGTGTCCGGCAAGGTCGACAAGGTGGTCAAGGCCGGACTGGAGGTCGACTTCAGCGGGGTGCGGGCGTTCTGTCCAGCCTCTCAGGTCGAGCTCGGGTATGCGGCGGATTTGAGCGTCTACGAGGGGCAGACCCTCGAGTTCAGAGTCCTCGAAATCCGCGACGGGGGGCGGAGTGTCGTGGTTTCGCGGCGTGCGCTGCTGGAGGAGCAGCGGCGCGAGCGAGAACGGGGCCTGCTGGAGCAACTGCGCGTGGGGACTCGCGTCGAAGGGACGGTGCACAGCATTCAGAAGCACGGTGCCGTGATCGACCTCGGCGGTCTGGAAGCCTTCGCACACATTTCCGAGATCGCGCACCATCGCGTCGAGCGGGTGGAGGACGAGCTCACCATCGGCCAAAGTGTGAGCGCCAGTGTCCTCAGCATGGAAGAGACTCCCAAAGGGGTCCGGGTTCGGTTGAGCATCAAGGCGCTCGCCACGGCTCCGGCCAGACCGGCAGCTCCGGCACTCGATGAGATCCTCGTGGGCACCGTGAGCCGCGCCACCAACTTTGGCGTCTTCGTGGAAACCGAAAAGGGCGAAGGGCTCGTGCCCGTACGCGAGCTCGACTTGCCTCCTGGCTCGGATCATCGACGCGCGTTCCCTCCGGGCAAGGAGGTGCGCGTGGCGCTGACCAGTCGCGATGCGGTGAGTGGCAAGCTTCGGTTCAGCATCACCGGCGTTGCTCGGGTGGAGGAGCGGCGCAACTACCGCGACTTCTCTTCCCGCGGCGCCGCGGCAGTGGGCAAGGGTGGGCTGGGCAGTCTCGGAGACGTCTTCCGGGCCAGGCTCGGATTGCCGGAGCCGCCACCGGAGGAGCTTCCGGCCTCTCCCCCCTCACCGGCTGTGCCGCCGTCCGCGCCGGCGCCGCTGCTCGCTCCGGAGCCGCAGCGAGCGGCGCCTGCACCACCGCCCGTCGTCTCAGCGCCCCAGCCCCGCCTGGCGGATCTGGTCGGACCGACGGTGCCACTTCCGGACAAGAAGTCACGACCGCGCGACGCCCAACCGCGGCGACCGGATCCCGAGGGCGTCGTACGTCGACGGAAGAAGGACTAGATTGGCGAGCGCGATCCTCTCCAAACGGTGACCGACGTTCGTCCTCCCTCAGCTAGAGGAAGGGGTCGGTTCGGAGCGCTCCCTCTCTCACCAACTCCGCAGCTTCTCCCTGCTGGTGGCTGCGGTCCGAGAGCAGGAATGCATATCCCACCGATGCCCACAGCACTTCCTTTGCACGCTTGAGCAGCACGAAGGCCGCACCGGTGGCCAGTGGCTGAGGGACGCCCAGCGCGGCGAGGAAGGCGGCGTAGCCGGCGTCCTGCACGCCCAAGCCAGCGGGCAGGAACACGAGCGTGTGTCGAAGGAATGCCAGAACGACCTCGAAGCTCGCCACCGCCACAAAGCTCAAGTTCACGCCCAGCAGGTGCAGAATCAGGTAGGTTTCCACCGACTCGGAGATCCACCCTGCGAGAAACGCCAGCACCGGACCTATCTGCCGATGAGCCCGGGCGGAAAAGAACCGAGTCATCTGGCCGTCGCATTCGCTGAATCGGTCGCGGCGTTGGGCGAGGTAGAGTTGCCACCGCCGGCTCGGGAATCGTGACAACCAGGTATGAACCTTGCTGACCACCGCTCCGCGATGCAGGGTGGCGGAGACGCCGTAGCTGGCCAGAGCGAGCACTGCGGCAATCCCCAGCACGATCCATTCGAGTCCGGCAGTGCCGATGAACCGGACCGAGCTTGCCTGCAAATAGGAGAAGCCGAACAGGAAGATCAAGGTCACGTACACGCTCTGCGAAACCAGCAGCAGAAACTTGCGGGCCGCCAACCCGGCCAGCGCTTCCGGGTACGGAACCCCGCAGTGACGCTTGAGCAACACGAAGGCGACAGACTCGCAGAACACCACTCCCCCGGGAAGGCTGTGCGTCAGCGCATCAGTCGTCAGGCGGACGCGCAGGAGTGGCAGAAACCGCACTCGGAGTCCCAGCCGACGAAAAGCCCAGCGCCAGCCCACGGTTTCACAGGAGAAACTCACCAGTTGTGGCAACGGGATGACCAGCGCCAGGAGGCCGAGGCTACCGAGAAGTGCCTTCACCTGATTGAGGTCAACGTCTCGGAATGCGAGCCAGAGTATGAGCACAGCGATGAGCACGCCCAAGACGCGCACTGCCGCACTCAGATGGCTCTGCGGGGGAGGTCGAGGCAGGGCGCTGTTGGGGATTTCCTCCACCGTGGCTCTCGGTCGGCAGCTCGGATCGTATGGCTCGAGCATTGCTACCATGGAATGGCCCGCGGTCGTGGGCCTTCGCGTCAGTCGAAGCGCGTGGTGCGTCGTCCGAGCCGTTCTCACGCGGTGAGCAGCGCGAACAGGCGTTCCGAGGACGCATGCGGTGTTATGCTGCCCAGCGTGCAGCCTCTGGAGTCGGTCCACTCAGCCAGCTCAGCCGCCACTCGCGTTTGTGTTTCGGGTGGAACCGCCCAGCTGACGTTCCAGGGGGCCAAGACGCGCTTCTCGACGCTCGCTCCGGCACTCGCGCTCGGGTTGCTGTCGACGCTGCTATTCGGCGGCTGCCAACGGTCTCGCTCCGCGGAGCGCAACTCGGCCGGGGCCGCGAGTGCCGAACGTCGCGACGAGGAACTGCAGAAGCTGACCGCCACGTACCGCAGCCGAGGACTCGCCGAGCGGATGAAGGCTGCCGCAGACGGATGCTACGTGGGTGGGTCGTGCCAGTCGATTCATCACCAGGCCCTGTTGGCAGGCGCCGACGACGAGAGCGAGCGGGAAGCGCTGCGCGCAACGGCTCGGCCCGTGTTTGCCCGTCAGTATCACGATGAGCTCCGTAGGAGACGACACCAGGCCGAGCAGGTGCGCGCAGTGGGGAGCAGCCGTCGAACGTTGCGGGTGAAGGGCCCACTTTGCTCCCGTTTCTTCCTTGCGAACTTTGCCGGGCGCCCCGAGGCAAGGGTGGCCAGAACGCTCGGTTTCACCCGCGTCGAGTGCGAGAGTCAGGCCGTTCGGGCCGGTCTGGACCTCGGGTCGGCGGAATAGCCCGGCGCTCCCGGGGGAAAAACCCCCAGCTCAGCGCCTCTCGTGCCAGAACGCTCGGGTTCGGTTAGCGGTCCACGCCAAGCTGCGCTATTTAGCCTATGGATCCCTACAGCATACTGGCTGGGCAGAGCCATCGACTATGAGCCACGCACAGCGCAAGCTGCGGAACTTTGCAGCATTGGTTGCGATCGTCGCGGCTGGTGCCTGCACGGTCTACACCGACGACCTTCTGGTCGAGGCCGACGACGCGGATGAGACCGGAGGCTACCCCGGTGTCGGGGGCAGCGATCCGGGCGTGGGCGGTGAGACGGTCACGGGTGGTGCACCTGGTATGGGCGGTGCGAGCTCTGGCGGCAGCGGTGGCGCAACGTCCGGAGGATCGGGCGGTGGCGCAGGCGAGCAAAGCGGAGGGTCGGGCGGCACCGGTGGCGAGGCGTCCGGCGGGCAGCCCGGAGAAGGCGGAACGCAGTCCGGTGGGACCGGTGGAGACGTCTCCGGGGGTGGCACCGGCGGTGGCGGCACGGGCGGCGGTGGCACGGGCGGCGGTGGCACGGGCGGCGGTGGCACGGGCGGCGGTGGCACGGGCG
>CAZSVU010000129.1:0-20559 GCA_964610275.1 uncultured Polyangiaceae bacterium | reverse complement strand
GGACCCCGGACCCGGTCCCGAAACCATCCCATGTTTCGGCGCACGCTGGCGGCCGCCGAAACATGGATCAAGGATGCGAGCTTGGCGGAAGAAGCGAGTGCCGTTACACTGCAGAATCTGGAGGGGTTCAGCGGTGGAGGGTGAGGGTGCGAAGGGGAATCTCGTTGCTAGTGGCGCTGCTGGCCGTGGCTGTGGCTGCCGTGTCTTGCATCGGTCCGCGATACCCGGAGCTGCCGAGAGCCGAGGTCGCCGACTATCCTGTTGAACAATACGATCTGCCGAACGGCCTTCGGGTGGTGCTGGAGCGCGGTCCGGATTTCGGGCGTGCCGGAGCCGTCCTGATCGTGGGCGCGGGCGCCGCAGCGGATCCCCAAAGGCGATCCGGTGCTGCGCATCTGACCGAGCACCTGGTGATGAAGGCCCGGCACCAGGGAGGTCCGACGCTGGAGAACTACTGGGATACGCTCGGGGCCGGGAGCGCGAACGCCACCACTTCCTGGGACGACACCGCGTACTACGGCTTCGTTCCTCCGCAGAATCTGGCTGCGATGCTCGCATCCCTGGCTGCAGTTCTCTCCAGTCCGCTGGAGAGCGTCACCGCGACCGCGTTCGAGAACTCCCGGCAGGTGGTACTGAACGAGACTCGGCAGGTTGCGGAGAATGGCGCTCCTCGACAGGCGCTGGGCTGGTTGGCGGAGCAGGTGTTTCCCGACGGGCATGCCTACGAGCGACCGGTCAGCGGCAGGCTGCAGGACTTGAGCGCCATCCAAATGGACGACGTTCGCGCCTTCGGAAAGTCGCACTACCGGCCGGAAACGAGCACGTTGGTCGTGTCCGCGCCACTGCCGACGAGCGCAGTGCGAGAAATGGTGCGCCGAGCCTTCCCGGCACAGCCCGGGACCACGCAGCACCGGCATGAGCAGGCGGCGGACTACCAGCTGCCCAGCTCGGTGTTCAATCACCGGCCCGGCGAGATGTCCAACCACCAAGGTCCTGTGGCCGCGCCTGAAGTCTGGATTGGGTGGTCCGTGCCTGGCGCGTATGCCCGCGGGGGCGACGTGGCGCACATCGTTGCCGACATGGCTGCCGGGACCTTCTGGGCGAACCTGGGCCGGCGAGACCGCGACATCGCCCGAGTCAGCTCTGGATTCGTGCTGGGATCCGAAGCGGGCCTATTCTACCTGCGAGTGATCCTGAAGCGGGGCACGGATCCGGAGGCGACCGCTCGCTCGGTTGCGCGCGAGATGCTTCGGGGAATCGCCCAGCGCAGCCACCACTCCATGTGGCTGGAAGCCATCAAGCGTGCGGTCGCCGTGAACGCCACCTACGCCTACGAGTCCATGGTTTCGCGCGTGATGAGCATCGGCTATTCAGCGCACCACGTCGGCGAGCCAGACTATCACCGGCGACGCGATGCCCGGTTGGTTGCACTCACCAACGATAGCGTGTCCGAATACTGCCAGACGTACCTCGAGGGGGATCGCGCCCACGTGGTCCTGATTCGACCGCTCTCGACCGGTGGCCAGCTCGACGAGGCGGTGCCGAGTTCCGCAGGTTCGCCGATGGATGGACTGCCACGGGCAGACGCGGCGCCACTTCCGGACCCGGCGGCAGTACGCAGCTGGATGCGGCCCATCCACTTGACCCGTGCGGTCCGCGCATCCCTGGACACAGGGCTCGAGGTGATCGCCGTTCCACAACCGGGATCGCGGTACCACAGCCTCATTCTCGGATTCCACGGGGGCAAAGGGCGGGTTGTTGGACCGGGCGTGGGAACCGCTGCAGAGTGGGCGCTGGCGCCATCCCGGATCTCTCCACGCGTGCGTGGCATGGCCTACGACCGCACGGTCGAAATGGACGCGACGAAGTACGCGCTGCGTTCGACCGGATCGGATCTGCAGCGATCCCTCGAGGTCTTGCAGAGTGCGTCAGCCGACTTTCGTGTGGACTGGCCACCCCGGCAGTTCACGGACCAACTGCAGGTGCTAGAGGCAGAGGACCAACAGCCTGCGAGTGAGCTGGCGCATGCACGCAACCAGGCCCTGTTTGGGCCGCACCCCTATGGATACCGTGCGAGGCCACAGGAGGTGAGGGCGGTCACCGGAACCCAGGTGTACAAATGGATCAACGAGGTGTTGCGACCCGACAATGGCGCACTGGTCATGGTGGGCGACTTCGATCCGCGAAAGGCGGTGGCGCTCGCCCGCGAGGAGTTCAGCAGCCTGCGAGCTCCAGACAAGAAGCGCCAGCACGTTTCGCCGCCTCCAGCGCTACGCGGCGCCGCGGCGCGAGGTGACGATCGCCTGCAAGTTCGCCACCAGGCCGGTCGCACGCAGGTGGAGACGCACTTCGACTGTGTGCTACCTCCCATGACGGCGAAGGATGCGCCAGTGGGCGTGCTCTTCACGCAGATGCTTCGCGATCGCGTGCAACAGGTGTTGCGGGAGAAGCTCGGCGCCACGTACTGGGTAGGCGGGCAAGTTCACTACCTGCGCGGGGGCACGGCGGTGCTCCGGCTGGAGGCCGAGTTGGGCTACGAGTACCTCGCCCTGGCCCTGGGCGTGTTTCGCGACTACCTCGAGCGGCCTGCGGACGGCAGCCTCGACGCGGTGTACTTGGAACGTGCTCGCGCTGGAATCGCGAGGGACTACAACCTCGAGCTCTCGACCACGGCGGCGATAGCCAGTGCCGTCTTCTCGTTCTGGAACCGCGGCTGGCCCATCGAAGCCATCGACCGCTTCAGGGAGGGGGTTCTCGAAACGCGACTGGCTGACGTCCGTGCGATCTCGGAACAATGCCGCAGCCACTGGGTGATTGGGATGCTGGGGGACCAGCCTCGGATACAGGCCGCGTGGGCAGAGGCGGGCGGCTGACGTCCCCCGGCATCGTCGCATCAGAACGCGCACGCTCCTCTGTCGACGACGTCGGTTTCCGCGTTTCCGATCCCAGTCAACGCAATGGGTGCCGATGACCAAAGGGCACGTCGAGCTGAAGCTCAGCGTCCCGCTCTTGGCCGCGGACCGAGATTGGTGCTATCCCGCCAGTCACTGCGGTAGCGC
Organism: uncultured Polyangiaceae bacterium; assembly: GCA_964610275.1. Lineage (GTDB taxonomy): Bacteria > Myxococcota_A > Polyangia > Polyangiales > Polyangiaceae > JAFGBI01. The sequence goes on along the minus strand of CAZSVU010000129.1, from coordinate 17,500 downwards.
ATGATCAGGGCGAGCCAGCTGACAGGACGGCGACCGAGGCGAGTGCTTCGCCTGCTGCAGGCACTGCTGGCCAGCGTGATGCTGGCCGTCGTGATCGCACCTGTGGCTGGTGCCACGGCTACCTGCGACGTATCGGTGATGCTGGCGGAACCCCCCGGTGGCAGTCCTCCGCCCGCGCTGCGATTGACCACATGTGGGGCAATCAGTCGCGTCTCACCGCGTGATCGCGTTGCGACGTACGTGCGGAGCATGGCTCCTGCGTCTTTGTGGCCTTCGATCACCCTCATCGTTCGAGACCTGCTGCGAGTCACCCGTCGGATCCTCTGTTGAGGCGCTGACAGAAACCCGAGCGCGTTTCTGTTTCCCTCACCAAGGAGAATCCCGTGTTGCATCTTCTGAAGCGCGGACTGCGCCACGCGCGCCGCGATCCCGTCGGCTTCCTCTTCAGCACGGCATGGTGGCTGTTCCGTGCAGCCACGATGTGTTTTGCCGCGCTGGCTCCGGCGCCCCCGCCCCCTCCGCCTCCACCCCCTCCGCCCATCTGCGAACAGGCGGAGAATGGCCAGCGGGTGAAGCGACGCTAGAACGCAACGGATGCTTCGCCCTTTTTCGGGCTCGTCGCGTCAGACTTTCCAAATGCGATCGGCGTAGTCGCGGATGGCGCGGTCGCTGGAGAAGCGCCCCGAATGAGCGGTGTTCAGGATGCTGCGGCGTGTCCAGCCGGCCGTGTCTGCATACGCCTCCAGCACGCTCTGGTGGCAGGCGCGGTAGCTTCGGAAGTCCTCGAGCACGAAGTAGGGATCCGGGCCCAGTAGCCAATCGACGATGGGGCGGAACGCCTCCGTTTCCTCTGGGGTGAACACGCCCCCACGCAGAGCGCCGACGACGTTCTGTAGAACTGGATCGGTAGCGAGCAGCTCGTCTGGCTTTCGTGAGCGAGCTCTGGCCTCCTTGGCCTGTTCTGCCGTCAGGCCGAAGATGAATATGTTCTCGTTGCCGACGGCTTCCGCGATCTCCACATTGGCGCCGTCGAGAGTGCCCAATGTCACCGCGCCGTTGAGCGCAAACTTCATGTTGCCGGTACCGGAAGCCTCCGTTCCAGCGACCGAGATCTGCTCCGAGACGTCGCCTGCCGGGATGATGTACTCGGCCAGGGAAACACAGTAGCTGGGGGCGAAGTAGACTCGCAGCAGCTGATTGGCCTGCGCATCATTCGCGACGACCCGGGCCACGGCGTTGATGAGGTGAATGACTCGCTTGGCCATGTCGTAGGCTGGCGCCGCTTTGCCTCCAAACAGGAACGTGCGAGGAGGTACGTCGGTCGGCCACTTCTCGCGGTATTCGAGATACAGCGAAAGCACGTGCAAGATGTTCAGGAGTTGGCGCTTGTACATGTGGATGCGCTTGACCTGAACGTCGAAGATGGTGTCCGGGTCGAGCTTGACGCCGTCGCGCCGGACGAGATGATCGACTAGGCGCAGCTTGGCGGCGCGTTTGGCTTCCCGCCAGTGCGTCGCGAACTTCTTGTCATCCGCCAGCGGCACGAGCTCTTCGAGTTCTTCCAGATCCGTGATCCAACCCTCGCCGATCTGCGAAGAGATCAGCCGTGCGAGGTCTGGATTGCACTTGAGGAGCCAACGGCGCGGGGTGATGCCGTTCGTGACCGCGTGGAACTTCTCGGGGTACAGGTCGTAGAAGTCCCGAAAGACGCGTTCCTGGAGAATGCGCCCGTGCAGTTGCGAAACGCCGTTGACGGAGAAGCTGCCGACGATGGCCAGGTGAGCCATCCGCAGGCGCTTCTCTCCCTCCTCACTGAAGAGGCTCATGCGTCGCGCGCGACCCTCGTCGTCGGGGCATCGGGCGCGCACCTCGTCGAGGAACCGCCGATTGATTTCGTAGACGATCTGGATATGCCGCGGCAGCGTCTGTTCCAGCAGCCACACGGGCCAGGTTTCCAGGGCTTCCGGCAGCACGGTGTGGTTGGTGTAGGCCAGGCATTGGCGCGTGATCTCCCAGGCCTGGTCCCAGCCGAGGCCGTGCTCGTCCAGCAGCAGTCGCATCAACTCGGCAACGGCGATGGCCGGGTGGGTATCGTTCAGCTGGAATACCGCCTTCTCCGGCAATGTGTCGAGCGTCGGGTGAGTCTTGAGGTGGCGCTGCAACGCATCTTGCAGGGTGGCGGAGACGAAGAAGTACTCCTGCTTCAGGCGGAGCTCCATGCCCTGCAGGACCATGTCGTTGGGATAGAGCACGCGTGAGATGTTTTCGGTCGCGTTCTTGTCCTCGATGGCCTTGATGTAGTCGCCTTGGTTGAAGTACGAGAAGTCGAACTCGTGCGAGGCTTTGGCCGACCAGAGGCGCAGGGTGTTGACGACGCCATTTCGATAGCCGGGCACGAGGATGTCGTAGGGCATCGCGATCACGTTCTGCGTGTCCACCCAGTCATAGACGGTGCGGCCCTTCGCGTTCGGGTACTGGATGACGCGCCCTCCGAAGCGCACCATGAAGCGTTGCTCGGGGCGAGGTACCTCCCAGGGGTAGCCAAAGGCGAGCCAGTTGTCCGCCTTCTCGACTTGGCGCCCGTGCCGGATGACCTGCTCGAAGATGCCGTATTCGTAGCGGATCCCATAGCCCATGCCGGCCAAGCCCAGCGTGGCCATGGAATCGAGGAAGCACGCGGCGAGGCGTCCCAGGCCGCCATTGCCCAGGCCCGCGTCGGGTTCGGTTTCGATGACCTCACCGAGGTCCGCCTCGAGGTCCTCGAGAGCCGCGCGGGTTTCCCCCTGAATCCCCACGTTGACCATGGCGTCTTCCAGGAGTCGGCCCAGCAGGAACTCCAGAGAGAGGTAGTAGATGCGTTTTCGATCCTTGCGGTAGTAGCGCTGCTGCGTCTCGTTCCAGCGATCGAACATCCGATCCCGCACGGCGCGAGCGGACGCGAAGAAGTAGTCCAGCTGAGTGACGGTGAACTGGTCTTTGCCGCGGGCGTACTCGATGTGATTGGCGATGGATCGCTTGATCGAGTTGCGGTCCAGACCGGCTTCGTGCTCGACGAGCGGATGGGGAGGGACCGACGGCGGTGGCGGCTCGGCCGAATCTCGGCGTGCACGGGTCTTCTTGGAACGTTTGCCGGTGCGAGAGTCGCTACGACTGCGGGGCATGACAGTGCTCCTGCTGCTGGTGTGGGGGGAGAGTGTGACCCGAGCTGAGCGCACCGGAATCCAGGCTTCCGGGGTCGAGCTCAGGGCTCGAATGATACGCGCGCGTGTCCTCTCGGGGACCCCAATTCGGCCGCTTCCCGGCAGCGCAGCGCGCTGCGCTACTGACCCTCCCGCTGAGCGGGTGCCAGCCAGTGGGAGCTGCCCGGAAGACGCGCTGCGATACTTACGATCGAAAGTTTCCGCCTACAGAGCCTGCACGGCGAAGGGTCCTCCCACTACCACGGTCCCCGGGTACGCACTCGTGGACTCCATCGACAAGTAGATGCCGCCCTCGACTTCATAGTCCCCGTCCACGTTTCGGACCGAGAAGTATCCGTCCGCGATGGTAAGGCTTTCCCGTTGATCGAGAAGCCCCGACGAGGTCCAGTTCGCCCAGCACGACAGCTGCGGGTCATCGGAGGGTAGCTGGAACGTCGTGACCACCGGAGCATGCCAGACGAGGCCTTCGGGCATGTCCACCGCTGCAGACACGAATTGCTCTTCGTCCTCCATGGTCGGATCGTCGTAGGTCCAACGGAAGCTGAACGTGAGGCGGCCGCTACCAGGCGACCAGGCTGCGGAAGCCTCCATGGCGACGTGAGCCGGGTCGTGCACGACGCCGTTGGTTTGCATCGTCAGCGGCGGTGGTGCGCACGCGCAGGTCGGGCAACCTTGCAGATCGTCCCAGAACCGGAAGGGACACTCCTCCTCGCAGAAGATCACCTCGACACAGTTGACGGGGGCGCCACCCTGGCCTGCCGCGCCTGCAGCCGGGGAGGCTGGCGCACCGGCGACCGCCTCGCCTCCGTGGCCCTGGGTCGCTCCTCCTCCGCCGCCGGCGCCTCCCACACCCGTCGGGGTTCCGGTCTGGCTGCTCGGAGCGCCTCGTTCGGTAGAACCGCCGCAAGCACTCAGGATGGCGAGTGCCGCGATGGCGCCGAGATGTCCTCGAAGAAGCACCAGGACGAGTCTAGCATCGCCAGGGGCTCGCCGCTCCCAGTGTCCGAATGCTTCCGGCTCGGGTCACCTGGCTGTATCCGCGAATACGAATCGCATGGCGCGGTTGTAGCCTTCGGGCTTGTTGCCAGCGTGGCGCTCACCTTGGATGACGCGGTTTTCCAGCGTGAGCCCCCGATATCGGGCCGCGCGAAACTCCCGCTGGAACGCCTGGATGTGCTGGGCGAAGTCGGGCCATTCGTCGCTGGCAAACGAGATCCAGACGCGCTCGTCGAGCTCGGAGTTGGATGCGTGGAACTCGCGCTGCCGTTGGAAGAGCCACCGGTCATCCCAGCCCACCGCCGGGCTGAGAGCGACTGTCGCGGAGAACAACTCGGGCTTCTCGAATAGGGCGTAGAGCGCGAAGAGACCGCCAAAGCTAGAACCAGCCAGCACCCGTCGCTGCGGGTCGGCCCGATAGGTCGATTCGATGCGGGGGATGATTTCGCGCTCCAGAGCAGCCAGGAACTTGGGCCCGCCACCGCCGAGTTGGCGCCCGTCGTGGGTCTTGGCGCGAGTGGGAGGGTAGTCGTCATCGCGCAGCGCCTGGTAGTCGGGATTCTTGCCGCCGTAGCTGAGCCCCACGACGATGATCTCCGGGACGACCTCGTCGTAGACCAGGCCCCCGGTCAGCGCGTTGACGAGAGCGAAGTCCCATTGTCCGTCGAGCTGATACCAGATCGGGTATCTGCGGTCGGGTTCCTTCTGGTACGAACCTGGCAGCCCGACGATGAGCTCGTACGTCTTGCCTGTGTTCGACGACTCGAGCACCGTGACTTCCGAGTTGCCGATGGTGTAGCGGGGCTTCCCCTTCAGGGGCTCCGGCGCGGGTGGCTCCGGTGCGGGTACCGCGGCCGGAGCCGCTGGCGTTGGTGCGGCGGTCGCCCGGGACGGGCATGGCGTCGACGATTCCGGAGCGGTGCCTGCGCACGCGGTGGCCGACCCGAGCGCAACGCAGAGGGGAAGCGCGGCCCCCGCGAGCCAAAGGCGGAACAGGATCGAGGAGGATCTCGTCATGGGCGGAGCTTTCACCAGCTCAGACTACCAAGCTGGCGTCGATGCTCAGAACCATCGCGAGAACCGTTGAGAATACGGTTGGATGGGTACGGTACGTCGTCTTGACCCTGCTGGGCACGCAGGCGACGGAGAGTCAATCCGGACGGCACCTCGTTACAGTGATGTTTAACGATTTCCGGAATGAGGAACCAGGCCGAGCGCAATCACGCACAATGCCCGATACGCATCGCGCCCGCGCTGGTAGCCTCCCGGCGAGGCGTAGGGACTAGCTTGGGGTACCCGCGCGGGAGGGAGTTGCGGTCGCAGCCAAGGCCTCCCGCCCGCGTTGGTGGCCACGAGCGATCGAGCCAAGACAACGAGCGAGTGAACTCGGGGGTTGAGCGTGTGGACGCAGGCCTTCGCGTTCGATTCTCGAGTTCGGCGACAGCAGTGAGGGTGGAGGAGTGACCATGAATGGTTCTCGGGGGTTCGGGGGAAGTAGTACGTCCAGAGCGAGCTGGAGCTCATTTCTGCCGCTGCTCGTGGCGGTCTGCACTGTGCCGTTGGCTGGCTGTTCCGACCGGGAGCAACCGGAGCAGGGGAGCTCCACGCCTGCGGTACATGCGGCGCTCGAAACTGCTGGCTCTGGCGAGATCTCTTTCGAGGAGTGGGACGGAACGTTCCGCAGTCCGGGGGCGATACCGGTCGACACCGAGGCGGACAGAACCGGCACCTACACGAGTTTCGCCTCACCCGTGAACGTTGGCCACCGATTCGGCCGCCGTGTGCACGGGATCCTCACCGCCCCCACGACCGGCGACTACACGTTCTGGATTTCCGCCGACGACAACGGCGAGCTCTGGTTGAGCTCGAGCGTGAGCCCTGCTGACAGGTTGCTCATTGCGAGCCTCACTCGTCGGAGTAGCCCACTGGAATGGAACCGGTATTCGACGCAGAAATCTCAGCCGGTGGCGCTCGTGGCCGGTGGCCGCTACTACATCGAGGCGCTTCAGCCCGAGACCCTGGGTGGCGACCACGTGGAAGTGGGCTGGGCCAAGCCGGGGCAAGGCACTACCGAACCGAGCGAGGTGATCCCGGGAACGCAGCTTTCGCCTTGGGTTCCGTGCACTCCGACGGCCGTTGACGACGCGACCTGTGACGGAGTCGACGACGACTGCGACGGGGAGATGGATGAAGACTATATGGGCGTCGACTGCGACACCGGTCAGGCCGGGGTGTGCGCGCAGGGAACGACAGCGTGCGCCGATGGCGCGCCGGACTGTGTCCAGAACGTCCAGCCAACTGCCGACGATCCGACCTGCGACGGGATCGACGAGGACTGCGACGGACAGGCGGACGAGGACTATGTCGGAGATCCGATCTCGTGCGGCACTGGTGCCTGCCTGGTGGAGACGACCAGCACCTGCGTCGACGGGGTCGTCGACGATGGCTGCACACCGGGGAATGCAGCGCCGGACGACGTGACCTGTGACGGCGTGGACGACGACTGCAACGGGGCGGCAGATGAGGACTACGTCCCGGGAACGAGCTCGTGCGGTACGGGCGCCTGTGCGGCGACGGGGACGACCGCGTGCGTCGACGGAAGCGTGCAGGACAGCTGCTCGCCGGGCGATCCGGCAGCGGACGACACGACCTGCGACGCCATCGACGACGACTGCGATGGCACGGCTGACGAGGACTTCGCGTCGCAGCCGACGAGCTGCGGGGTGGGCGCGTGTGCGTCGACGGGGTCGACGTCGTGCGTGGATGGAGACGTGGAGGACAGCTGCGCCGCCGGCGCACCTGCAGCGGAAGACGCGACCTGTGACGGAGTGGATGACGACTGTGATGGCAGCAACGACGAGGACTACGTCTCCGTCAACACCAACTGCGGCGTCGGTGCTTGTGCAGCGACGGGCAACACAGCCTGCGTGGCGGGGGCTGTGGTGGACAGCTGCACGCCGGGCGATCCGGCAGCGGACGACGCGACCTGTGACGGAATCGACGACGACTGCGATGGCTTGACGGACGAGGACTACGTCCCTGTCGCGACGTCCTGCGGGGTGGGGGCCTGCGCCGCAACCGGCGAGCTGACCTGTGTCGGTGGCAGCACGGTCGATAGCTGCGCGCCTGGAGACGCGGCAGCGGACGACTCGCTCTGCAACGGAGGGGACGACGACTGTGATGGTGAGGTGGACGAGGATTTCTCCTCTCAGCCCACGACCTGCGGCACAGGGCCGTGTGCGTCGACGGGAACGACCTCCTGCGTGGACGGAGCCGAGCAGGATAGCTGCACGCCGGGTACGCCGGCCGCGGACGACGCGACGTGTGACGGGATCGACGATGACTGCGATGGCACGGCTGACGAGGACTTCGCGTCGCAGCCGACGAGCTGCGGGGTGGGCGCGTGTGCGTCGACGGGGTCGACGTCGTGCGTGGATGGAGACGTGGAGGACAGCTGCGCCGCCGGCGCACCTGCAGATGACGATGCGACGTGCGACGGCGTCGACGACGACTGCGATGGCAGCACTGACGAAAACTACGTGTCGGAGAACACGACCTGTGGACTGGGCGAGTGCGCGGCCACGGGGATCACGAGCTGCGAGAGCGGGAGCGTGGTGGACAGCTGCACGCCCGGTGAGCAACAACCAGAGCTGGGGAGCTGCAACGGGATCGACGAGGACTGCGACGGGTCGGTCGACGAGGAGTACGTCTCGGTCAGCACGACTTGTGGCACAGGGGCGTGTGCGTCGACGGGCTCGACGTCGTGTGTGGCTGGGGCGGTAGTCGACAGCTGCGCTCCTGGAGACGCGGCAGCGGACGACGCGACCTGCGATGGTGTCGACGACGACTGCGATGGTCTGACCGACGAGGACTACATGCCCGGGACCAGCAGCTGCGGCGAGGGTGTGTGCGCAGCCACGGGCACGACGGCTTGCGTAGCCGGGACCGAAGAGGATGTCTGCACGCCGGGCACCCCGTCTGCGGAGATCTGCGATGGCCTCGACAACGACTGCAACGGGGTAGCTGACTACCCGAACGAGCTCGTGGACGGTGACGACGACGGGAGTCCGCTTTGCCTGGACTGCGACGATGACGATCCAGCCCTTCAGGCCAACTGTCCCGAAACGCTGACCTTCCAGCAGGGACAGGACGGCTACAGCGGCACGGCGGACACGTGGATTCAGCAAAGCAATCCCAATCCGCAGACGAGCAACGCTCTCGATTCCTCGCTCGACATCGATCAATCCGATGGAGGTGGGGAGAACCAGGGGCTGATTCGGTTTGACGGGATCTTCGGCGATGATCTCGGACAGATACCGACCGCCGCGGAGATCCGATCCGCAACATTGACCTTCAGAGTGACCGATGCGGGTTCGGCGATAACCGTTCACCAGATGCTGGTGTCGTGGCTCGATACCATGACCTGGGCCACGGGCTTGGGTGGAAACGGGATTCAGACAGACGACCTGGAAGCGACTAGCGCAGCCGTCGTGACGACGTCGACCATCTCGACTGGAACACTCGGGCTCGACGTGACGGCGACCCTCGAGAGCTGGATCGCCAATCCGACCGAGAACTTCGGCTGGGCGCTCCTGTCCACCAGCTACAACGGGGTGATGTTCGACTCGGCTGAAGGCAGTACTCCGCCCATGCTCCAGGTGGAATTCGTTCGGGCGAGCTGCACCCTGGACAGCGAATGCGACGACGGCGATCCGTGCACCCTGGACGTGTGCAACGCCGGGGCGTGCGGCACGAATGGTTCGGACAACGAGGGGGGCCCGTGCGACGACGGCGACGCCTGCACGGACGGCGAAACCTGCCAGCAGGGCGTGTGTCTCGGAGGAACCGCGATTTCTTGTGACAACGGCGTGTTTTGCGACGGGGTCGAAACCTGCGATCCGGACTTTGGCGAATGTCAGGCTGGAACGGCGCCGGAAGATGACGGTGTAGCCTGCACCGTGGACGTCTGCGACGAAGGGCTCGGGGAGGTCATCAACTCACCCGACGACACCGCTTGTGACGATGGCGACCCGTGCACGATCGACACCTGCGACGCAGTGGAGGATTGTGTGCACGATTTGGTCGTCTGCCCCGTCAACCAGGTCTGCAACTCCGACACTGGAGAGTGCGAGTCTGCCCCGCAGACGCTCGTGTTCCAGAATGTTTCAGGGGGTTACAGTGGGACGGTCGACACGTTCATCATGCAGAACGAATCTGGCGATCCGACCAGCACGCCCAAAGGCGATCTTGATTACGTTGATTGGGACACCGACGACCCGTACGGCACGGGCGATTGGAACTATGGGCTAGTTCGGTTCGAGTCGATTTTCGCTAGCAATGGCGGTCCGATACCGGCCGGGTCCGAGATCCTCTCCGCAACCTTGACCTACGTCGTATTCGACACTGGCGACGATGCTGACGTGCACGACTGTCTCGTGCCCTGGGATGAAGCAACCGAGTACGACGACTTCGGCGATGGTACGCCGAGCTCGAACGAAATCGGGCCGTGGGTCGACACGGCCTCCGCGGGCAGCACCGGGACTTTCACGGTGGATGTCACGAAGAGCCTGCAGGCCTGGACCTTGGACCCTGCGTCCAACCATGGCTGGATCATCGTGCCTACCGGCACCGGCGGTGTCGACATCCGGTCGAGCGAGTATGCAACCGCGAGCGACAGGCCCAAACTCGCGGTCACCTATGTCCCGGGTGGCTGTACTGAAGACGCGGACTGTGACGACGGAAACTTCTGCACGGCGGACAACTGCGTGGCGGAGGAATGCGTCTGGACACCCTCCAATGAAGGCCTAGGCTGCGACGACGGCAACGCCTGCACCGACAACGACGTCTGCGATAGCGGCGTTTGCACAGGTTCGGGCCCGACAGGCAACGTGGCAGTCACCTTCACCGTGCACGGTCCGCCAATGGACCCGGCGAGCAGTGCAAGCGGGATCTACTTGGAGGGGACTGGCGACCTCGGGGTTGTCCCGCTTGCAGAGGTGGGCCCGGCAATGTGGGAGGCCACAGTCGAGCTCCCACGCTCTTCAAACACCATCACCTACGACTACTCCTATGCTCGGGACGCAAACGGCCAAAACGCCGAGGTGGGCCCCTGGGGCGAGGACGCTGGCCTGCGCTCGCTGAGCATCGAGTGTCAGGATCTGGAGCTTTGGTTCGAGGATACGGTCTGGAACTGGGACGACCAGGTGTCGAGCGATCCTGCCCCGCCGCAGAAGGGTCCCACTCTCTCCGTGGTGGAGTACGACAGCAGCGAAACGGCAACGCTCGCCGTCGAGTTCGATTCTCAGCAGACAGTGACCCTGCACTACAGCACCGCCCCCTTCTATCCCAACCCTGACCCCGAGGCGGGCGGATACGTCACCGACGGCACCGAAGGCATCCTGTCCGAGTCCGATGCTACCCGCTACGAGTTCACGCTCACGAACCTGATGCCTGGGTGGACGTACTCCTACTACGTCGAATACGAGGGCGAGGGGCTGGTCACCAGCGAGTACCAGTGGACGACCAGCAGCGGGTCTACCCCGTTCCGCATCGTCGCCTTTGGTGACAGCCAAGACACGACGATGGCCCTGCACGCGATCCACCGGGACGTCGTCGATTTAGCATACTCGTTCGACCCCGACGTACTGATCAGACCCGGCGACCAGGTTAACAACGCCGATGACCTGAATCAATGGGCCTACTTCTTCGCCATCGAGCGGCCCCTGCTCGGTAGCGCCATCTACCTGCCTTGCGTCGGCAACCACGAGTACGTCGGCGATGACGACGCCTCCAACTTCTTCAGTTTCTTCGCCCTGCCAGAGCAGCCCGCGAACGAACAGTATTATGCGGTCAAGTACAACAATACGCTGTTCATTGCCCTCTCCACGGAGACGACCGTCACCGGGGGCCAGGAGAATTGGCTGGCCAGCACGTTGCAGGCTGCGAGTGGCGACTCCGAGATTCAGTGGAAGATAGTCTTCTTCCACCGGCCTGCGTTTAGCAGCGGCTGGCATGGGTCCGAGCCCGGCGTGGCGGCTGCGTGGCACGACGAGTTCGTCACCTACGGCGTCGATGTGGTCTTCAACGGTCACGACCACGACTTCGAGTACTTGGTGGCGGATGGGGTCAACTACTACGTAATTGGCGGTGGCGGCGCGGAGTTGCGGGACTTCCCGGGCGGCCAGTTGCCGGAGACCGTGTACCGCGAGAAGATCAACCATGCCGTGGTGGTTGATGTCGACGACCAGCAGTTGAGCCTGGTGCCCTACCGCATCGATGGCAGCGTCATCACCCAGGCCGCCCTCTCGCTCAGCGCACCCTAGCCGCCCGGAGCAGCGCACGGCAGTTGCCTTCACCCGGGTGGCAGTTGCTGCAACGGCGCCTAGGCTCCCTCTTGCTCGATCATCGAGTTCTCGGCGACACGAGCACTCGCTGATCAATGGCGTGCGCTACCTCGTGATTGGCGGGGGTGGCTCCAATCTGCGGTCAGTCGGCAGCACTCCGGGAGTGACGGTTCATTCGGAGTCGGTGTACCACTACGTCGTCACGGAGGTGGATGCTCAGCAGTTCAGTGTGACCCCTTACAGGGCGGACGGATCACTGATTGACGACGCATTCGCCCTCACGTCGCCCGCGCCGTAGGGGCAGAAGCGGCGCTGCAGCGTGCGTGTGAGAGTCGAGTTGCAGTGGGCACGACGGCGCATGGATGGCCTGCCACGAGCGGCCATGTCGCACGAGAATCCGCTACGACGATCCTGGCCGCACCAGCCCTCTGACCGGCCAAAGACGAGGGGCATTAAACGTTTTAGGAGCGGCTTGCCCCGAACGAATCGAGTCCGCGGCGGTGTCTGGATCCGCGACGGCGTCTCCTCCCAGTCACGCGCGCCGTGACAATTGCAGCTGTTCTGAAGGGCGCAGTGCCCGCTGCAATCGCGCCGATGCAAGGGGGTTGACGACCGCGGCGATCCGGCATCAGTTCTGCCCATGTTGCGCACCTCGAGCCTGATTAGTGTCCTGATAACCGCTATCGCCAGCGTGGGCTGCCTGCGACAGACGCAGGGAACCGACACGACGCCCTCGAAGGCGGCCGAGCCGATGACGGAGAAGCCCCTGATCGAAGTGGTCCCCACCAACGAGCAGTCTCCGACGTTCCTGCTCGACGGCAAGCCGATGTGCTTTGCGGGCGCTAACAACTACTACCTGATCTGGAAGAGTGAGGCGATGATCGACAGCGTCTTCCAGAACTCGAAGAAGATGGGCCTCACGGTGTTCCGACATTGGGGGCACCTGGACGCCGGATCGATGGACGGCACGGTGCCGCACCTCAAGGACGACGGCACCAAGGAGGGCGTCTACTTTCAGTACTGGGACAGCAAAGCCAACAAGCCCGCGTACAACGACGGGGAGAACGGCTTGCAGAAGCTTGATTTCTTGGTCAAGAAGGCGAAGGACTACGACATCAAGTTGGTGTTGACGCTCGCCAACAACTGGCCGGACTTCGGCGGTATCGACCAGTACCTGCTGTGGTACGGGCTGACCAAGCACGTCGAGTTCTACACCGATCCGCGAGTGAAGCAGGCGTACAAGGACTGGGTGACGCACCTCCTTAATCGCGTCAACACCCTGACCGGAGTGGCGTACAAGGACGACCCGACCATCTTCTCCTGGCAACTCGCCAACGAGCCCCGTCGGCGCAACTACACCAAGACGGATAGTGCTGATGGTTGGGACAAGGAAACCATCACCAAGTGGGCAGACGAGATGTCGGCGCACATCCGCTCCATCGACCCGCACCACCTGATCTCCGTCGGTGACGAGGGCGGCTTCTGGAATGGCAGTGCGGCCTTCTACGATGGTCAGGACGGTACCGACCACGAAGCACTGCTCGCGCTGGAGAACGTCGACTACGGAACGTTCCACTTGTATCCGGACAGCTGGAGCACCTCCATCTCCTGGGCGGACCAGTGGATTGAGGACCACATCATCGCGGCGCGCAAAGCGTGGAAGCCCACGGTGCTCGAGGAGTACGGGGTGGTGGTCAAGCGGAATGACGGAGGCCAAATTATCCATGGATGGGATCGGCGCGAGCGGGCGTACCGCCAGTGGAACGAGTGGATGACCCAGCGTGGCGGGGCCGGCATCATGTACTGGATGCAGGCCGGGTACGACGACTACAAGAAGGGTCGCTACACGGACTACGACGGGTTCACGGTGTACGATCCGGAAACGGACGAGACGGCCAAACTCTTACAGCCGTACACCACGGCCTTTGCCGAGAAGGCGCGGGCTTGCGTGCTGGCCCAGGGAGAGAATCTCCACCCCAAGCGTGACGTGCCCGAGGGCTTCGCCACGACCAGTGCTCCTCCGGGGCAGGCTCAGGCCATGGCGCGGCTGGACCGCGACGGCTGGTAGTCGCTGCGGTCGGCGGCGAGTCGCCACGACGCCAACGGAGTTGATTGCGGGCGCGAGACACGCGTCGGTTCTCGCCGCAGATCTTCCGGCCACGATGGGCGTAGGAACCTTCGGCACCGCGGTGGTGTCTCACTTCGTGGCCCCGCGATCCCGGGCCGAAGGCAGGCTGCATGAAACCGTCCGCACTCGTCACGCTTGGCGCCACTGTCCTTGCACCGCTCCTGCTCGCCGTAGGCTGCAGCGGAAGCTCAGTTCCTTCGAAGGCTGCCACCACCGACCCTCGTTCGGCTCCGCAGCCTGCGACCACCGCCGCTGCTTCGGCAGCCCCGGCCAATAGTGTGGCCGCTGCGCCTACATCGTCGCCACCGCCACCACCTCCGCCGGTGGTCAGCACTCCGATGGCAGGGACTCCGAGTGGCGCTGCCCTCCGCGAGGCCCGGCTGGTCACCGCCAGCTGTGACGACATGAAGGCCGCCGCGCGACAGCTGGCCGAGGCACGGATCAAGCAGATGCGCGCCGAGGTGGACGAGCAGTACCGTGCGTGGGCAGAGGGGCAGAAGCACTGCTGGCAGCAGTATCGCTGGGAGGAAGAGGCGCGGAGGCGCGTGGCACGTCGGCCGGCGGCCAAGGGATCCATGTCGGGCTACGGCGTCGGAGACTCCTTCGGTGCCGGCGGGCTCGGCCTGAGCGGTATCGGTGAAGGCGGCGGCGGACGCGGCGAGGGAATTGGCCTCGGATCCATTGGCAGGGCTCGTCCGCGCAAGGCGAAGAGCGCGTCCGGCACCAACAACCAGGTCGTGGGCGTGCACGAGGCGGACATCGTCAAGAACGACGGACGCTACGTCTACGTCGCCATGAATGGTGCCCTCAGGATTGTGGAGGCCATGCATCCCCGGGTGCTCTCGATTACCCGGCTGCCCGGTGCCGTGCGCGAAATGTTCGTGGTGGGCGACCGTGCCGTCGTGTACGTGTCCAGGGGACAGCACGCGCCGCGCTGCACCTACGGCTACGACTGCCAGTTCGCGGGAGACGGTAGCTCGACGCAGATCGTGGTGTTGGACGTCAACGACCGTTCCCATCCAACCGTCAAGCGCGCCATCGACCTGTCTGGATCATTGATGGCGGCGCGCCGCATTGGAAACACGGTTCACACGGTGGTGGCAGACGGCGACTCGCGAGCGCCTGCCTACCAGACCTGGCCCGCTGATCTGCAGATGTGCGGCACCCTCGAGAAGTCTGTCCGTGCCAAGTTTGCGAAGCTCAAGCGGGACAACGCGAAGAAGATCCGCGCAGGCATGTCGTTCCCCAGCATCGCCGAGAAGGGAACTGAGAAGTCTCTCTGTGACAGTCTGCTCCGCACCAAGATTGCCGATGGCACCGCGTTCACTACCGTGGTCTCCTTCGACCTGGGCGACGATGCGACACCCGCTGCCACGGCCACGATCCAGAGTCGGCCGGGAGCGATATTCGCAGCGCGGGACGCGCTGTACCTGTCGGTCGTGCATCAGAAGCAGAACGTGCGACGCGGGTGGTATTCGTTCTACTCCAGCATCGACGAGGTCAGTGACGTACACAAGTTCCGCGTCGGCGAGCGCCCGAGCGACACCAGTTACGTCGGTACCGGCGTGGTGCCGGGACACGTCCTCAACCAGTTCTCGATGGACGAGTACTATGGCTACCTGCGCATCGCCACCACCAGCGGACGAGTTCCCAGCCCGAACGTCCAGAGCGCCGTTTCGATTCTCACTGAAGGCCCCGACGGAAACCTGGTGCGGGTTGGAGCGGTCGAGAAGATCGCCCCCGGCGAAGATATCCGGGCGGTACGTTTCGACAGTGATCGGGGCTACGTCGTAACCTTCAAGAAGACTGACCCCCTGTTCGTGCTCGACCTGTATCACCCCGCAAGTCCCAAGATCCTCGGTGAGCTCAAGATCCCGGGCTTCTCGACCTACATGCACCGCATCGACCCGGATCACCTCCTCAGCATCGGCTTCGACGCGGACGACCACGGCAGCTTCGCCTACTTCGACGGCGTGATTCTGCAACTCTTCGACGTGTCCAGGCCCACCGAGCCCAAGCTCATTCACAAGGAGAAGATCGGAACCCGAGGCTCGAGCTCGGAAGCCGCCACCAACCACCTGGCATTCAACTACTTCGGGGAGAAGAATCTGCTGGCGTTCCCGATGACAATCTGTGAGGGCGGTGGCGATGGCCGTCAGGGCACCGAACTCACCTTCAGTGGCCTGCTCGTCTACGATGTGAGCGTTCAGAACGGGTTCAAGCGGCTGGGCGGCGTGGACCATGGTACCAAGGGCGCCAGTTGTGGCACCTGGTGGTCCAACGCCAACTCGCACGTGAAGCGCAGTATCTTCCTCGATGAGCTGGTCTACTCGATTGCTCCTGACCGCCTGAAGGTGCAGCGCATGGGCAAGTTTGGAGAGGACCTGGCCGACATCTCGCTCGTCAACTGAGCGCCGCGTCAGCGCCAACCACCCTCGCGCGCCAGACGGCGCACAGCACATGGCACGAAGTGGTGGCAGAGGATGCGACGCTTGTTCGGTGCAAGGGCCAGCTCGGCGGGTTCAGCCACATGCGTCTGACTTACTTCGGACAATTCGCCCGATCCAGCAGGCGCGATGCGGCTTCCAGATCGGCGTTTTCCGGGCCGACGTAGAACGCCATGAAGGAGGCCTTGTGGCTCGGGCACGCCCACGCACTCAGCAGCCACCGGGCCGGCAACTGATCCTCGATGTGGCGTCCCGCATAGGCCCAGTAGTGTCGGCGAGTGCCACCGACCAGGCGAGACGCGGGGGCGGTGAGGCTCCTCGGCTGCGCCAGAATGGTGCCGGCCAATTGCGCACGGAGCGCGTCCTGCTTGTCGAGCTCCACGGGTAGGTTCACGTTTGGGTTGACGGCAGGCAGGCCGATGCCCGCTTCCTCGCTCGCATAGATCAAGGTGTCGCCTTTCTCGACCAGCTCGAAACCGGAAGGCACGTCGAAGGCCGCGTGCAGTATCTCGAGTCCATCCGGCAGGGCCGTGCAGCGGGCGGTGGCGAGAACGCGCCGCATCAGCGCTTCCGTGTCCGCCAGCGGACGACGCAGGGTGGTACTGACGATGATGGTGAGCCCAGAGTCCGGGCAGGTCCAGTTCGTGACCACCAGACTGAATCGGTCCGCAGCGGTTCTCAGCCGAAGCAGCTGGACTTCAACGCCGCTCGCCTGAGCAGGCACTGGTGGATCCAGCTCTTCGAGCTCCTGGATGCCGCCGAAGAGGTGAAGCAGCTCCTTTCTCGTGAACTGATCGGCGCGACTCCATTCCACGTGCACGGCTCCGCGGTTGTCTTCGAGCTTACGCACGACCTGGCCGCGAGCGCCGAGCACCTGCCGGTTGCTTTCGGGCCACTCAGGCACCGAAATATCCAGCCCTGGAAAGGACAGGGGTGCGAGGTTCGCCTTGGCCGCAGCACGCGCGGGATCACCGCATTGCCGAACGACCAGGGCCGTGACGACAAGTGGTACCGCGGGCACCCCAATGATCACGAGCCAGGCGAGCTTTCGCGGCAGAATCGCCCTCAGACGTGCAATGTCGAACACTTTCTCGGAACCCGATCAGTGAGCGTGTTGCACACTAGTGCTCTGTCCCAGCAGTCGCAATCGTTGTCCTCCGCCGGGCCGAGCGTGAGGGTGGCGGCCCGGCAGCAGAATGGACGCTGGACACCATTCCGGTCTTCGACGTCGCGCTGGCCGCGGATTCCCTCTATGCGGCGTCCCAGGCATCGGTGCACATCTGGCGCGACGTTTCCACCGCCAGCACCGAGCGCACCGCTGATGCAGTACTGGGCGCCACCGCTGGACTCTCGGCTCCGTACCACTTGCAGGTCCGCGACGACATC
>CAZSVU010000128.1:0-20574 GCA_964610275.1 uncultured Polyangiaceae bacterium | reverse complement strand
GTGCCGGGCTTCCTCATGCCATGGGAACACGAAATCGCCGAATTTCCTTCGCGCGCGGCCGAGCAGCATCCCGTCGAGGGAAAACTCCACGGTCCGCGGGAATTCGGGATGGTTCCAGTAGCCCACTTCGATGCCCAGAGTCGGCGCGTCGGCATCGAGCGTGCCCAGGGCGGGCTCGGATCGGACCTGTCGCAGCCGGTCAAGCCGGGGCGCCGCCCGCGAGCGTTGCGCGAGCCCACCCGGATTCTGGGCCCTCAGACCGCCGACCAAGAGATCCATCAATGCTCAGTCCACTCGTGGGGCGGGGTCTTGGAAAGACTCCGAAATGGCATCGGCCATCTGGTTCGAGCACAGTTGCGGCCCCCTGAGGTCTGGCGAACCTCCCCCCGGGGACTCGCAAGGCCGTTCGAGGATCACGCTCGCTGGCTCTAGCTGGAACTCTCCACGCTCAGCCGATCGAAGTACGCGGCCACCGGTTTGCTGAATATGTAGGCGAGCAGAACGATCGGGTAGACCAGGATCACCAAGAGGCCTGCCAGCCCCACTGCGTGGTCCAGCTTCTGCGTGGGCAGGCTCACCAGGAACAGGATCAACGAAACGATCCCGTAGATGATGGTCAGAGTTCGGCCCCAGAACTTGCCTTGCAGCGTCCCCACCGCTCCGGCGATGAGCGCGACCGATACGAGGGCACCGAGGCCCAGGATCACGAGAAGCATGATGCGAAGCTCGAGCCCGGTCTCGGAGTACAGCGTCTTCCCGTACCACGCCAACAATGCCAGCGCGGCCAAGCCGACCAGAATGCTCACACCCGCGAAGACGCTCAGCGACGACGGCCGGTCCGCCTGCTCGATTGCCGCCATGCCGGCACTTGCATCTCCTTCACGTCGTGCGGTCAGGTCTTGCTCGATCTGCTTCATTTGCTTCTCGTCGAGCGTGTAGAAGAGGAGCAGCACCGTGGCGAGTACGGCGCCAATCGCCGGCACGACGCTCATCAGCAGCTTGATCCCGGTCAGTGCTTCAGGAGCCTGTTCCACGTTGGCCTGGTAGCCGAAGGCTGCCAAGAGGATGCCCGCGATCGTCCCGCCGATGGTCCACCCCATCTTCTGCGCCAGCGAGGAAGCCGAAAAGACCAGACCCGTCGAACGCCGCCCGCGCTTCCATTCTCCGTAGTCCGCAGCGTCGGCGTACATGGCGAAAATGATCGCCGCCGTGGGCGCGCTCGTGATGGCCATCAGGACCTGCAACACGAACATCACCTCGGTGTCCTGTGGTCGCAACAAGTAGTAGGCCAGCACGCACAGCGTGCTGAACCCCATCAGTGCGATGTAGAGCGGCTTGTTGGCGAAGCGCCGCGAAAGCCTTCCGAGCAGCGCAGTTCCGACAATGTTGCACACGGCGCCGAGGGTAAAGAACCCCGACACCATCGCCTCGCGTGACAGGTCCATGCCAAACACGCTCTGCTGTCCCACGTAGTACTTGAAGTAGTACACCACCGACCCATTCCGGATCGATACGAACGCCAACGTGAAGATCGCAATCAGGAATAGAACCAGCCAGGGGACGTTGGTGACGATGTCGTCGATGTCTTGGATCAGGTTGCTCTTCTGCTGGGCCTGTGGCTTGACTCGTTCCTTGGTGCTAAAAAAAGTGACCACGAAGAGCACTACGGCGATCACGGCGAAGGACGCTACGGTCAGCATGAATCCCCGCTGCTCGTTGCCCTGCCCCAGCCACTTGACGAGATGCATGACGCTGAGACTGATGATCAATCCGCCGGTATAGGCGCCCACGAAACGATACGAGGAGATGTTCGTCCGCTCCTGCGAGTTCGGCGACATCACCCCCATCAGCGATGAGTACGGGATGTTGATGGCCGTGTAGATCATCCCGAACAGAATGTGGGTGGCGTAGGCGTAGATGACCTTGTTGCTTTCTGCCCAGTCCGGGGTGGTGAACGCCAGGGTTCCGGAGATGCCGAAGGGAACCACCATCCAGATCAGGTAGGGCCGAAACTTGCCCCAACGCGTGTTGGTGCGGTCGGCAATGGCGCCCATCAGCGGATCGTTGATGGCATCCCAGAAGCGGGCGACGAAGAACATGACGCCCATGGCAGCGGCGGAGATCCCGAAGACGTCCGTATAGAAGTAGGCGCCATAGAAGATGATCGTCATCCAAAACAGGTTGGACGCCGTGTCCCCCATCGCGTAGCCAACCTTCTCCTTGACGGCGAGCCGCTCGACCTTGTCGCTCATTGATTCCTCCTTGACGCGCCCACTAGTGACTTGGGGAGGCGGCCCGGGTGCAGTCACACGAGCGGCGTCCCGCGGTTGGCTTCCAGCCCCTTGGAAGCACGGCTCTTCTGCCCGGTTGCGCACGCGGAAACAAGTCGGAACAGAAAAATCCAACGCCGCACTCTGCAGTGGGTGCCCGAGCAACAGGCTCTGTCCCAGCGCACTCACAACTTTCTCGTCCCACTGCCCAGCAACGGACACCGCAGCGGCGTACGGGTTGCGCTTGGCGGGACAACGCAAGAGCGGTGCGTTAGGCTGCCGGATTATGCGGAACGAGGTGGGAACCAACGGGCTCACGGCACGTCTCGACGGCCTGGTGAAGGCACAGCGGGCGCGCGGAATTCTCTGGTCGAGCATTGGACGGTTGACCTACGTGCTGGCCGGCACCGTCTTGGTGGGCGTGACCCACCAGAGCCTGGGTCAACTCATCCTGGCCGGGCTGCTGGCGCTCGTGGGCGTTGCACTCTGCGTGGGCTCTCTGCAACTATTTCGGCGCCGCGCACACCTCGGCTGGGCGGCCCTGGGCGGCGCGCTATTCGACCTCGCAGTGATCGCCACGTCACCGTGGGCGTGGCGCCTGGGCGAAAGCGCGGCGGGAACGATGCTCGTCGCGCAGAGCTCGTTTCAGTACCTCGTTTTCCTGGCTGTCGCGCTGAACGCGCTGACTTTGCGCCCATTGTTGCCACTCGTCTTGGCTGCCGCCGCTGCGACGCAGCAAGTGCTGCTGGCGGGCCTGGCGGGCCGAGAGACTGCCCTGCGCCTGGGCGCACATGCCGACGGCGTCTCGCTGGCAAGCTCCATCTGGTCTGCCGCCACGATCTTGTTGGTCGGGTTTGCACTGGCCCTGCTGGCACGTGGCGTGACGCGCCTGGCCCGCGACGCGGCGCGTGCCGACCAGGAGAGCTCACAGGAGCTCGACCTGCAATTCGAGGCCGAAGCCGGCAGCCGGTTGGGCCGGCTCGCCCAAGAGGTGTCCGAACGGGCACGCGGGCTCAGATCCCCCCTGCGCATCGTCACGCTCGGTCTGTCCAACAGCCGAGTTTGCGCGCAGGCCCTGGTCCAGTCCGTCGAAGGCTCCACCGCTGCGGAGCTGCGCACCCCCGGAGGGATCTTCCACCGCAACGTCGACGCCCTCAACGACGGTTTGAGGGTCAGCGACGAAGCCGTGACCCGCCTGGGCGAAATGATCACGTCGTTGGAGCAACTGCCCGAGCAGCAGCCCGGCAACGGTGCTACGCCTCGCGCCCCCGTCTCCTCGGAGACGGGTCCCGAGCAACGCCTGCAGGCACCGCCCGCGGCCTGATGAAGCGTACGGCGACTGAGCTTGGCAGCGGGGCGCCGTAGCGCCCCGACGCGCGTTTCAGGCCTGGACGATTCCGTTGAAGTCGTCCGCCTTGAGCGCTGCCCCTCCGATGAGCCCGCCGTCGATGTCCGGTTGGCCCAACAGCTCCTTGGCGTTGCTGGGCTTCATGCTGCCACCGTACTGGATGCGGATCTGCGCAGCCGTGTCGGCATCGTAGAGCGAGGTCATGAGCTTCCGGATGAACCCGTGAACCTCCTGTGCCATCTCCGGGGTCGCCGTCTTGCCCGTGCCAATCGCCCAGACCGGCTCGTAGGCAACCACGCTCTGCAGAGCATCCGCCTGGCTCAGCCCGGCATAGGCACCCTTCACGTGGTCCTCGACGACGGCCTCGGTCTTGCCCGCCTCTCGCTCCTCGAGGGTCTCGCCCACGCAGATGATGGGCTTGAGCCCGGCCGCAAGCGCTGCCTTCACCTTCTTGTTCACGGTCTCGTTGGTCTCGTTGAAGTAGGTGCGCTGTTCGCTGTGACCGATGATCACGTAGGTCACGCCGGCGCTCTTGAGCATGTCGCAGCTCACCTTGCCGGTGTACGCGCCCTTGGGCTCCCAGTACACGTCCTGGGCTCCGAGCAACACTTCCGATCCCTTGATGGCTTCGGCCACCGGCACCAGACACGGGTACGCGGGGCAAACCACGGTTTCGGTTGCCGCCCCTTTGGTGGCCTGGACCACCGCCTTGGCGAGCTCGACCGCCTCCCCCACGTTCTTGTTCATCTTCCAATTGCCGGCAACGATTGTCCTTCGCATTCGCTTTCTCCGAGTTGGGGGAATCACTTGTCGCTGAGGGCGACCACTCCGGGGAGCTCTTTGCCCTCCAGGTACTCCAGGGACGCGCCGCCACCGGTGGAAACGTGCGTCACCGCGTCGCTCAATTTGGCCTTCTTGATGGCAGACGCACTGTCGCCGCCGCCAATGATGGTCACGGCGCCGTTCTCCTTGGTGGCCGTCGCCAAGGCCTCGGCAATGGCCATCGTGCCACCTGCCGTAGCGTCGATCTCGAACACGCCCATGGGCCCGTTCCAGACCACGGTCTTGGCATGCTTGATGATTTCGGCGAACTTGGCACGAGTCTTCGGACCGATGTCGAGCGCCTGCTGGTCGGCGGGGATGCTGTCAGCATCCACGGTTTGGAGTTCTCCCACCGTGCGTGCGTCAAAGTCGAACTCGCGCGTCACCAGCGTGTCCTCGGGTAGGACCAGCTTGTCGCCGCCCTTGCTGAGCAGGCCCTTGGCCATTTCGACCCGGTCGGCCTCCAGCAGCGACTTTCCAATCTCGCGTCCCTGTGCCTTGAAAAAGGTGTACGCCATTCCGCCGCCGATCAGGAGCTTGTCGACCTTCGGTAGCAGATTTTCGACCACGTCGATCTTTCCGGAAATCTTGGCGCCGCCGATGATGGCCACGAAGGGCTTGGCGGGGTTGGCGACGGCATTGCCCAAGAATTCAATCTCCTTCTTCATCAGGTAGCCGCTGGCACACTGGTCGAGGTGCTTGGTGATGCCCTCGGTCGACGCATGAGCCCGGTGTGCCGAGCCGAAGGCGTCGTTGACGTACACGTCCGCCAACTCCGCCAACTGCTGGGCGAACCCGGGCTCGTTGTCGGTTTCCTCGATATGGAAGCGCAGATTCTCGAGCAACAGGACATCGCCCTCGCTGAGGGAAGCCACCGCGGCCTGGACCTGGTCGCCGATGCAATCGGGCACCGACTTGACTTCCTTGCCGAGCAACTCGGAGAGCCGCTTTGCCACCGGGGCCATCCGCATGTCTTCCTTCACCTGGCCCTTGGGACGACCGAGGTGCGACATCAGGATGACCTTGGCGCCCTTGTCCACCAGATACTGGATGGTGGGCAACGACGCCACTAGACGCTTGTCGTTCTCCACCACCCCATCCTTGAGAGGCACGTTGAAGTCGACGCGAACGATGACTTTCTTACCGGCGACCGAAAGGTCCTCGACAAACAGCTTGTTCATGGCGATGTCCCGTCACTCAATGGGCCGTTAGCCGGCCATCTTCTTCATCAGGTCGATGCAGCGGCAGCTGTAGCCCCACTCGTTGTCGTACCAGGTGAGGACCTTGACCAAGTTGCCCTCCATGACCGCGGTCGATTGCGCATCGATGATGCTAGAGGCCGAGTTGTGGATGACGTCCACCGAGACGATGGGGTCTTCGGTGTAGGCGAGAATGCCCTTGAGGGGGCCTTCGGACGCCTTCTTCAGGGCAGCATTGACTTCTTGGGCGGTGGTGCTCTTCTTCACCACACACACCAGGTCCACGAGCGAGCCGGTGGGGGTCGGAACGCGAATGCTCATGCCGTCCAGCTTGCCGTTGAGCTCGGGCATAACCTTGCCAACCGCCCGAGCCGCGCCGGTGGTGGTCGGAATCATGCTGACCGCCCCAGCGCGCGCTCGACGTGGATCCTTGTGCACCTGGTCCAGGATGCGCTGATCGTTGGTGTAGGAGTGGATGGTGGTCATCAGGCCCTTCTCGATGCCGAAGGAATCGTGAATGACCTTGGCGGCCGGGGCCAGGCAATTGGTCGTGCAGGAGGCGTTGGAAACCAGAGCGTCGTCCGCCTTGAGGGTCGCGTCGTTGACGCCCAGGACGATCAGTTTGATCTCGCCGGTCTTGTCCTTGGGCGGAACCGTGAGCAGAACCTTCTTGGCACCAGCAGCGAGGTGCTTCTTACACGCCTCGGCTGTCGCGAAGATGCCGGTTGCTTCGAGCACGATCTGGGCACCCACCTCGCTCCACTTGAGCTCGGCCGGGTCCTTGATGGCGGTGCAGCGGACCTTCTTGCCGTCGACGGTGATGCTGTCGTCGGCGATCTCGATCTTGCCGGTGAACTGACCTTGCGTGGAGTCGTACTTCAGGGCGTGCGCGATCTGTGCCGTCGTCATCAGGTCGTTGATGCCCACGATCTCGATCCCACCCTGCTCGAGGGCGGCGCGGAAGACGAGCTTGCCAATGCGGCCGAAGCCGTTGATACCAATCTTGAGTGCCATGTTTTCGTTCTCTTTCCTTCAGCTTACTGTTGCTAGTCCAGCGAAGATCCGGCGCCCTTAGCCGAAGATCTCCTTGCCCTTGCCGGCAGAGCCGAGCACGGTCTTGTTCTTCTCGATGATGAGGCCCTTGAGTTCTTCGCGGGCGGGGCCGAGGTACTTGCGCGGATCGAACTCGCCGGGCTTCTCCGTCAGCACCTTGCGAATCATCGCCGTCATGGCCAGGCGTCCATCCGAATCGATGTTGACCTTGCAAACGGCCGACGTGGCCGCCTTGCGCAGCTGCTCTGCGGGGATGCCGACTGCACTCTCGAGCTTGCCGCCGTTGCCATTGATGATGTCGACGTACTTCGGCACCACCGACGAGGCGCCGTGCAGCACGATGGGGAAGCCGGGCAGCCGCTTCTCGATCTCCTCCAGGATGTCGAACCGCAAGGGCGGCGGCACCAGGACGCCTTGGGCGTTCTTGGTGCACTGTTCCGGCTTGAACTTGTAGGCCCCGTGGGAGGTGCCGATGGAGATGGCCAACGAGTCGACGCCGCTCTTGTTGACGAACTCCTCGACCTCGTCGGGCTGCGTGTAGATGCTCTTGGCCGCTTCGACGTCGTCCTCGATGCCGGCGAGCACACCGAGTTCACCCTCGACGGTTACGTCGCGCGAGTGGGCGTACTCGACCACCTTCTTGGTCAGGGCGATATTCTCCTCGAAGGGATGATGCGAGGCATCGATCATCACCGACGAGAAGCCGGTGTCCACGCAGCTCTTGCACAGTTCGAAGGTGTCGCCGTGATCGAGGTGAAGCGCGAAGCTGAGGCTGCTGCCCGCATCGCGGAGCATCGCCAGGGCACCTTGCGCCAAGAACCGCAGCAGGGTCTGGTTGGCGTACTTCCGGGCGCCCGACGATACCTGGAGAATGAAGGGCGAGTCCGACTCGGCACAGCCGGTAACGATCGCCTGCAGCTGCTCCATGTTGTTGAAGTTGTAGGCGGGGATGGCGTACTTGCCCGCCATCGCCTGCTTGAACATCTCGCGGGTGTTAACGAGCCCGATATCCTTGTAGGAGACTGTCTCTGACATGGTCTTGATCCGTTCTTCGAAAATGGGTGGGTGGTGATGTGAGCTCAGTTCCCCCTGATCCTGTACACCGTGGGCGCGGCGATCCGGTCACGGACCGCCAAGTCGCCCGCTAGCGGGCGCGCGTAGTTCAAGAAGTCCGTGGTCACGCCGTTGGCGGCTTCGTTGATGAAGGAGTCGGGCATGGTCTTGGTCTTCCCCGCGACATCTTCGAGCGTGAGGAGCTCGTACTCGACCGCGTAGTCGCCGACCCGCTTGATGGCGACGGAGCCGTCGACGTTGTGCCACACCGAATACTGCACCGCCTTCTCGCCAACCTCTCGAGCCTCGTGGGCATCGGTCTCGCTCAGGCAACCCAGGAAGGAGCGCTGCAAGTAGCCCAGGGTGTCGGCGCGGACGCGCTTGATCTTGGTGTTCTGCTTGATCAGCCCGGCCAGGAGGTCGCCCAGCGCACCCGTCCCGGACAGCTGCACGTTGCCGTGAGCGTCCTTCTCGACCGGCCCCGACGTTAGGGTGGTGACGATCGGTCGACCGTCCGCGCCGTGAATGCCTTCCGACGCCGCGATCACGCAGCGGCCGTGCTGGTCGAAAATTGCCTGTACGTCCTTGACGAATTGGTCTGGGTCGAAGCTCCGCTCGGGCACGTAGATGAGGTGGGGGCCGTCATCCGGGAACTTCTTGGCCAGGGCTGCCGCTGCGGTGAGAAATCCCGCATGGCGGCCCATGACGATCCCGATGTAGACGCCCGGAATGGCGCGGTTGTCGAGGTTCACGCCGGCGAACGCCTGGGCCACGAACTTGGCGGCCGAGCCGTAGCCCGGGCAATGGTCGGTACCCACCAGGTCGTTGTCGATGGTCTTGGGGACGTGGATCGTCCTGAGCTCGTAGCCCTTGCGGTTCGCCTCCTCGTTGACAATCCGGCAGGTGTCCGAAGAGTCGTTGCCGCCGATGTAGAAGAAGTAGCGAATCTCATGCGCCAGCATGACGTCGAACATCTTCTTGCAGTACTCCTCGTCCGGCTTGTCGCGGGTCGAGCCGAGCGCGGACGCCGGCGTCAGGGCCACCTGCTCCAGGTTGTGCGTGGTCGCCTGGGTGAGATCGATGAAGTCTTCCTTGATGATCCCACTCACACCGTGCTTGGCGCCGTAGACCTTGGTGATCTCCGGAAACTTCCTGGCCTCGAGAACGACGCCTACTAGGCTCTGGTTGATGACCGCGGTGGGGCCGCCACCTTGCGCCACTAGGGCTTTGCCGGGCAGTTTCGCCATAGAGATCTCCGATCCTGGTTGAGTGAGGTGCCGAGGCACCCTGGGGGTCTGGTTTGCCGGCGCTCCGCTGCGAGCGCCGGCAGTTGGGCTGAACGGTGGCGCCCAATCAGAAGCGGGGCGTCGGGAACAGCGCGGGAGCGCGACTGCTCGGCGCGCCGAATCGCCGTCGACCGCCCCAGTCTCGGGGGCGGTTGCGACCGGCAGCGGCGCATCCTGACACTGGCTTCAGATTACGCATCCAGCGCTGCCTACCAGAATCCGGCGCGCCGTGAAATCGCGATCGGCACCTCAAAGTGAGACCCCGTGAGCCGCCCTTCTGGCCGTCAGCCTGACCCCGCCCCAATCCTCTGCAAACCGCTCGATTCTGGGCTGGCTCTGCGTCCTGAGGGCCCTGAGGTGGCTCGCCCCCGGACGGCCGAGGCAGCGGTGGGCCGGCGTCCGCGGCGGGCGCTGGCGCAGGTCGCACCTCGTCGGGAGGCGACTCACGCCGCCGACGTTACCCGGGCGGGGGCAGCCCGCTGGCGGGCCTTCACGGGTTGCCGCTCACCCGTAGGGGTACATCCCCTTCTTCACCAGGTTGAGCTTCTCCAGGATGGCGTTGTGCTTCTCCTCGTCGATGAGCAGGTAATTGAGCAAGTATTCCTGCACCAAGAGCTGTTTGCCCTGGATTGCTCCGAGCGCCTCTTTGGCCAACTCGATGGTCCGCTGCTCGATCTCGATATGCTTCTCGATGATGTCCCAGACCTCGCCCAATTCGTCGGGGGTCAGCTTGATCGCTCGGGTCGGAATCGACAGCGAGTCGGCGATCATCCCTTGCACTCGATGGTGCATCTGCGAATCACGCTGAATGATCTCCATCACGAGTCGAATGAGGGGATTCTTGGTCTTCTCAATCACGCGGCCAGTCGACGCTACGGAGGCGTCCTCCACCCTCTGCCAGCGCTCCATCGTGTCAACGATTGCGTCCTGAACCTCTTTGCTCGACATGGTCCTCTACCTCCGGTGGTTTGCCGCAGGCACCCTAATGCTCTGTCCGAGAAGTCGCAATCGCTGTCCTCCGCCGGCCCGAACTTGATGGATGGTTGCTTCCGGGACAGGGCACTGGTCGAGTCATTGCTGGGAGACCCAGAGCAATCGGTCGCCTCGAGTCCACTCAGCCGAGGGCCATCGTGTGACGCGAGATCGCCTCCCTCGCGATCCGCGCATCCGGCATCAGAAGGTCGATGCCAGGTTCGTCGCTCGGGTGCCGGGCATCGTCGATCCATGGTCCCGCTTGGCACGGGGGTACGGCGGCTTTGCGTAGTGCAGCACCTGCCGGTTCCTGTCCTGACGAAGTCGGGACTGCTGGAGCGCGATCTCGACCTGCTGGCGGGGATCAATCGGTCGACCCGGGCGTTTCTCTTTTTCGGCCTCCAGACGGGTGGACGACTCCGTTCCGAAGGGGTCGCCGGGCGATCCATCCAAGCGTGGCCAGCCAACGCATTGCGACGACTGTGCCGTCGACGAAGCTACCAGTACTCCCGGGGCGATGCAGAATTCCGCTCCCGGGTCGAGCGCTGTGACCCGGTGAACCTGCCCCACGTCATCGCCGCCGCCGCGGCGCAGGAGGAAGCTTGGCTAGCGCGCGGGGCTACCAGCCGCCGCGACGCCCACCACCACCACCGCCGCCACCGCGGCCGCGCTTTCCGCCTCCCTTGCGATCACGGTCGGAGCCTCCGCCCCCACCCCCGCCCGACCAATCGTCGCGTTTGGGTGCGCGCGGACGCGCCTCATTGACCGCAATGGGCCTACCATCCAGTGTCGAGCCATCCAGCGCCTCGATAGCCGCCTTGGCCTCATTCTCGTTCTCGAACTCGACGAAGCCGAAACCTCGGGACCTGCCGGTGGCGCGGTCGACCACCACGTTTGCGCTCGCGATCTGACCATGTTCGGCGAACGCCGCCTCAAGCTGATGATCCATCGTCGAGTACGCGAGGTTCCCCACAAAGAGCCTCGTGCCCATACCTAGCTGCCTTTCCACGTTGACGCGCCGGACTTCCACCAACTCCTGCGCTCTCTATTCGGATCCCCGATTCTGTCGTATCGGCCGGCGCACAGACCAAACGCCCTCCGGGTGGACGCGAAAGCGAGCCAGGTCTGCAGCAGGTGGCGACGGCGTACCACGCCCCCAGCGCGCGAGCGAGCCAACTCGAACGGACCACCCCGACCCTCTGCTTCGGCCTGCCTCCAGCCCACCTTCCCCCGATGCCGAAAGGGCGAACAGACGTTCAGGCCAAGCACCAGTCTGGGCAGAATCGTCCAAGAAGCGGTACCCTTTCCTTTGAGTGCAAAGGATCCCTTTCGGCTTCTGGATTCTGACTGTCGCGAGCGCGCTCGCTTGCGATGGTCGTGTGCCGCCAATTCGCGCCGAGCAGTCGCCCAGCCAAACGGCGGCGCATGAGATGGAAGCCTCGCTGCAACATCCTGCTCACGGCCTGGCTGGGCCGACCCGGCAGGAGAACGTCCCGGGCGTCGAGGTGGCCGACGCGCATGCTGCCCGAGCCAGCAGCTCCGGGCAGCGGTCCCCAAGTTATCCCCAGGAGTTCCACGTCACTTCGATGCGTGGAACCTCCTTCCTGCCCGCCATCCGGGGCAACACGATTCAGGCGCTGCGCGCGGCCCACCGCCAAGGGATCCAGCACGTTGAAGTCGATCTGTTCCTGACGCTCGACGGCGTGCTGCTGACCACGCACGAGCCAGGCGTCGCCGGCTGCGGCGACGTACGGGCGATGAACTCTGCAGCAGCTCTGGGATGTCGGACCAAGGGCGCGTTGCGCGTCGCGACCTTGAGTGAGGTGCTGGAAATCCCGTTCGGGGCCATCTACCTCGACCTCAAGGACACCAGGCGCCTGGAACGCGCAGAGCGCGCGGTGAGGGCGGCAGCCCAGGCCATCGTGGCCGCTGGCCGGGAAGACGATGTCCTGGCGATGGTCTACCAGGCGCCCGACCCAGTACAGCGCATCATACGTCGCCACGCTCTTCGTGCCGGGTTGAAGGGCTACCCGGACAGTGAGCAGGGCGCGGAGCTGTTGGTCCACCAAGCCTCCGCCCTCGGCTTCGAAATGGCCTGCGTGAAGGCCGAGCACCTCAGCGCGGAGCTCGTTCGGGATTCCCTGGACCTGGGCGTCTGGCATCTTCCTTGGAGCGTCAACCGCGCCGAGCTCCCGCACTGGCGGCAGCTCGCTGACGCGGGTGCGGGAGGCATGATCGTGCTGCACTATGCCGCCGCGCGCGAGCAGGTGGCGCCCCATTGGGTGGATCGCTGGCCAGTCCACCGGAGCAGCGAGACGCAAGCAGGGACCTGACGCGGCCTTCAGTGTTTCGGCTGGACTCTGCTTTCTGGTACGTAGGCACTCATGCGCTCGATCAGAGGGGTCCTGGTCGCGGTTGGTTGTGCCGTGTCCGCCTGCGGACCGACCACCACCGGCGCGCCGGAGCCAGCCACGGCCGAAACCCCGCAACCGAAGTCTCCTTTCGCCGGTGAACACCGACGGTGGCTCGCGCTGTACGAGCAAGCCGGGCTCCCGACCGTCGCCCAGGCGAGTCGCCTGGAAGTCCGCGTCCGTCCCACGGGCACCTTCCTGCCCGGTTGGCAACTGCCGGGTGCCGAAGGCCGTCTACTTTGGGACACGCTGGAGACCAGCCGCAGCAGCGGGGGCTGCGAGAACGCCAGTGCTGCGCCCAACCTGTTGCGCACGGGCGCGCCCCAGGGGTGGAAGGAGCAGCCGTGCGTCGCATCCCCGCCCCAGACGCTGCAGCTGGATTTCCTGCAGGACCTCGAGGCCCGGTTGGCGGCCGACTCCGAATGTTCGGACGAGCTGGCGCCACAGCGAACCATGCGCTTGGACGCAACAGCCGACCGCCTCGTGTTCTCCGGTGAGTCCAAGCGCGGCCCCTCCTCCGGCGGTCTGCGTTGGGTCGCCTACGCCCACTGGGCTCACGACCTCGGGCGCGACGACCTTGCGCAGTCGGCACTCGCGGTTGCGGACGTGCAGCTTCGGGGTGAATGTCCCAGTACGCACTGCGTCGCCATCGACCAACTCCGCGCGGCTGCACAGCGCGTTCTATTACACTCGCTCGTGGTTGGGGTGACCGAGCGTTGGATGGACTGGCGTGATGCTCTCGATCTGGCCAAGCGTGCTCGCGACCTGGCGCCCAAGGCCGGCACTCCCGTTGCCGCGCGGGCCCGGCGCGTGGCGGGTCAACTCGAACTCGACCTGGCCCGCGACCGCTGGCGACGCGACGCGTCCGCGAAGTCTGCGGACAAGCTGAGTGCGGAACAGCAGGTGGATGCGTTTCTCGACGTTCTTGCGGACGAGACCGGGGCCGGGCTCGAGCAGGTCCACCTTGCCTGCGCACCGGTGAGCCCCGTGGCCAGGCTCGTCGAGCGAGCGCCCCTCACTGTCCCGCCACTCATTGCCCTGTTGGAGGACGACCGCCTCACGCGAACGCGGGCACCAGAGGGAGCGCACCGCTTGCCTCTGCTACGGGTGGGAGAGGTCGCACTGTTGGCCCTCGAGCGCATTGCCGGGAAGTCTCTTCGGCCTTCGGCCCAAGACCTCCCGGCTCATTGCAGCGGCCCACTCGCCAAGGACTGCTGGGCCCTCGAGGCCCGACTCGCCAAGGCCGCTGCCGCGGACTGGTGGGCCTCGATGGAGCAGTTCCCTGCCCTGGAGTTGGCCACTCGCGCGGCACGCCAGCTCAAGGGTTCGCAGCGCCTGCGAGCGTTCGCTGCCCTGCGTGCGCTCGACACACAGCGCTTCGCCGAAGTGGTGGGGCTGGCCTCGGAGCAGGCTGCTTCCACGGCTGAACGCGCCGCGCTGCTGCGGCTGCTCCGCCCGGAGGAACTCGCCCCGATTCGAGTCCCGGGCGACTGCGATGTGACGGCAACCAAGGGCTGGCTGTCGCCGAACCTGGGCCACCGCAATCGAGCCGCCCAGGAGTGGCAACGTGTCGCGCGGCGCCTGGCGCGGCGCCTGGAGCTTTCCAAGCAGCCCATTGCCGCCGTGAACGAAGTCCTCGCCAGCGGCGTTCGCAGCGAGTCGCCCGAGATTCGCCTGGCGGCGGCCCAGGTTCTGCTGGCCTGGGGTCGGACGGACGTTGCCTTCGCCATTGCGCGCGACGCCAAACCGCGCAAGCGCACCAAGCTCTCTGGTCCCAGGTTGCTGCGAACCATCGAGTACCTCCTGGCAACGGGGAGAACGACGGCGGTGGAGACCGCTTCCGAGTTGGTCGCCGCCGACGATGCCGACACACTCGCTGCTGCCCGCCGGGGACTCACGGAGGCGACTCTGATCGCCCAGGCGAAAGAGCAGAAGTGGGCCGTACCGGCGCGCGCCCGGACGCGCCTCGTCGAACGTGCGACCCTGGCCTTGGCCGCCGCTTGGCCCAAGCTCGAACAGCCCGGTCCCCTCTATCGAACCGAGAGCGACTGGTCCGACGCCTGGCAGATTTTGTCCGTCCTGCAACGCGGTACCGACGCCGCACCGGCCTCGAGCGCCACGTTCTTCGACCGCCTGCTGGATGCGCAAGCCAGGCTAGAAGCCGCCATTGCGGGCACGGCCACGAAGATCCCGAGACCAGCCTGGCTCCTGCTACCTGAAGCGGGAGCGGGCGAGAATGCCTGGAGCACGGTCCGGGTGGCTCATCTGCGCGGGAAAGACGCGGCGAGTGGAGCGGCCTCCGCATGGTTGGCATCCCTGCAGGACCAGATCCTGGACCCTCGAACCGCGGTGCAGGGAT
This sequence comes from uncultured Polyangiaceae bacterium, assembly GCA_964610275.1. Taxonomy (GTDB): domain Bacteria; phylum Myxococcota_A; class Polyangia; order Polyangiales; family Polyangiaceae; genus JAFGBI01. Next base: position 5,801 of record CAZSVU010000128.1, on the reverse strand, counting down.
TCGCCAAACTTGCTGAAGGCAACCCGGGCACGGAGTGGGAGCTACATCTCGTGCGTCACGCCCGCGGGCACGGCGTCACGGTGCTGGTGAGTGTCCGTGACTCTCAGGTCGCTGCACCGCAGTTGGCTGGCAGCTGTGACGGTCCCCAGCCATGTCTAGCCCTGAACGAGCCTCGAGTTCCCCGTCGCGCCGTGGCGCGGCGTCTGGATTGGTTCACCGCGCAAGTCGCCCAGCGCTGGAGCGAGCAGCGGGACCAGACCTTCGAGGTCGTCTTCGCGGCGACCTACCCGACCACGTCCAACTCCAAGGACTGCCCGCAACGACCGGACTGACCGGTGTCACCTCAGGCTCGGCAGACGCTTCCGTTCGACCGCTCAGTGTCGCCGCCCAGACACCATGGCCATCAACCCCACCCCACCACGACGAAGGCTTCCGACATGCAACGACGACTTTGCCACCTCCCCCTCGCGGCTTTCCTGCTCGCTGCCGCCCTGACCGGCTGTGATCCCAACGCTGCGTGCAAAGAGGCCAACCTCTGCCAGCAGGAGGGCAAGTGCACCGCTGCCGAAGGCGGCGCCTGTGTTGCCGGCTCCAACGAAGACTGCAAGGGCTCCAAAGCGTGTCGCGAGACCGGGAAGTGTACTGCCAAGGACAAGGAATGCATCGCCGCCAAGGATGCCGACTGCGAGGGCTCGGAGGGCTGCAAGCAGGGCGGCCTGTGCGGCGCGCACCAGGGCGTCTGTGTGAACCTGGGCAAGATGTTCCAGCCCGAATGTACCAAGGAGTGCGCGGCTGACGGCAAATGCGCCAAGCGGGGGCACGAGTGCTTCGCGCTGTCCGAGCATCACTGCAAGCGAAGCCCTGAAGACGACATCGAGCCGGACAGTGTTTGTGCCAAGGACGGGCGCTGCACCGCCAAGGAAGGCAACTGCGTGGCCGGAACGGATGCGGAGTGCAAGAAGAGCAAGGCTTGCGCCGAACGAGGCCAATGCACGGCCAAGGACGGCAAGTGCGCGGCCACGGCGGAGCAATGCAAGAAGAGCAAGCTCTGCATCAGCGCGGGCAAGTGCAGCGAGCAGGATGGGGCCTGCGTCGTGGGCACCAACGAAGACTGCAAGCAGTCCGCCCGCTGCAGCTTGGAGGGCCTGTGTACCGCCAAGGACGGCAAGTGCATCGCCGGATCCAGCGCCGACTGCGGGCAGGCCGGTATCTGCCGAAAGGCGCAGCGCTGCCGCGCGCGGGACGGGGTCTGCGTGAAATAGCCCACCGCCCTCGGCCCGACGGGGTGCCGAGTTCCCGAGTCGAACCGGGGCATCGTCCAGCGCGCTTGACCGGAACGCTCGCGAGTGACACAAAGCCGGCGCGCCGGGCACTTCCCTCCCGCTCGTCCGCACTTCGCCATGGCCGGAGTCCGCAACTTCAGCATCATCGCCCATATCGATCACGGCAAGTCGACGCTCGCCGATCGACTGATTCAGACTGCGCACCTGGTCTCCGACCGCAATTTCCGCGATCAGCTCTTGGATAATCTGGACATCGAGCGGGAGCGGGGCATCACCATCAAGAGTCAAACGGTGAGCCTGCCGTACCAGGACGCCGCAGGTGAGGACTATCAGCTCAACCTCATCGACACGCCCGGCCACGTGGACTTCTCCTACGAAGTGTCACGTGCCCTGGCTTCATGCGAGGGCGTGCTGTTGCTGGTCGATGCCAGCCAAGGCGTCCAGGCCCAGACGTTGGCCAACCTCTACTTGGCGATGGAGCACGACCTGGAGATCGTCCCCGTCATCAACAAGATCGATCTTCCCTCCGCGGATCTGGATGCCACCCGGGAGCAGATCGACCGCGAGCTCGGGCTGGACCCGGACAGTGCGGTGCTGGTCTCCGCCAAGACCGGGGAAGGCGTCGACCGTCTGCTGGAGGTCGTGGTCGAGCGCGTCCCGCCACCCCCGGTCTCGGCCGACGAGGTCCTACGGGGCCTGGTCTTCGACGCTCACTACGACCCTTTTCGCGGTGCCGTCATCAGTTGCCGGCTGTTCAGTGGGTCGGTCGCTACCGGCGACACGATTCGTCTCATGTCGATGGGCACGACCCACCGGGTGGAAGAAGTGGGTGTGTTTCGCATCAACCGTGAGCCCCGACCACGCCTGAGCTGCGGCGAGGTCGGGTATGTCATCGCCGGCATCAAGACCGTGGCGGATGCCCGAGTCGGCGACACCATCACGCTCGACTCTAGTCCCGCGCAGGTGGCGTTGCCGGGGTTCCGTGAGGCCAAGCCCGTGGTGTTCACGTCGATGTATCCGATTTCGTCCGACGACTACCCGGCTCTGGTCGACGCGCTGGAGAAGTACAAGCTCAACGACGCAGCCCTCACCTACTCGAAGGACTCCTCCGCGGCACTCGGCCAGGGCTTCCGCGCCGGCTTCCTCGGCCTTCTCCACCTCGAAATTGCCCAGGAACGACTGGAGCGCGAGTTCGGCCAAGCGCTCATCCTGACCGCGCCGAGCGTCGAGTATCACTGCGTCTTGACGGATGGGACGAGCCTCACCGTGGACAACCCCGTCTACTACCCCGACCCGATCAGCATCGAGCGCGTCCACGAGCCGTACATTCGCGCGTCCATTCTCGTGCCTGAACGCTACATGGGCGCGGTCATGAAGCTGTGTCTGGAGCGCCGCGCCACCAGCTCGGACGTGCAGTACCCTGCGCCGGGCCGCATGGACATGCGATTCGACATGCCGCTCTCGGAGGTGCTCTTCGATTTCTACGACAAGCTGAAGAGCATCACTCAAGGTTATGGGTCGTTCGACTACGAGCTCATCGACTACCGGCCGGCGGACGTCGTCAAGGTCGACATCCTGGTCAATGGCGAGCGCGTGGATGCCCTGAGCATGATCGTACACCGAGATCGCGCCCGGACCAGGGCACTGCTGGCCTGCGAGCGCCTCAAGGAAGCCATCCCACGGCACATGTTCAAGATCCCGATTCAGGGCGCCATCGGTGGCAAGATCATTGCCCGCGAGACCGTGCCTGCCTTCCGGAAGGACGTAACCGCCAAGTGCTACGGGGGCGATATCAGCCGCAAGCGTAAGCTCTTGGAGAAGCAGAAGGCCGGCAAGCAGCGGATGAAAATGGTCGGCAACGTCGAGGTGCCACAGAAGGCGTTCGTGGCGGTGCTCAAGACCAAGGACGACTGACCGCCCATGTCGCCCAGCGCGCACCCTGGCCTGTACGTCCACGTCCCCTTCTGTGGGTCCAAGTGCCACTACTGTGGGTTCTTCTCCGAGCCCAACTCGCCCTGGGTCTCCCGCTGGGTCGAAGCGGCGGGTGGAGAGGCCCGGCGCTACCGTGGTGATTGGACGCGGTTCGACACGGTCTACGTGGGCGGCGGCACACCGAGTCTGCTGGCCGACGATGCGCTAGCGAAGCTGCTGGACAAGCTCTGGCGGTACTTCCGGATTGGCACCGACTCCGAGATCACCCTGGAGGTCAATCCGGCCGACGTGACCCGCGAACGCGCTGCCCGCTGGCGGAATCTCGGGTTCAACCGGATCAGCGTCGGGGTTCAGTCATTCCGATCCGACGAATTACGGTGGCTCGGCCGGCGCCACGACGCGCGTCAAGCACGCGCTGCCTTCGACTCGATCCGGGCCGCTGGATTCCAGAACGTGAGCCTCGATCTCGTCCACGGTCTGCCCGGGCAGGCGTTGGCGCAACGCCTCCAGTCGATCCAGCAGGCCCTGACCCTGCAGCCCGAGCATCTCTCGTGCTACGAGCTCACCGTGGACCAAGGCACGCCCCTGGCGGCCGAGGTCGCCGCTGGCGAGTGCACGCTGCCGAACGCGGACGAGCAGGCAACGGCACTGATTGCTGTCGTCGAAGTGCTCGAGCGAAACGGCTACGTCCACTACGAGGTGTCCAACTTCGCTCGTTCCTACGGGCTCGCCTCGCGTCACAACGGCAAGTACTGGGATCACACGCCGTACCTCGGTCTCGGGCCGAGCGCGCACTCCTTCGACGGCAGGCGGCGGTGGCAAAACGTCAGGTCGGTCTCCGCATACTGCGCCAGGATCGAAGCGGGGCAGGCTGTGGTCGAGGGCGTCGAAACCCTTTCCGATGAACAACTCCGCTGGGAGCAGGTCGCCCTTGGACTGCGGACCTCGCTGGGCTTCGCCCGCTCTGCGCTGGAACCCACGGCGGCCGCCGCGTCGCGCCTCGCCCGGCTGTGCCAAGAGGGTTTGGTCACCTCGGTTCGCGATCGAGTCGTTCCCACCGAGCGAGGGTTGCTGGTGGCGGACGCCCTGGCACGAACGCTCCTGCTCGGATGGTCGCCCGTCGTGCAGTGAGGCCGATCGGCCATTCAGCGCACACCGGCGAGATGCTGCGCCCAGTCGGCTGGCCGCGTGCGCTGGTTGCTACCCTGGGCGACGGCACCGGGGTTTTCGCCCGGCCGCGATGACCGCATACTGCCCGGCGAGGAATGGCCCCACCAACTCGATGGCTCCGCGTGCGCTGCGGCCGGTCCCAACACCGCCCCATCCGGCGTCGTCATGTCAGGCGCCGACGCGGGGCAGCATTGCGCAGGGGATTCGCCGTTGTGGCCCTCTCCGCGTCGGCGTGGACTGGATGCCACGCGCTGGTCAACGTCGATCCGACGGACCTCGGGGGCGCGAACGGTGCCGCCGGTGCCGCCGGTGCCGCTGGTGCCGCTGGTTCGGCCGGTGGGGAGGGTCTGCTCGGCCCGTTGGGCCCGTACATGAACGCGTACGTTACCTCGGTGGATCTCCCGGGGCATTTCCCGCTCTTCACCCAGAACGATCCCGCCCCGCTCGTGCTGGCGAGCAACGACCATCCCGGGGTAGCCCGCGCCGTTGGCGATCTGAGCGCCGACTTCGAACGCGTCACCACGACCCAACCGGAGGTGCTCCTCGACGATCCGGGCACGCTGGACCGGGCCATCCTGGTCGGCACGGTCGGCCACAGCACGCTCATCGACGGGTTGGCCGAGGCTGGCAAGATCGACGTGTCCGCGCTGGAAGGGCGCTGGGAGAAATTCCAGATCGACGTGGTGGAGGTCCCGCTTGAGGGCGTCGAGCAGGCCCTCGTCATCGCGGGCAGTGACCAGCGCGGCACAATCTTCGGTGTGTATGATCTATCAGAGCGGATCGGTGTCTCCCCCTGGTACTGGTGGGCGGACGTCCCGGTGGTCCAGCACCCCGCCCTGTACGTCGTCCCCGGACCGCAACCACGCACACGCTCGACGAGCCCGGTGCACACGTCCTCAAGTACTGGATGGTGGATCCGGGCGTCGTGCTGCAGAAGATCGTGGTCGAGACCGGCAGCGTCCGGACCACCTACCTGGGCCCCCCGGAGAGCGGGCGACTGAGTGACTGAACGCCGCCGGTGACCTCCGCGCGGTACAGCACCCTTGCTCGGAGTTTGGGCCGGGCGGGGTGAAGAAGATGGAGCAACCTCGCTGAGTTGAGTGGGGCGGAGACGTGGCGGTGGCGACGCGCACAAATTCGCAGTGCGCGTCCGGGACGGGGACCGGGGCCGGATCGGGATCCGGCGACCGTGGCGGCGACCGTGCCCGTGGCGGGGTCGGGTGGCGGGGTCGGGGTCGGCGACGGCGTGAAGCAGGCGCGCGCCAGCTGCGCTGGCACTACGCCTGCAGCGGCGGTGCGCGCGCGATGGGCGGCGGTGGGACGGCAGGCTGACTTCGAGCAGCCAGTGTCTCCCTGCCCCCGCGTCGGGGCCGGGGCTCGGTGAGCCCCGCCGCCGGGGCAGGAAGGAAAAGCCCA
>CAZSVU010000127.1:0-20728 GCA_964610275.1 uncultured Polyangiaceae bacterium | reverse complement strand
ATGGAGCGTCCGTTCTGAGACGCTTACGTCGCGTCTGCTTCCCGCAGGATCTTCAGTGTCCTTTCGGCAGGCGTGCGTGACTCCCACGCCAGCCGGGCAGTAGCGTCCGGGGCGAGCAGAAACAGCTACCCCGGGAGGTCGGTCCATGAGCCGGAAGCAGAGAGCTACGCCCACGGCGCGTATGGAGCAGGTCAGGCAGCGCATCGAGCACTGGCGTGAGACGCGTGAGAAACGGGGGCGGATGCCGGAGCGGCTCTGGAGCGCGGCGGTGGAGCTGGCGCGCAAGCACGGGGTGTACGCGACCGCCCAGGGCCTGAGGGTCAACTACGACTCGCTCAGCGCCCGTGTCAGCGCACAAGGGGTGACGCGCCAGCGGCGCTCAGTGAAGGCTCGCGGCGCGACGTTCGTCGAGCTTGGGCCAGCGTTGGCGCTGTCGGCGCCATCCCCGACTGGTCCCGTGGTGGAGCTGATCGCGTCTGACGGGCAGAAGCTGACGCTGCGGCTGGCCGGCAGCGACGAGCTGGACCTGTGTGGACTGGTGCGCGAGTTTTGGAGCCGGGGCGCGTGATCCAGATCACACCGCAGATGCGCGTGCTGGTAGCCATCGAGCCTGCGGACTTCCGGCGCGGCATCGATGGGATCGCACGCCAATGCCGCGAGCAGTTGGCGGAGGACCCCATGTGTGGCGCGGCGTACGTGTTCCGGAATCGTCGCGGTACCGCCGTGAAAATTCTGGTGTACGACGGCCAGGGATTCTGGCTGTGCCACAAACGATTGTCCCAGGGTAAGTTCCGCAGCTGGCCATCGCCGAATGACAGCCGCGCGGCCGCGAGCGTGCAGGCGCACGAGTTGAGTGTGCTGCTGTTCGGGGGAGATCCGAAAGCGGCCCGGGCCGCGCCGGTGTGGCGCAGCGTGACCCCGACCGTGTGAGCCGCGCTGCAGTCGGCAGCACTTTTATCTTGCGTTCCATCTCACGCTGTGGCACTCGCAGAGCATGCAGGAAGTGCTGCGACACCGCGGGCGAGTGGTCACCGACACCGACGTCGAGTTCATTCGGGAGCTGATCAGTCAGCATCCCAGCGCCAGCCGACGGGCGCTGAGCCAGAAGCTGTGCGAAGCGTGGGACTGGCGGCAGAGCAACGGCGCACTGCGCGACATGGTGTGCCGCGGCCTGATGCTGGCCCTGCATCGAGCCGGGCACATCCAACTGCCCGAGCGACGTTACGCTCCGCCGAATCCATTCCTGACGCGCGGCCGTCCGGCAACGGTAGAGCTCGACTCTACCCCCCTGCACTGCACCCTGGCCGAGCTCGGTCCGCTGGTAGTGCGCCAGGTGCGCCGGACCGAGGAGGAGCAGCTGTGCTGCAGCCTCATCGAGACGCACCACTACCTGCGCTACACGCAGCCGGTGGGTGAGCACCTCAAGTATCTGGTCTACGCCCAGGAGCGCCCGGTCGCGTGCTTCACGTGGTCTTCAGCGCCCCGACATCTGGGACCGCGGGATCGGTTCATCGAGTGGCCGCTGGCCGCACGTCGCCAGAATCTGCGACTGCTCGCCTACAACAGCCGGTTCCTGATCTTGCCTTGGGTGAAGGTGCCGCATCTGGCCTCCCACCTGCTGGGCTACATGGCGCGCAACCTGTCCCGCGACTGGGAGCGCCTCTATGACCACCCGATCTGCTTCGTGGAAACGTTCGTCGATCCCGAGCGCAACAAGGGGACCTGCTACCGTGCGGCCAACTGGGTCGTGCTCGGCATGACCACCGGACGCGGCAAGGACGCCCCCACCTGGGAGCAGAATCGCTCCAAGAAGCAGGTGCTGGGTCTGCCGCTGGTACGCGACTTCCGGCAGCGGTTGGCGAGGCTCGCATGACGGAGCGTCAGCCCAAGGTCGTCGAGATTGACGTCGCGGAACTGGAGCAAATCCTCGACGAGGCCAACCTGACCAATGCAGAGCGCGACAAGCTTCGCGCCGGAGTGCGAATGCTCGGCGTGCTGTCGCTCGAGCTGGAGCAGAAGGGCGCGACCATAAGACGGTTGCGCAAGGTGGCCTTCGGCGTGCGCAGCGAGAAGACCCGCCACGTGTGCGGCCAGGACAGCGTCGACAGCCAGGCGTCTTCATCGTCCGAGGCCACCTCAGACGAGCCGGCGTCCGGCGCAGGCAGCAGCGACAGCAACACCGGCCCGAAGGAGAAGCCCAAGCGCAAGGGGCACGGACGTAGGCCAGCCGCGAGCTACCGCGGTGGCGAGCACGTGCCGGTGTCGCACCCCTCGTTGCATGCGGGCGATGCCTGCCCACGCTGCGAGCGCGGCAAGTTGTACGCGCTACCGCCGGCCAAGTTGGTGCGCATCCGCGGGCAGGCGCCGATCATCGGTCAGGTGTACGAGCGGGAACGGCTGCGCTGCAACAGCTGTGGCGAAGTGTTCAAAGCCGACCCGCCCGACGGCGTGAGCGAGGACAAGTACGACGTCACCACCGCGGTGCTCATCGCAGTGCTCAAGTACGGCTTTGGGATGCCCTTCTACCGCCTGGCGCGGATGGAGGAAGCGCTCGGTATCCCCCTGCCTCACTCGACCCAGTGGCAGATCGTTGCCGCTCGCATCGCCGGGCCTGAAGCCGCCTATCAAGAGCTGATTCGCCAAGCCGCCCAGGCATCGCTGATCCACAACGACGACACCTACGTCCGGCTGCTCGGGCCGGTGCGATGGCCAGGTGACACCTCAGTGCTGCCGGACGAGTCCGACTGCAAACCGGGCCGCACCGGGACGTTCACGTCGGGCATCCTCGCGGTCAAGGACGGAATCCGCATCGCACTGTTCTTCAGCGGACACCAGCACGCCGGCGAGAATCTTGCCGACGTGCTGCGCCGCCGAGCTGCCGATCTCGATCCCCCGTTGCAGATGTGCGACGGGCTGTCGCGAAACCTACCCAAGGAGTTCGAGACCATCCTCTGCAATTGCCTGAGCCACGGGCGACGTTCCTTCGTCGATGTCGAACCGAAGTTCCCCGACGAGTGCCGCCACGTGCTGGAAACACTGCGTGACGTCTACCACTACGACCAGCTGGCACGACAACAGTGCCTGTCGCCCGAACAGCGCCTCGCGTGGCATCAGAAGCACAGCGCACCGCTCATGGCTGAGCTGGAAAAGTGGTTCAAGGCGCAGTTCGCGGAGAAGAAGGTCGAGCCCAATTCAACGCTCGGTGACGCCATCCAGTACATGCAGAAGCACTGGCACGAGTTGACCCAGTTTCTGCGAGTTGCCGGAGCTCCATTGGACAACAACGCCGTGGAGCGAGTGCTCAAGCGTGCCATCGTTCACCGGAAAAATTCCATGTACTATCGGACGGAGCGCGGCGCTCACGTCGGCGACGTCTACATGAGTCTCATTCATACCTGCGAGTTGTGCGCGGCCAACCCGGTCGACTACCTGCAGGCGTTGATGGAGAACGCCGATCAGGTCAGCGCGAACCCGGACGCCTGGTTGCCGTGGAACTTCCAACAGGCGCTCGCGGTAGCGGCCGCTGCGTAGCCCGAGGCCGAGCGCTCACGACACACGCTCCACCGCGACCTGCTTCCGAACTGCGGTCAACGGCAGCCGTTTGGCTCCGCCTCACCCGTTTGGTGCGGCCCATCCAGTTGCCCCCCGCCAGCCCGTCGCCACCCCCTAGCAGCTCAGGCACGGGGGGCGCCGACTCGGCGCCCTGCCGCCTCTTGGGGGTAAAAATGCGGGAAATGGGGCGCTCCACACGCTTGCGGACAGGACACGGTTCCTGACGAATCCAAAGATACCGCCGACGAATAACCGATCGGAGCGGCTCCTAAGGGTCGTTGCCGTGGGCAGAAAAAACTACCTGACCGTCGGCAACACCGCCGCCGGGGAATGCATCGCGGCGCTGTACACCATGACTGCGTGCTGCAAGGCAGCCGGCGTGGATCCGCAAGCGTACTTCACCGACGTGCTCGACCGCATCGAGGACCACCCTCCGGATCAGCTCGACGAGCTACTGCCCCACAAGTGGAAACCGCCCCCGAGCTCCGATCGGGTCGGTTCCGCCCCCCCGCCGCTCTGACGCAGCCCCGCCCCAACCGGCCCCTCCCCGGCGCAGTCCGTGCCCCCAAGCAGCAGCGAACTTGCGCTCAGCTCCGCCACGCCCGGCTACACGCAAAGGTAGTCGGCCCATGGAGCGTCCGTTCTGAGACGCTTACGCCGCGCCAGGGGAATCACAAAGATACAACGCCTGGCGTCGGTGTATCTCGATGTCGACACGCCCCAGAATTCGCGTCTGAAACGGAGGGCGGAATCTCTGACGCAGGAATCGCCTCGCGACCGTGGAACGAGACAGTCTCTTCCGAGACTGCGGACACCCCGTCGTCCACCTCCGCCCACTTGGCAAGAGCGCCGCAGCTACAGTTCCGGTCGGTCCGCGGCCGCCAGCATCCAAACCAGCAGGCAAAGACCAACCCTCTCACCAGCATCACTCGCGGTTTCCTGTCCGCCACCGCATTGTCTCGATCCGACGGTGCCAATGCGGACTGGACCGACCCGTCACGGCGGCTGAGTAGCGGTGCAGGCACCGGGTTCCGTTGAGACTGGCGAACCGGATGGCGTCTGCCGCCTCGGAATCGCAGATGCCCGGTGACTTGCAGCGGCTTCCCGTGGACAGTGCCAAAGCTGTGCGAAATGGCAGGGCCGCAGCGGCTAGATGTCACAGGCGCCGGCGTAGGGAACAGGGGCGCATTCACCCGCTTCGAAGTCACAGTATTGCGAAACACAGACGTTGTCCTCCTGACACGCTTGCCCGTCCGGGAGCTGGTTACCGCACGTCGAGCCGTAGCAGCGTCCCGAAGCGCAGTCGTCGCCCCCCCCGCACGGCGCACCCAGGGGTTGCAGCGGCCCGCACGCTCCGTCCGCGTCGCCAGTTTCTCCAATGCATGGCTGATCGACGCATTCGCTGTCCGCCGAACATGCGCCGCCAGTCGGCACGAGGGGTACGATAATGTCGGTGCATGCCTGGCCTATGTCAACACACGATGCCCGGGCCTGTTGGATGCACGTCGCAGCGCCAGCAGGACTGTAGCGTGAACGGCCCTGTGATTCAGATTCCGTTATTTCCGGTACCGCCAGCGTAAGCAACGCCGCCATGTTGGTTCTGCACTCGTCCTCAGTGTTGCCGGTGAACGCGATGGGAGCGTCTGCAAAGTGTGCGAGCTGCTCGCTCGGACAGCACCGATAGAGCCAAGAGCAGTACGCCTCCGCGTACTCCGTCGGCAGGTCCTCCAGCGTAACCTGACCCGTACTGGCATTCGCTCCGGCTGCGCTGCTCGCACCACTTCCGCTACAACCAAGCAATCCGCACGTGGTAGCCAAGCCCGACAGCAGGCATAGCTCCTCGAGCCACTCTATTCCCAAGATGCACATGAGCCATGTCTACCCGGAGCGTTGCGCGAAGTCCAGCAGGCCCGCGGCAGCCGGTGCACCCGTCGCTGGGTTGGACACGCACCGTCAGTGCGAGACCTGTCATGGCTACCGCGTTCATTCGGCCGCGTCACGCCGCCAACTGATAGTCATGGTGCAGCCCTCCAAGCAGGGGCACGGCGACAACCCGGCCCGCGCCACCACAGGTCTGTACCACCGCTGGAATCGGGACCCGCTGGCCGAGCCCTTGATGCGGTCGTGACCGGTTGAACAACCACACAACGCAATACCCAGAAAACCGAAAGCAGCCGGGTCTGGTACCGGTATCATCCTCTGTGCGGGCGCGAAGTCGTCGTCGAATGCGAGGTTTCGCGTCGGCGGCGGGGCGCACCAGACAGTGCGGATACCGGTGATCTGCCCGGTGTCACCTTTGAAGGCCTAGATAGGAAGTGTGCGTACAACGGGAAGAGATACACCGCGCGCGAGACGTTTCAGGCCGGCGAGCAGATCTGCGGGTGTTTTCGCGGCCGAGTGTTCTGCAAGCGGGGCGCGAAATCGGAGTGTTTCCGAACGGGACACTGGTACGAGGATGGGACGACCCTGCCCAAGGGAGGCCAGTGCGGCGTCGTTCAGTGTGAGGCGGGCGCGTGGCGCTATCGTTCGCGGGATTGCCCCGCAGGATTTTCCCAGTCCGTAACGTTTGTCCAGCGCAGGGCTCGAATTGAACCGCGCAGCCATCCCGTGTTGAAAGAAATGGCGAAGTTCGCGCTGAAGTACCCCCGTTTCGGCGTGTCCGTGACGGCCTACGCCGATGTGCACGAGGCTTGCAACGCCGCCGACCTCGCACGACGGCGTGCCGAGGCGGTCGAACATGCTCTCCACCGTTGGCATCAGATACCCCCGAAACGGATCGCAACCGAGAGCCGCGTGCTTCGCGGAGAGGACACCCTTGGCCCCGGGAAAGGATCTCGACTTCCCAGATCGCGCGCCGACATCAAGCTGATAGACCCACCGCTGGAGCCCGGGTCAGGGCCTCCGTGATCCGCGGACGAGTGCCACGATTCACGCCCGCCTACGGCACATCACTCGTCGGCTCCTGCTTCCGGAGAGCGGGATACGTGAAGCTCGCACTACGGCCGAGTCACGCGCTCCCAATCCAGGGAGTCGGTGCCACGGGTAGGGAGGGTCGAGCTCGAACGTGACCGATCGTGAGCTGCGCTCGTTGCGTCGCGTGCTGGACTTCCTGGCGGCGAAACCGTCACCCTCTAGGTCCCGTAGCGGCGCCGTGGTGGCAGGGGTACACTCCCTGCCAAGGGTGGGCGACATGGCAAGCAAACGGGTAGTTGCGGTTCTGGTGGCTGTGGCCGCGGGCGCGGTTGCGGCCTGCGGCAACGACACCGGGAGCGGCTCTGGCACCCCGGCGGCGAGTGGCGGTGGCACGGGCACCGGTGGAGACGGCCAAGGTGGCGTGGCCAACTCGACGGGAACGAGCGGTGGAGGAGGCAGCGGCGCCGAAGGCGGCAGTGGCGGGTCGGGTGGCGCGGGCTATCTCGGAATTGCAGAGCAGTCCTGCTCCGACTCAGCCGGCATGGAATGCAACGGCGAGAGTTGCTGCACGAGCATCTTGCTACCGGGGGGCTCGTTTCTGATGGGCCGGGGTACGGAGACTTGCAGCGGCTGCATCGAGGGCTGTCCTACCGATCCGGGCTGCTCGCCAATCGAGAAACCCGAACATGCAGTCACGTTGAGCGCCTTCTACCTCGACAAGTACGAGGTGACAGTTGGGAGGTTCCGCGTGTTCGTCGAGGCTGGCGCTGGCACTCAGGCGAGTCCACCCGCGGCGGGTAGCGGAGCCCACCCGCTGATAGGTGGAAGCGGGTGGGACAGCGCGTGGAACACGAACTTGCCTGCCGACCAGGCCGGACTCGTCGACAACATCGCGTGCCACGCGACCAACGAAACGTGGACACCGACGGCCGAAGGGAACGAGCAGTACCCGATGAACTGCGTGAACTGGTACGAGGCGTTCGCGTTTTGCATCTGGGACGGAGGACGGCTACCGACCGAGGCCGAGTGGGAGTACGCTGCCGCTGGCGGGGAGGAGAATCGCGTCTACCCATGGGGCAACGAGGTGACGGAGCCGCTGCCGGCGAGCTACGGCGGGACCGACGACTCCCCGTTTGTCTTGGTGGGTAGCTATTCCGCTGGCAACGGCCGCTGGGGGCACGCGGACCTGGCTGGCAGCATGTATGAGTGGGTGCTGGATTGGATCGGCGGGTACGGGAGCGTGCAGACGGGGTGCTCGGACTGCGCAAACCTTTCCACTGCCTCCGACCGAGTGATGCGAGGTGGATTCTGGTCCACTGCCGCCCTTGCCGTTCGAGTGGCCGAGCGCTTCCCCGTCACGCCGACGAGTCAGTACATTTCCGACGGCTTCCGTTGCGCCAGGAGTGTGCCGTGACGGTTTGGCGGCGCGGAATCACGGCAGGACGTGCGCTACCGATGCTAGTCGCGGCGGTGGCCTGCGCTGCGCCGCCGCCCAGCGTCACGGGGACGACTCCGCCTGCGGCGGTGACAGGCTCCCGAGATGAGCTCGCAAGCGCCCCGTCTGAAGAGCTTCCGTGCAACCTCGACGACCAGGACAACGACGCTATCCCCGATGAACTCGACGACTGTCCGGACGAGGTCGGAGAGATGTGTCCCGACGGCAAGCCTATTTACGGCTGTCCCCGCCTCCTGAGGGTGCGTTACTGGAACGATATCCGGTACCGGACCTTCAGGCTGCCGTTCTGCCCGGACCGACTCGAGCCCCCTCCGACTACTCAGTGGTGGCTCGACTTCTTCGCCTCGCCATATCCCATCCGCGGCCCCTACGCCGGTATCGACCTCATCGCCTGGGTACTGCCGTACCGGGACCGTGAAGCCGAACGCGAGCGGGCGAGGGAACGTGCGCTCGTCGTGCGCGCTGAACTCGTACGCCACGGCGTGTCGGAAGCGCTCATCTCCTTCAGGTTGCACGAGACGGCGCGGCCGGCCGGGTCAATACGCCCGAACCTGAAGCACCAGCGGGTGGATCTGACGATCATGATCCCGCCCCACCCTGCGGTGCCCATCGTTCCGCCAGAAGGCAGACGAAGCCCCCCCGCCTGGCGCACCAAGCCACAGGAACCCGTGGAGGTTCCGCCGACGGTCCTTCCGGCACCTCGGACATCGCGCGAGTGCGGAGCCCATCTAGACTGCGTGGTGGACCAGGTACCGAGACCCTCGGAGGCCTGCTGCTTCTGCCCGAGAAGCTACGCTCGTCACAAAGACGACCCGACGGCTCCGGAGCAGTCAGGTGTCTCCGCAGTACGCGGGGAGTGCCAGGATCCGTGCGGCGGGTGCGCCCCGAATCAGTCGGGCGAAGGGGGTTGGCGGGCGCTTTGCGTCCAGCGACGCTGCACGCTGGTTTCCGGGAAGACTGACCAAGGCGTGTAGCAAGAGCCCGAGCGGGAGAATCCCGCCCAAGGACCCCGGGTTGCCGAGACGGAGGGCGTCCTCCACCAGCCGGGGACACTGCCCGGGACCCGATTCGCTGGAGCGATATCTCGCTGACCTACTCCGGAGACACCGTAATCACGAAAGCATCGTTGTAGTGTGATCCTCCGCCCAGATCCGGGTCGCGGCGAGCATAGCCGACAAGCACGACGTGCCCTTCGGGCGTCTCGGCAATGCCAGTGGCCCAGTCGTCATCGCCGAGGCCCCACTGTTGTACCGTCTTCCTTGTGCCGTCCGGACACAGACGCATGAAGAAGATGTCGGCGCCCAGTGAGTCGCTGCCGAGGGTGAGCTCACCCAATACGCTGCCGAGGAGAAGCAGGTCGCCGTTGGCGGCGAGCGCGATGTCCGCTCCGCGGGTGTCCACGTCGTTGTTGTAGACGTGGGTCCAGCCGAGCTCGCCCTCGGAACTGATCTGGGAGACAAAGGCGCTCCAGTTGCCGGTTCCTGGGTCCGGGTTGCCTTCGAGGGCGCCGGCCGTCGTGCCGGCTACGAAGATCGTGCCTTGGCCATCGATCGCGACGGCTCCCGGCCAGTCGTTCTCCTCCGAACCCCACTCGAGCGTCCAGAGCACCTGTCCATCCGGGGAGCGCTTCTGCGCATACAGGTTGCCGGTGGGGAACGTGTGCACGATATCGCCTGCGATCACGATGTTGCCGTCGGGATCCAGCTTGATGGTGCTCGCCTGTGAGTAGGCGCCGAGCTCGACGGGCGTGACATCGAGCAGCACGCCGTCCAGGCTAACGGTGGCGACGAACGGCTGGCTCACTTCCGCGTCGTAGTCGTATCCCCACTGGCCGGCGACGAGCAGATTTCCGGAACTGTCGAGAGCCAGGCCCTGACCGGTGTCTCCCCCCGCAGTCCCGAAGAGCAACGTCCACTGACGCGCGCCGTCCGGTGCCACCTTCACCACCGCCACGTCGCGGCTACCCTGGTTCGGTTGACCGTCCAGAGCGCCTTCGCTGGCACCGGTGAAGTAGCTGTTGCCCGAGGCGTCCACAACCACTGCGAAGGCGTATTCGCGGGTTCCGGGCGTGCCCCACTGGGATGACCACACCTCGCTACCGTCCGGATTCAGCTTGGCAATGAACAGATCCCGATCGCCGTCTGTTGCACCGGTCAGATTGGTCTGACCGACCAAGATGCGCTCACCACTCGGACCGATCGCGACATCTTGCCCATACTCATGCCATTCGGCTCCCCAGTAACTGACCTGGTCCGAAGCGCAACGATTCTCGTCGAAGCAGGCGCCGCTCGCGCAGGTTGCCGGATCACACGAGCCTTCGGTCACGCAGGTCGTCGCCGCGTCTCCATCTCCGCTTCCGTCTCCGCCTGCGTCGCTGCCTGCGTCAGGATCCCCGGTTGCGCCTGCGTCCACGTCCGTATCCTCGGAGCAAGCCATGGCGAGTAGGCCCCCGACACCGAGCAGAATCCGGCGCTTGCACCAAGCCGTCGTCATCCTCTGCTTCCTCCAGCTACGACGCATGGTTTCGCGCCGCAGGATCTGGGTCAAGCGCATGGGTGTCGGTCTTGACCGCGAAGGCTGTGGCCGCCACCGTCGCGGTCACGTTGGGGGGTTTGCGAAACCGGCTTTCGGACCGGTGGGGGCGGCAACTTGAGCTGGGCGGAAAATCAGCGCGAATGGGAACCAGCGTGCAGCGGCGCAGCTCCGCCGAGCTGTTGGCCAGCGAAAGCTAGCCGTGAGTCGAGTTCCCGACAGAATTCGTCCGCCTGGCGGTGGCGAACAGCTCGGTTGCGTCGCAGAAAGCGTGAGAGATCGAGACCCGGAGCAGGACTCTGCCTGGAGCAGTTCCCGGTCCAAGCTGCTCACTTCTCGTGGGAGTGCGTGATGGACTCACCGGCGTGTAGGCCAGACTCACCGCGCTCCAACGTGAGGCCGCCATGCTTCGTCGTGATGATGACGGGCGGACCATCGAAGAAGCTACGGATCGTCCGATCCGGTTCCTCGAGGTAGCGCGCGGGATACTCGGTGCGGGAATCGCGCGTGATGTGGAACAGGTACTCATCGCGAACGCTTCGCCATTCGCCTTCCACCTGCGTGCATCCGCTGAAGAGTCGGAAGACCCCCGCCGAGTGGAGCTGAAACCACGGCACTTTGCCCTTCCAGTCGTATCCATGTCCGCCCATGGCGTGGAAGACCATGCTTATGGTCCATCGGGTGCCCACGACGCTTCGGTCCGGGTCGGCGACCTGGCGGTCCAGAAAACGGAGCTTCACCTTCGCCGTGCGCAGCGTCAGCCGCGGTCCTTGCGCCCAGATCGTCGGTCGGCTGGACAGGAAGGCGGCGAGCGCGTCGTCTTGTCGAAAGCGCTCGGGCATACATCCCACGAGCGTGCGGGTTAGTTCGCCGACGAGGTGCAGACGTTTGCCCCAGAGGCGGAAATTGGCCCACATGGCGTTGCAGCCCGCATGGATCCCCACGATGGGCACCCCGCCGTCGTTCGCGAAGCCCAGCACCACCGTCGTGTCTGGCAGCGCCTTGAAGCCTGTGGCTTCGTAGAGCTGGTACTCCGAGCCCACGAGATCAGCGGCGCTTGGTGTGACGACGGCTTCGTCCGCGGCCTCCTTCCAGGCCTTGCGCACCACCGCCACCCGCGCCTCGACCGACGGTATCTGGTCGCTCCAGTCGGGTTGGTTCAACGGAGACTCTTCGGCCGACTCGGCGGCTTCCCTGTGTCAAGAGGCGTTCGATATGCCGGTTTGCCTCGCCGGGGACTGCCTGGTGACCGGGACGTAGGCCCCGCCGGCTGTTGCTGGCAAGCCAATCTGGATGTTGAGCAGGGAGCAGCAATAGACGTATCGCTATACCTGGAGACGGTCGTCAGAAACCGTGGGACTGCGACCCCGAAGATCGCGGGGTGGCCGTTGAGGCCGGCGAGCGCCTGGTCTTGGATCTGCCGCGCGATTTCCTGAGGAGCGATCGCGTTCCGCGCGGTCGAAAGGCCGCGGTCTGCACAATTGTCTCCACGTGGGCAAGCCCACCGAGGGAAAGTGGGACTGCTACTGGCACGCCGATGCCAACGACCTTGAGCAGTGCAGGCAGATGCCGGACCCCGAGTGAGGCTGATCTGCGACTCGCCAGTGACTGTGGTCGTTCGAATCAGCACGACGACGGCGAGTCTAGCATCCACGCGGCGGTCGACGTCTGATGAGCGATGTCGACTACTTTGACCTCTCGCCCCCGCCTGCGTCACTCGATGTCTACGAGCAGCGGACCGGTCACGTGGGGTTCGGACTCACAAGCGGGATCTGTGTAGTAGGTGGCAGTGAACGTGAACGGGCCCTCCACGTAGACTGGCTCAACGACTGGAACCAGTTCGCCTGCCGGCTCAGCGACGCCGCCTTCCCCTCCAGTCGGGTCAGGCGTCGCACCCGTCGCACCCGCTGCACCGGCAGTGCCGGCAAGGTCCGCGGGAGGGGTCCTGCGACCGGTTTCCACGATGTCCCAAGTATTGAAGACCAGCGACTCAGGGAACGGCGTGCACACCATCAGGTCACACCACGGGCCGCTAACCATCTCGTTCGGCATGTACTCGGAGCCGAGGTAGTATGCCCCCGTGCCGGGGGCAGGCGTGTCGTTGCGCCACGGCTCTCCGCTGGCCTTGGCGAACCGGGTAGCGTTGGAGCACGATCGCAAATAGAGCCCGGGAAGCACATCGAGGGTGAGCAGCAAGTCAGCCTCGGCGGGGAACCCGAACTCCTCGGCCCAACCCGACGCTTGGAAGGGCCCCGAGGCAGTTCGCTCCGCCGATACTACGGCGATTGGCTGAGGGTCGGATGCGCTGTCGAAGCTGCCTCCGGCCGCGCCGGCGGGAGGCGTGGCGTTGGTTGAGCACGCGCCCGCGAACGAGACTGTCGCAACGAGCATGCCCGCCAAGACCGTGTCAGGTTGTGCCATGCATTCCCTCCTGGTTGGTGTAACGCAACGTTCATGCCATTGAGCGTCACGGGCCGTGTCCGGTTTCGACCTGATGGACCGTCGGAATCCGGGGATTCCGGGCCGCCATGACGCGGCTTGCCTGTGGGCTCCTCGCCGCCTCGTGTCGACCCTGGCCTGGAAATAGGTGCGTCAGTGGCACTCGCACCCCGCCTGCTCCAGCCGGCCCTCCACGAACGCGTGCATGTCGTTCTGCAACGTGGTGGCGGCGTCGATGTCGGGGTGCACGCCGCGAGGCCATAGCGGTCCCAGAGCACGCCAACGAGCGAACGACGAGGCCTGTTCGGCGCGCGGGCTTGCCTGTGTGAGTACTCGAGGTCGACGTATAGAACACGTACCCGTCGCTTCTCGATGTCCTCGAGTGGCTGGTCGGGCGCCGGGCATGCCTTACGCCGACAGGCTATCCCGCGAAGGCCGGTTGGTCCACCCACTCTGGCCAATCAGGGGGACGAACCAGGCCACGGTGAAACGGCACCTCCACCTTTCCGTCGCCACCCCTGCGGGCAACGATGTCGAGGCGAGGCAGCCCCTCGTCGCGATCCAACTCCGTACGGTCAGCCTCCCGCGGGGGAGAGGGGTTTCTTCGAGGCGAGCAACACGTCCCACCAGCCGAAGGTGATCGCCAGGATGTGGTCGAGTTGCCACGTCCCGCTATCGATTGAGGTACCGGCCTTGCGCGGGATCGGCTCCGGGCTAGCTGCGTCCGGAAGACAGTAGGCCGCGTACTCGGAGCTTTGTAGGAGATGCAGTACTCCTTCCGAGAAGCCGCTTCCGGCGTACGCGATGCACCCCGGCAATCGCATGGCCTCCAGATCGCGAAGGGCATAGGGGATCTTCTCGTCAACCGTTCCCGCCGAATCCTGGTACTTGCATTCGATTCCCAGTACCTGGTTCGTCGATGTCTGCATCACAAAGAGATCGATGCGGCGCTGCTTGCCGATGATCGAGGTCCCCATGTTGACTTCATCATACACCTCGATCCTGCGGGAGCCATACGCCGATACGATGTACCGGCCCACCAGCTTCTTGTACTCGCCTCCGGTCACGGCTTCCTTCCGGTCGCACACAGCGAACGGCGTGCGCGCTTTGCTCCTGAAGCCGCGATACGTTCTCCACCCACATCGACTGCCTCGGCGCAGATGTCGGTTCCCATGAAATCGCGGCCAAGTCGTGCCGCCGCGACGCCCACAGAGCCTGATCCCATGAACGGGTCCACTACGAGCATTCCCGCCCTGGTGCTTTGGCGAATGAGCACTTCGGACACCTCGGGAGGCTTCTCGGCTGGATAGCCACGGTGGACGCGCGGCTGGCTGATGATGTCGGGGACCGCCAGGTCGTTCAGCTTCAGCTTGCCTTTCTCGAAGAAGAGGATGAGCTCGTACCGGGACCGGTAGTGGTACCCCATACCAATCTTCTGCTTGTCCCAGATGAGCGGCTTCCAGAATCGGAATCCAGCCTGCTCGGCTTCAGGCTTGGCAACAAACATCGTTTCCTGATCACAGAATAGGTAGAAATGGCGATTTCTCCGCAACACGCGGTGCACTTCGCGCAGCAGGTCCCCGAAGCGGGAATTTGGAAATATCGTGAACCAGTCGTTGCTGGACGCTTTGCTGTGCTTCAGGCGGGTTGTGGTTCCCACCGCGCGATGCTTCTCCAGCGACTCGTAGGCGGGATCAGTGATCACGAGATCGACGCTCGCGTCCGGCAGAGTCCGCAACCAGTCCACGGCATCCATGGTCGACAAGTGGAATCGCGGCTGCTTCACGGCTGGCACTTCGTCGTCGAACGGAAGGGGGAGGGGGCTCTCTTCGTAGCGCGAACGACGGCGCGAGAGAACCCGGTCGATGTGACTCACGGATTTTTGGGTCTCGGCGGCGTCCAGGCGGCAATCTGTCATCGGCGACTACGGTGTACCATCGGCTGAGCGGAGAGTCTGCCCTCTCCGGAGCGTGCCTTGACATTCTATGTCACCCTTCAGGCGCCCCACGGCACGCCGCAGCTGATTCTGTTTGCCTTCTCGTTCGAGTGGGGCCCCCGACTCGCCACATCCCGCTGCCCTGCGGCCCTGTCGCGCTGCTGGCACACGGCCCAGCCGTCGGGACAGTCCCGCCCCGAACCAAGCGGAGCTGGCAGGGGTCTTGCGGGGACGTTGGAGGCGGACCGGAGTGAAAGGACCCTACTTGGACTTCTCCCAGAGAGCGTCGAGTTTGTCCTGCGCGTCGCGGCTCGGCTCGAACCCGACCGCTGGTGCTGGACAGCGTTTCACGTACTCACCGACAACGGTGCGCACCCACTGTCCGAGTAGAACCGCGATGGCTCCGACAGGCGCTCGCAGGCACCTTGCGCCGTGGCCTCACGAGCGGCGTCCCGACAGAACCATCAACGTGGCGAGCCATTTTTCGGCCGCGTGCACCGCATACCGCGCAGACCTGCGGTGGGGGACCCCCGGGGTAGATACCTTGCGCGGGCGCAGCCCGCGGCGAGCGGTGTGGGCTCCCAATCACCTCGCTAGCATGCTGGCTGGCACAGCTGGCACACACGCCCGTCCTTGTGCCAGGGACTAGCCGCAGGCAGGGACCCGCATCCCTCGGATACGCGGGCAGTTGCTCGTATCGCTGCTGGCACGCGGATTGCTTTGGGCTGTGATCGAAGGTACCAGACAGCTGACAGGGAGGCGCGGTCATGACGCTGGGGACCAAGTCGTACGCGGGTGTGGCGCTGGGATGGTTGATCGCCCTGGGGTTCGCTGCCTGCTCGGGCACGTCGGGCGAGAGCGAGGAGGGTGCGGCTGGCGCCGGCCCGGCCAGCGCGCCCGAGATCCAGGAGGCACGCTCGGCCTTGTCCCGGAGCAGGTCACCGGCCGTGGCGGAGGCCGACTACCAGTCGTTCATTTCGGGCACCAATGATTTCGGGCTCGACGTGTTCGCCGCGCTCACTCGGAATGACGCGAACTTCGTCTTCTCGCCGGTCAGTGTCGCGGTCGCGCTGGCCATGACCTACGCGGGCGCTCGCAACGACACCGCAGCGCAGATGTCGGCTGTCCTGCACAATGAGCTTCCGGACGAAACGTTTCATGCAGCCAACAACCGGCTGTCCCTCGATCTGGAATCACGCAATCATGATTCGTACGAGATTCAAGGAGTCGATTTGGGCGTCACGCTACGCTTGGTGAACGCCACCTGGGCGCAGCGTGATTATGTCTTCTTGGATCCGTTCCTGGACACCCTGGCCGTCCACTACGACGCCGGCGTGAAGTTGCTCGACTTCATCCAAGATCCTGAAGCGTGCCGCCAGACCATCAACGGCTGGGTCGCCTACCAGACCGACGGCAGGATCGCCGACTTGATCGGCCCCAACGGACTGAGTAGCGAAACCAGGTTGGTGCTCACCAATGCGCTCTATTTTCACGCAAGCTGGAGTGAGCCGTTCGATGCCAACGCCACATCCGATGGGCCGTTCTACGATCTTTCCGGTGCGGAAGTGCGGGCGGAAATGATGTATCAGGCCCGAGACCTGCCCTACTCCGAAGGCGATGGGTATCAGCTGGTCGATTTGCCTTATGCTTGGGACCAGCTGGCCCTGACGGTGGTGCTCCCCGCATCCGGCCGATTTGGCGAAATCCGGGCGGCCATGAACGATGAGTGGCTGGCTCAGGCGCGCGCATCGATCTCGCCCATGAGGGTCAGGCTCACCCTGCCCAAGTTCCGCTTCTCCTGGGGCACCGCCTCGCTCAAGGAGCCGCTGCAGCAACTGGGAATGATTGATGCCTTCGACGGCGCGCTCGCCGATCTTACCGGCATGAATCCATCGGGCAACCTGCACATCGAAGACGTCCTCCACCAGGCGCAGATCATCGTGGACGAAGCTGGCACTGAAGCTGCTGCTGCAACCGCGGTGATCGTCAATCGAGACTCGTCGGTCATCTTGCCGCCTCCGGACGAGATCACCGTGACGGTGGATCGTCCGTTCCTGTTCTTCATACGCGATAGCACCGGCCTGCTCCTTTTCTCCGGACAGGTGACTGACCCCACTGCGGCGCGGTGAGCGAGCGCCACCCGGAGAACTGCATTCGAATTGCCGACGCGCCACAGTGCCGGTTGGGGCGAATCAGGCACGAGGTGGAACCGCAGTGCCCCAGTGCTACGAACTCAATCGCGGTTGCAGTCAGCGCCGCACCTGCAGTCCACCGTCATTCAGCCCCTGGCGCTACTGCACGCGTGTCAATACGACCAGGTACTCGGCGTTCTGCGGCGAGCACGCCCCCACCGAGGGCGTGTAGAGATACGCGTGGGCGGAAAACGAGCCCTGGCTAGCGACGTGGGCGGCGAGGTTTGAACGCAAGACGACGTCCAGGGCGCCCTCGACCGTCGTCGACGCTGGCTCCTCGTCGGAGTCGCATCGGCTCGGATCCAGGTACGTCGCTTCGGGCTCGACCGCACTGGGGCCGCACGCCAAATCACCTGGATCGCTCCATTGTGCGGGAACCCAGTACTGGCCCGTGCCGGACCAGACGATGCTGCCAGCCGCAACCACCTGTCCGCTCTCCTCGCCAACGAGTGCAAACGCACCGAAATCCAAGGGGGAGACATTGGCGGTAAACAGGCCGGCTTCGGGACCGCTCAGGGTGATGTCCGGGTAGTCTCCGTGCTCGGAGAAGACGGCGCGAGCTGCGTCGGTCGCTGCGTCACCGGCAACGGGACTGGCGGCTCCGCCCGTCACGGCCCAACCGCGGAGACCCAGGGTGAGGTAGTCCAGCCGCACCAGCACGTGGCAAACGGGATCCGAGCAACCGTCGTCCAGGGGAGTCACCGCGGACTGCTCTGGACACGCAGGCGGTCCGAGCGGCGGAGGCATGGTGTCCGAGCACGCCAATCTGGCCACGTGCAGCTGGTGGTCGTCAACGTAGAGCAGGACCGTGTGGCTCCCGTCAGGAGCGGACACGAGCTGCAGACTCCGCGCCAGACGATTGTCACTGATGGTGGTAGGAGCGGATGGAGCGCCGAGGTCGGCCGTGAGGGTTCTGGCGATCAGATACTCCTCGTTGGCGACGAAAACATACCCGTCGTCCAGCGGCGCCAGCTGCGTCGACGTAGCCAGTTCGATGGGACCCGCGACCAGGCGACCTTCTGGATCGAGCACCGAGAACGTGCCCCCGTTTCTGGCGATGAATCCGTCGTGCGCGGGCGCCAGGGTTGCGAACCCCCCGACCCGAGTGTCCAGCGCCGTGGAGCGCAGCTCGCCGCCTTCAATGAAGACGAGCTCGGACTGCCCACTCCTGGCGGTCTGCAGGACCGCGACAGCACGAGTCCCGTCCGAAGTGACCGAGAACTCGCCGGCAAGCTCGTTGCTCGTGTTCAATGTGAGTCGATCCCCAACCTCGCCACCCTCTCGATCGAAAGCCTGGGCAAAGAAGGCCGAGGCGTCCGACGTGCTGCTGACGAATTGATGCCACACCACCAGGAAGCCGTCATCAAGCGCTGTCACGTCGCATGCCAACGCCTCGTTCAAGATGCTGTCTGGGTCCGGTGGATCGCTGAATCGCGTGGGAGGGTACACCGCCGTCGGATCGCCCAGCCGTGCAAGTGCGAGCCGGCAGTAGGGGCGACCAGTTTCCACGTCCAGGGCCAAGTCCACCATGGCCAGCACGTCGCCGGATACGGCCAGGTGAACCCCCTCCATCGGCTGCTCCTCGGGCCAGAGGATCTGGGCGGGGTGTGCGAGCGTGCCGTTGACCGTGAGCTGGAAGACGTTGTAGCCCTGCCCTTCGGGCCCAGGTGCCACGCCGACAAGACCGTCACCGCTCCAGGCAAACGTTGGGTAGCGTGGGCCGTCGTCGGCCGCCTCGAGAGCTGCGGGAGCCCCCGCCACCTCGACGTAGCACAGGGGGGGCGCACCGCCGTCGTTGTCCCGGCCGCTGGTCCCGGCCAGTGCCTGCTCGTCCCCGGCGTGTCCGCTGGCTCCCCCTGCATTCGCCGGGCCTGAGCCTCCTGCACCGTCTCCCGCGCTTCCGGCATCCGCCTCCGCTGGAGCACCACCGTCAGAGTCGCTGGCGCACGCTCCTCCCCACAGTGCTCCGCACAGCGCGACCGTTGCGAAGAGTCTCCATCCCTCGAATGCCTTTATCATTGCAGGATCTTCCCGTGCCCCGTTGTCTGGTGTGGACGCCACACTGTGAGGACGCCCCTCCCCGCAATGATACCAGGAACAGGAGACGATGCCGTCCGCCACGCAAATCGAGCGTGCTAGCCGGCACGACCATGAAGGGTGGTTATTGGATCCAGGGGAACCGCACGGAACGCGTTTGCAGGACCGCCCGAATCCGGGCACGTGAGAACCTCGATACTGACGGGGGTTCTGGACCAATGCGGCCTGGTCGGAAGTCCGTCGATGACGCTCGTTCATGGACCCCGGGCGCACCTTGCTCGAACCCGGGAGACCGCGTAGACTTCGGGTGGAGGATCGCGGAGAAGGAAGGTCGAAGCTTCGGCCCGGGGAGAGGGTGATGCGAGCCAGATCGAATTGGATGCCGCTGGCGGTGGCCGGCCTAGCGGCGGTGAGCGCGTGCGGTGGGTCCAGCTCCGACACGGAGGCAGTGACGGCGGGTGCGGGAGGGAGCGCTGGCGCTGTCCCGATGGGTGAGGACGGCGGACGCGTCTCAGCGGGTGCCTCCGGACGCGGTGCGGAGGCTGGCAGCGCCGGCGCTGGTGCATCGACCGGCGAGGGCGGCCGCCCCGCACGCGGTGGAACCTCCGGCAGCGCAGGTCGCGCTGAAGGGGGCGGCGCGTCGGGCAGCGGTGGCGAGAATGTTGCCGGAGGAGGCCAGTCGATGGGCAGCGCAGGTCGCGCTGAAGGGGGTGGCGCCTCGGGCAGTGGTGGCGAGTATGCTGCCGGCGGCGAGTCGAATCCCACCGTCGGGAGCAGCGGAGCGGGAGGGGCCGCGGGCGGCGGCGGTGAAAGCGTATCCGACGGCGGAGCGGCTGGTGCGGGCAATGATTCCTGCCTGGCTATGCTGCCACGGCGGGCGAGTGGCGTTGCGCCCTGCCCGGCTTCGGAGCTTCAGTGCGTTCAGATCGAGCAGCAGCCCAATCGCGAAGTCAGCTGGTACTTCAGCCTGGACGAGTCGGTTGCTGGAGCCGAGTTGGAGTCGCAGATGGACTGTCTGGTGGCCTACGCCGAGGCGCGGGGGGCAGTCGTCACGTACCGCGGACACTTGGTTCCGGACTTGCACTTCAACGGTACCTATGCGCAGCTGTCGCCGCTGCTCGACTTGGCGCTGGTGGCCGAATGGGGCGTGTCGTGTGACGAGGTCGACTGCGAGTACTGCAAGAGCCTGTCGCTGGACGCGTGCGAGCAGGATGCCTTCTGCTGGACCGTGCTCGCAGGCCGCCTCGACCCGACGCTCGGATGCGTCTGGCGCGACGAGCCAGCGGGCTGCCACATCTCGGGGACCATGTGCGAGCTAGTCGTGACCCACGCGCTGAGCCCGTCGGGAGATTGCTGGGAGTTCTATGACGACTGTCTGCCCGACGGCTTCGTCGACCACACCCTGCAATCGCCTGCCCAGGGCGTCGATTGTTCCGAGGTCTTTGCCGATGAGCCGCCAGCTTGCGAGTGACGACGGGGCTGGGGTGGCGAATTCTGAACGCTGGGCTCTCGCCGAGCTGCTGACCAGGCCATGGAAGTTGCTGGACCCGCGTTTGAAGGGAGGATGGACAGTATGGCACGCAGTCTGACGTTGAGTTCGATCCTGGCCGCCACGATCGCGCTGGCGGCCTGTGGCAGCTCTGATTCCGGGAGCGAGGGGGAAGGGGAGGG
>CAZSVU010000126.1:6556-20901 GCA_964610275.1 uncultured Polyangiaceae bacterium | reverse complement strand
GACCGTGAGAGCACGAGAAACGCGGTGGCTAGCGATTTCAGGTCACTACTTATCGGACACTGCACTAGGTATCCTCGATACCGAGCCCAGAGCGGGTGTGGTGGTGTGTGCACCGTACGCCCCAGCGAGCGCTGAACCCGAAAGTCCGATGAAGCTCTGCCCGTCGTGCAAGAACGCGTTCTACGGCACTCTGCCGAGTTGCCCCGTGTGCCAGACGGATCTCGCGCGGGAGCCCGACGTGTGGGAGCACAACCTGGTCGGCATGAGGGTGGGCGAGACGTACGTCCTCACCGAGTTGCGCGACGGTCGCACTCGGACCGCACCGCCTGAACTGCCAGGCCTGCACCCGCCCACTCGACCCCGACACCGGACTGTGCAGCCTGCACGGTCACGCCGCCGCGAGTGCCGTGCCCCGTTCGTCGCGCGGCAGCGTCGATCCCGCGTCCCAAACGCTGGCCGGGCGCGACGCCGTGGACCCGGTCGCGCTCATTCAGCGAGCTCTGAGCGGCGCGGCTGAACGCGTGACTGAGGTCGAGGCAGCGGGGAGCTTCTTGCTCGGTAACAAGGCGTTGCTCGAGATCGTGGGTGAACCAGGCAGCGGACGGACCACGCTGCTCACTGCCGTTGGAGACGCCGCCGAGTCCCTGGACTACGAGGTCCATCGAATGCGACGGGACCCGCGCCTCGCACGGCGCCCCTGGTACCCCGTCCGCCAGATGGTGGGTGGCCTGCTCGGGATTGGCGTCCGCCCTGCCGCGATCGATGGGGTGCGCAGGGCCGCAGAGCGGCTCGGCATCGGCGCTGAGCACCTGATTGGACTGCTGCTGTTGTTCGGCCTCCCGACGGGAGCGGCTCCCGCGCCGCGCCCGGAGCGCATGGCGTTGATTCAGGCCGCTGCGTTCGCGGTGCTCACCGTTGCCGGCAGCGGAGCACGAGGCACCTGCGTCCTGGCTGATGACGTGCTCGACTACGACCGAGCTTCGCAGTCCTTCGTCCACTACCTGGCGCTCCGCATCGGCGAGCTGAAGGCCAAGCTCGTGCTCGGCGTGGATGCCGACTTCTGGCCCAACGGGCGGCAGCGCGCGGTGGTGCGTCTATCCCCACTCGACGCCGCACGGGTTCGCGGTCTGCTCGCAGCACAGCTCTCGGGCGGCACCTTCGACCGTGCCTTGCTGGCGCGCCGGATCGTGGAAGTCTCGGGCGGAAACGCGTTTCACGTCACGCAGGCCGTACGCGGCTACGCCGAAGGCACCGCCGGCGCTCGTCCAGTGAAGGAAGTCGTCGCGCGGCGACTCGAACAGCTTCCCGATGCAGCCACCCCCCTGCTGCAGGTCCTGTGCGCGCTGGGAGCAGAAGTCCACCCCGACGAGCTGGAGCGTCACGCTGGAGGCACCACGCCCGCCGCCCTGCTCGAGGCACTCATCGAGGCCGGTTTCGTGCGGAGGACCGCTGATGGGCTCCTCTCCCCCGCCCACCCCACGCTCGCCAGCACCGTGCTCAGTATTCTTCCGATTCCGGACCGATCCAAGCTGCACGCGCGTTTGCTGACCGAGCTCGGTGACACCCGCCACTCGATATTCCGACGAGCCCACCACGCGCACGAGGCGGGTCTCGATCAGGAAGCGTTCGAGTTGCTCACTGCAGCCGGAGACGCCGCCTGCGCCTGGACGGACGAGGAAACCGCGGGTCTGGTCCACTACCAGCGTGCCGTGCAGGTCGCCCGCTGGCGCCTCCTACTCGGGGAAGACGACGAGGCCTTCCTCGAGCTCTCGCTCAAGCTGGCCAACGCCCTCCTCGCCGCCGGCCACCTCCGCGCCGCCGAGGTCGTCTTCAAAGAGGTCCTCGGCTACGCCCACCACGCCACCGGCATCCGCGACCGCGCCCAGACGGGCCTCGACCTGGCGCTGGGAAGCTAGGCACCCGGCGACGGGCGGGCGGGTGGACCATTTTACGATATGCCGTATTTTGGTCTGGACCATTTTACGATGATGCGTATGATGGTCCTATGCGGCTGGTGCCCCGACTCCAGGACCACGTTCTGAGGCAGCACTTTCAGAATTACCGACAGATGGCCTTCGTTTCCGGTCCGCGACAGGTGGGCAAGACCACCACCTGCCGCGCGCTCACTCCGGGGCTGGTCTACCTCAACTGGGACGACCAGGACGACCGCAGGTTGATCACCCAGGGTCCGGCGCGAGTCGCCCAGCACATCGGCGTCGACGCGCTGTCCGAGCAGCGCCAGGTCGTCGTGTTCGATGAGATCCACAAGTACGCACGCTGGAAGACGTTTCTCAAGGGTCTCTTCGATCGCCATGCGGACCGCCTTGGGATCCTGGTGACCGGCAGCTCGCGCCTGGATGCCTACCGCCGTGGCGGGGACAGTCTGATGGGGCGCTACTTCATCTACCGAATGCACGCACTGAGCGTGGGAGAGTTGGTCAACCGACAGCGGACCGAAGAGCTGATCCGCCCTCCTCAGCCGCTCGCTTCCGGCCGGTTCGATGCCCTGTGGTCATGGGGCGGTTTTCCTGAGCCCTTCATCCAGCGTAGCGCGCGATTCTCGAATCGGTGGCAACGTCTGCGCCGGCAACAACTGGTGCGCGAGGACGTACGCGACCTCACCCGAATTCAGGAACTCGGACAGCTGGAGATCCTCGTCGCATTGCTGTGTGAGCGTTCCGGCGATCAGCTCAGCTACTCGTCGCTCGCTCGGCAGGTCAACGTTTCCGTCGACACGATGCGGCGGTGGGTCCGAGCCCTGTGCGTGCTGCACCATGGCTTCCTGGTTCGGCCCTGGTTTCGCAATGTGGCCAAGTCTCTGCGCAAGGAGCCAAAGTTCTTTCTGTACGACTGGAGTGGCGTGAAAGACCCTGGGAAGCGCGCCGAGACCTTCTTCGCCTGCCACCTGCTCAAGGCCGTCGAAACGTGGACCGATGTGGGTCTGGGCGAGTTTTCGCTGCACTACCTGCGGGACAAGCTCAAGCGCGAGGTCGACTTCCTGGTGGTCCGCGACGACCAGCCCTGGATCCTGATCGAGGTCAAGCAGAGTGAGACCCAGCTCAGCCGGGCCCTCCCCCACTTCCAGAAGCAGGTCAAGGCTCCCTACGCCGTGCAGGCCGTCATGGATCTACCCTTCGTCCGCGCGAGTTGCTTCGACCGAAACGAGCCCACGGTGGTGCCCGCGCGGACGCTGTTGTCTCAATTGCCCTAACCGCCGTCCCTGCCCTAGCCGCCGTCCCGGAGTCATCTGTGCCACACCTGGCAGGACATCGGCTGTTCTGCCTCCGGGTCAGCGGGCCGTGCCGAATTAGTCGATTCCGCGCAACTGAACCCGCCCGGTGACGATCAGACAGCCGGATGTCTGTGCCTCGACCCGTAGTCGCGGGCCGCTGCTACATGCTGACGCGCCGGTATGCCGAGCGACGCTTCTTCTTGCGCCCATCTCCGAAGGTCATGTGCTGGCGACCGAGGAGCGGCGGAACCCGATCACCGGGGCGCGCTACTACACGGCCCTTATTCGCACCGCTGGTGCGACCGTCGACGTGGTGGCCGCGCCAGATCTGGTCACCGCGCCGATCGTCGTCGGCGGCGTGCTCGGCGGCAGCTTCTGGCTGAGCGGGATCGTCCGTGCCTGGCCCGCTGCCAGCATGAGTGATCCGTCCAAGCGAGGGCTCCAGTGAGCGGGTAACAGGGAGTCTGGCTCGCGAGGTGGCGGTCGACGCTTGAGCAACATGGCTGGAAGGGCGCTAGCGAGCTATCCGGACCGATCCAAGCTGCACGTCTTCAAAGAGGTCCTTGGCTACGCCCCCCACTCCACCGGCATCCGCGAACACGCCCAGACGGGGCTCGATTCGGCGATGGGGAGCTAGGCAGAGCCTCCCAGCGGCCGGAGCGGCGACGGGCTTGCGAGCGCAGGAACGCAGGTCGATGCGCGCGTCGCCGGACGAGTCGGCCACCCCACTCACGGTAGGTTCGCCAGAAACCGCGTGGCCGGAACCAGCCTGACGCCATGGCGGCCGGCGTCGGGGATGCGCCGATCCACCGTGCCGTGCAAGCTGACCTGGAACGCCCACGGGATGTCCACGCGCTGCACCAGGTAGCGCAGGCTGCGGTCGAGCGGGCGATCGTCGAGCTTGACCTCGACGGCCATCCACGGTCGACGCCGCCGAAGGATCACGGCGTCGACTTCGTGCCCGGCCGCGTCGCGGAAGAATCGGAGCTCGGCCCGCTCGCCGTGTGCGTCTTCCAGGTAGTGGACCAGCCTGAGCAGGTGAAGCAACACGAGGTTCTCTGCCCTGGCGCCCGGCTCCGGCACCCGAGCAGGATCCCAGAAGTAGATCTTCTGCGATTTCTTGACCGCCTTGATGCGCGGAGGCCCGTACGGCGCGACACGGAACACTGCATACAACCGTTCCAGCGCGCTGAGCCAGGCTGCGACCGTCTCGAAGGCGACTTCCAGATCCCCGCGTAGCGCGTTCACGCTCAAGAGGGATCCCACCAGATCCGGCAACCGGTCGAACAGGAGCTCGACCCGATCGAGATCGCGGATGGCCTCCAGGTCGCGCAGATCCTCCCGAATCAGGCGAGCGCCGTACGACAGTCGCCAGCGCGCTGCATCGCGGTCGGACGCGCCGAGCAACGGCTCGGGAAACCCTCCCAGCCTCGACAGGGCACGCAACTGCTCGGCAGCACCCTGGGGTGCGCCGGTCTCCAGTCTACCCAGGGTGTCTGGGTCAACTTCCGCCGCCACTCCACACAGCTCGGAGAGCGTGAACGGATGCATGCGATGCAGGAAGTACCGGCCTTGCAGCGAGTCGCCACCACGCCGGAACGCGTCCAGGCGACCGCTGCCCGTCACCAGGATCTCGTGCTCGTCGCCGTGTAGGTCGTAGATGCCCTTGAGCCAGTTGCGCCAGGTGCGAAGCTTGTGTAGCTCGTCGAACACCCACAGGGGCGCGTCCGCGGGCAGCAGACCGTCTCGCAGGGCCTTGCGGTGCTCCGCGACATCCCAGCTGAAGTAGGCTCCAGCACGGCGCCCCAGAATCCGCCTGGCCAGCGCCGTCTTTCCGCACTGTCGCGGTCCGGCAACGAAGACCATCTTCTTGTCCAGGTCGGCCTCGACGGGTGTCTCCAGTCGCCGAGAAACCCAATGAAATCGCCCCGATGGCGTTTCCTTGGCTCCGCGCCTGGATCTGCTCAATTTAGACATAACTCTAAACTATACGTGAATATATTAGAGTGCAATCGAAACCATACGTAGCGTGCCTGCCTCGGCGGGCATGACGCATCGGGTCGCGAATCAGTGAGGGCAACTGCGGCGCGAAAGACTCGACCCCCCTGGCCTCATCCCCCGCGGCCGGCGCGACGCACTCGGCGAAGCCGTAGCAGCCCATGAGCCGCGGGCGGGCGCCGCCCTGAAACCCGTGGGCGTACACTGCGCGCGATTGAGGAAAGCGCCGCCCGCCTTCAGGTTGCCGGGCCCTTGGAGGGGGGGGCCTGGCTACCGGGCGGGCTATGGCCGGTCAGGTGGCAGCAGGTCCTCGCCGGACGCCGTTCATCCTGGTCGCTGACCGTACCAGCGTCGCGCAGCTGTCGCGCGCCGAGGACGAGCGCGGTCCGAGCACGCAAGCCCGTCGCCGCGCAGGCCAGCGTCACACCTCGGCTAGGGTCACCACCAGTAGTAGGCGGCGAAGCTGTTCCCGCCGGCAGTGACGTGGAAGCAGAAGCCCCCATTGCGCGTGGTCAGGGGGAAGGGGTCGCATTCGCCTTGGGCGGAGGGGCTCACAACTGTTCCATTGACCGAGAGGACTCGGTTGCTCATGGATGAACAGCCCCCGCCGGCCATTCCGCTGGTCAGCTCGCGGCAGATCTCACCCACACCGAGCTCGCCGGACTGCCCACCGGAGGCCTGCACCGTGGGATCGTCGCAGATCCCATCGCAGGGGCCACCGCTGCCCGTGGAGCAGAGTCCATCGTCACAAATGCGATCGGTCGCGCACACATTGCCGCATTCGCCGCAGTTCGCTGCGTCCACGTCGGTGTCCGCGCAAACCGGATCGCACCAGGTCATGCCCGCCGGGCATTCGCAGACGCCGGCCTCGCAGGTCTGTCCGGTGCCGCACGCCAGACCGCAGACGCCGCAGTTCGCTTCGTCGGTCAGCACGTCGACGCACGCAGTGCCGCAGAGCGTGAGCGCCGTATTGGTACAGGTGCACGCTCCGGCGATACAGCTCTGCCCCGGCTGGCAGGTCGCGCCACAAGCACCGCAGTTGGCAAAATCGATGGTGGTGTCGATGCAGCCTTCCGGACATGCCGTGAGGCCCCCGCTGCAGCCGCACACGCCGGCGACGCACTCCTGGCCTCCCACGCACTCGGTTTCACAGTTGCCGCAGTAGCGCCAGTCCAGCTGTGGATCGGCGCAGTCGGGATCACACCAGATGTTGCCGGCCGTCGGGCACACGCAATCTCCGGCGACGCACGCTCGCGGGGTGGGACAGGGACTGTCGCAGACTCCGCAGTGCTCGGCGCTGGTCATCAGGTCCACACAAACGTCACCGCAGATGTTTGCGTCGCCGGGGCAGTCGCACACGCCGTCAAAGCATCCCTCGCCCGGACCGCAGGCATTGTCGCAAGCCCCGCAGTGCTCAGCGTCGGTCATCAGCTCCACGCACACGTCGCCGCAGACCGTGGAGGTGGCGCTGCACTCACAGACGCCGGCCGTGCAACTCTGGCCGCTGGAACACAGGATCCCGCAGCCCCCGCAGTTGCTTGGGTCCGAGGTAACGTCGATGCAGCTGCCGTCGCAGTAGGCCGCGCCTGCCCCACATCCGCAAATCCCAGCCACACAAGTCTGCCCGCCCGTGCACGGGTTGTCGCAGGCTCCGCAGTGCAGGTTGCTCGTCATGGCGTCGACGCAGGTGGTCCCGCAGGCCAGTTGTCCACCCGGGCAGACGCACGCGCCGCCCTCGCAGGTCTGGCCGGCCACGCACGAATTGCCGCACGCTCCGCAATGGTCAAAGCGAATCAGGGTATTGACGCACTGTCCCCCGCAGTCCGTCATGCCGGGAGCGCACACGCACAGGCCCCCCTCGCAGACCTCGTTCTGACCGCAGATGGTGCCGCACCCTCCACAATTGAAGTCGTCGGTCATGATCTCGACGCAACTGCGGGAGCACATCGTTTGCCCCGCCGCGCAGGCGGCCACACAGGCGCCGAGCGAACAAGCGTCGGTCAGGGCACACGCGTTGGCACACGCGCCGCAGTTGTCTGGATCCGTCAGCAGGTCGGTGCACACCGCCCCGCATGCGGTCAAACCGCTCTCACAGACGCAGGTGCCGGCGACGCATTCCTGGGTGATGGAATCGCAGGCGATTCCGCAGGCGCCGCAGTTGTCGAGGTCACTGGTCACGTCGGTGCACACGCCGCTGCACTCCAGGTCTCCGCCCTCACAGACGCAGACGCCGTTCTGGCAGGTGGAGCCCAGGCAGGGACTGCTGCAACCGCCACAATGATTGTTGTCGGTGAGCGTATCGACGCATTCGCCGCCGCACGTGGTGAGTCCGCCCATGCAGCCGCAGACCCCGTTGGCGCATTCGGAGCCAGGGTCGCACGCATTGCCGCAAGCCCCGCAGTGCGCGTTGTTGATGCGCACGTCCACACATATCCCGCCGCACAGCGCTTGGCCGGATCCGCACGGATTGTCCGAGCCTCCGGTGCCGGGGTCTCCTCCGGTTCCGGGATCGACGACCACGCCTCCGGAACCGTCCGCGCTGGAGCCGCCCGGGTCTCCGGCGTCGGGGTCGTCAGCGGGGGTTCCTCCGACTCCCTCCAACGGAGGCGTGTTCTTCTCCGCTGACACGCACGCTCCGGCCAGGCAGGCAACGAGTGCCGAGGCGTAAACCGCCACCAGCCAAGCGCGTAGAGACCTAAGTCGCATCCGAGTCCTCCAACAAGTATTCTGCCCCAAGTACGCTCCGCTTTCCCGGACGGCGCTCGCGCGCGGGCGACAACGCCCGCGCGTACTCTATTTCGCAACGATACCAAGTCCGGCGCTGGCCGCACTGGAATCGTTTCGCATTGTGCCGATGAAACGCTTGAGCGGGGTGCTACTTTGCCCTACATCGGAGCTACAAGGGCATCCCCGCAGTCGCCGTCCGCGAAGTCGGGATGCCGGCGTCAGTTGCACATGCAGTCGTACACGGGCTGGGCATACTGGTAGCCGGCCATGCCGAGCCCAAGCGTGTTGTGGCCGCAAGCAGCGTCTTGTGGGCTCGCGCAACTCGCGTATGCACAGTCGTTCTCGACGACGCAGTTGAGAATCAGGATGCATTCAAGTCGGTCGTCTTGAGTCTGGACACTGCACGTGTCACAGGAGTCGCCCAGCCAGCCATCCAGGCAATGCCCGGTGCTGCTGCCGCCGGTGCCACTGCCGCCGGTGCCGCTGCCGCCGGTACCGCTGCCGCCGGTGCCGCTGCCGCCGGTGCCGCTGCCGCCGGTGCCGCTGCCGCCGGTACCGCTGCCACCGGTGCCGCTGCCGCCGGTGCCGCTGCCGCCAGTGCCACTACCACCCGAACCAGCTCCGCCCGAGCCGGTTCCGCCCATGCCACCGGTCTGGCAAACCCCGTCGACACACGCGCCCAATGAGCACGCCGTGTCGCAGTCGCCACAGTGGTCGATGTCGGTCTGCAAATCTGCGCAGACATCCGTGCAGAGGGCTTCCCCGGCTGCACACTCGCAAGCTCCGGAAACGCAGACTCGTCCGCCGCTGCACACGACGTCGCAGCCACCACAGTTCGCGTCGTCGGTCTGCACGTCAGTGCAAATACTATTGCAGAACGTCTGGCCAGTGGGGCATTCGCAGGCGCCATCGACGCAGGTTCGGCCGCCGGTGCACGCGTTGTTGCAGCCGCCGCAGTGGACGTTGTTGGTAAGCGTGTCCACACAGCTGCCACCGCAGTTGGTCTCCCCATCACTGCAGCTGCAGGCACCATCCACGCAGTTCTGACCGGCCACGCACGAGTTGCCGCACGCGCCACAGTTGTCGAAGCGGAGCTGCAGATCGACGCAATCGGTGCCGCAGAGAGTCAGTCCCTCTTCACACGTGCAGGCTCCATCCAGGCAGATGCGGAACCGGCTACAAGAACTGCCGCAGGCCCCGCAGTTGGTCACGTCGGTCATCAGGTCGAAGCAACCCAGGCCACACTGGGTCAGTCCCGGAGCGCAGTCCCCACCGCACGCTCCCAGCGAGCAGAAGTCACCTTCGTCGCACGCATTGCCGCACGCACCGCAGTGCTCGGGATCTGACTGCAGGTCAGCGCAAACGCCATCGCAGTTCGTGAACTCCGGATAGCATGTGCAGACCCCACCCACGCAGCCCTCGCGGAGGTAGTCACAGACGTTGTTGCAAGCACCGCAGTTGTCCAACGCAGTGCGGACGTCCACGCACCGGCTGCCGCACAGCGTCGTGCCGCCACCGCAGATGCACACGCCGTCCTGGCACGTCGACGCGAGGCACGGATTGTCGCAGGCCCCACAGTGCGCATTGTTGTTCAACGTGTCCACGCACTCGCCATCGCAGTGGGTCTGGCCCGCAGGGCAGCTGCAGGCACCACTCACGCACAGCGACCCTGAACCACAGTCGTTGTCGCACTCGCCGCAGTGAGAGTTGTTGCTGGTGAGGTTCACGCACTCGCCGCCGCAGTCGCTCTGGCCCGCGGGGCAGTTCGATCCGGCTCCGCCGAGCCCAGCGTCCAGACCGACACGCCCACCGCTGCTGGCGGATTCCCCACCCTCTCCGATGCTGGCGTCTGGGTCGGATCCGGCCCCCCCGCCGCCGAAGTCCATGCTGTCCGGGGGCGCAGGAGCGGACACGCAGGCGGCCACGAAAAGTGCAGGGACAGTGAACTGTCGCACCACACCGAGCCACCGACGCGAGCTAGAGATCCGCATGCGTACCTCCTAAGATACAGTTAATTCTGCCCTGATTCTCCGATAAGTTCCCGAGATTTCGTCTGACCGCCCCGACCCGAGTGCTTCCGGCCCGGCGGGCGCCAGAACCCGACATGGAACGTGCTCCAGCGAATTCAACTTCACTGGAATTAATCAACTCCATTCCACGGTCCCCTCATCCACCACCTCATTAGTGTCCGCCGACCGCGGTCAGGGGGCAGTGAATCTTCACGCGAGGACCCCCGGGTGCGGGTGCAACGCACTCAGTAGACGCTCCGCGTGACACACCCAACCTGTATCTCGAGCTCCGCTTGTGCGTCCGATTGCACGCTAGCGCACAGATCTGGACAGAGCTCGATCCAACCCGGGTTTTCTCGATTGTCACCCGGGTACTGCCACCCAGTGCCCTGCGCGCAGTCCGCATCGTAGAGAAGCTCCTGCAACTGCCCTCCGCCGGTAATGAAGTTGACGTTGATCTCGTCGAAGTCCAGCGCCGGCTCACCCGCCGGGACTTCGGGAATGCGAAGGTTACACGCGACGTACTGCGCACGGATCTGCTCCAGGGTCGAGAGAAACAGGTCACGAGTGGCCTGGGGATCGCTCGTGTCAGAAATGATGGTCGCGAGCCCAGTGCCGCCGGCAGACGCGATGCTGTGCAGGGAGAGGAGATCGGGCCCGATGCCGAACACGTAGACCGGGATCGGTGGGGTCCCCTGGTACGCGTCCCGGGCCGCCTGCGTCACTCCGGTGATGTCGTTGTTCTCGCAGCCTGGCCCCATGGTGCCATCCGGAAGCAGGAACTCGGGTCGACCGTCCGTCACCAGTACGATCACCGATATCTGGTCCCGATTCTGCTCCCACACTTGTCGCGCGTAGATCACCGCGCCCTGCAATGCGGGGTACGTCGGAGTGCCGCCTGCGGGCGTGGTCGCGTTGATCGCCTCCATGAACGCCGTATTCGATTCCAGCGGCATCAGTGGAACGTCCGGTGTCAGGTAGTGGTTGATGTCACACGTGTATTCGAGCGACCCATCCACGGGGAAGAACTTGAGGGAGGCCTGCAACTCACTGGAACCCGGATCCGCCAGGAAGGCGCCGAGTCCGTCGCGGGCCGGAATCCACCGGGTGGCGAGGTTGTCTCCCGCGTTTCCATCCCCCATGCTCCCGGACTTGTCCCAAACGAAGATGAGGTTGATCGGAGTGACCCGTGCTTCGTACTGCACTTCGGTGCACGGCGCGTCCGAGCGCCCGGGCGCGTTGGCCGATCCTCCACCGCTCGAGGACGTGGTACCGCCGAGGCTCAACGCGGTGCTGCCGCCCAAGCCGCTGTACGAACCTCCGAAGCCATCCGGACCGTCCGAGTCCCCTCCACCGTCGCCCTCACCGTCGTCGCCGGAGCAGGAAGCCATGGCGACCGCGCAGCCGAACCCAACCACCAGTGCCCAGAAGTATCGCATCGAAGTCTCTCCTACGTCGGATGGATCCGGTTTGGTGATCGCCTAGTCACCGGACGAAGGTTCCTGAAGCTCGAGCCCGGGCCCACTGTGACCGTACCTCAAAGCCACGCAGGTCGCACGTTTCGGCCGCGCGGCATCCGATTGGAGGCGGACCCAGGGGCGACCCTGAAAGGCATGACGGCCTGGTCCGTCGCGCCGGCCAACGCGGGCTCGGGTGCCTTCGGAGCTGTCGTCGCAGGCGCCGGCAGTAGTCGGCGTGCCGCCCCCGCGCGTGCCGGCGGCA
Organism: uncultured Polyangiaceae bacterium; assembly: GCA_964610275.1. Taxonomy (GTDB): domain Bacteria; phylum Myxococcota_A; class Polyangia; order Polyangiales; family Polyangiaceae; genus JAFGBI01. The sequence continues at coordinate 9,213 of CAZSVU010000126.1, read as the reverse complement.
TTTCCAGATGGAAGTGAAGGGGCGCGCAGTTCCGCCGCGCGTCGCACCGATCGTCGAGCTGGTCTGCGGTTTCGTCGGGTGGAACGTCGGCAAAATCGCGCCGATCGGGGCGCCGCATCGGGCGGGAAGCCGTCAGAGTCACGGCAATCCTAGACCAATTAGGTGTGCTGCCAGATGTACCGGAAAACTGCTGAGTCGCTGAGCTCGCGTCGTCCGGCCCGTTCGAAGCCGTGTCCCCTGTGCCACCGGGTCGGTCGAAACCAGGCGGCAAGGCTCTGCCACCCAAGTGCATCGTCGCAGCCGGAGCCGGCATCCCGACAGATGCTGCGTTTCCTGGCAAAGCCGTTCCTGGGAGCAAGACAACACGTCGTCTGCGGCCCGGCGGAGGCTGCGGGGGGACCCTCCGTGGGTCAATCCAGCAGTCGCACTGTAGATGTCAGGGAATGTGGGACAGTGGAGTCCACGCAGTCGCAACCGGGCCCCACGTGCAATTGTAGACAACGTCCGATACCCGATCTCGTTCAACTCTCGGGACCGCTCTCTGCGGTTCGCCGCACGTTGGAACAACTCGAGCGCGGAAGCGCGCGATGACTCTCGGGTGGGCGCCTCACACACCCTGTCCGACGATGTAGGTGCAGCGCTGGTATTTCTGCGGGTTCCGTGTGCGCTGCCTTCTCTCGTTGGTTCGTCTTACCCACTGTGTCGCGCATTGCGTTTCGAGCGCAGCGCGAAGGCGTCGAGCGCTCGACACACCCTCGGAGTCGACCACGGTGTGGGACAATCACGTACCTTGTCACCGTGTCATCGACTAACGATTTCGGGGAAAAGACGGGAGTGATTCGCCCGCCGCGCTTCGGCTCCGGTCGCAGTGTGGTTGGCAGTCGGTTTGCGCACCTAAACCTACCTTTTTCTTCGCTCCCCAGAATGCAGCGACCTTGAAAGCAATTCCTGATTATTCGGCCCTTGATCTTATTGCTTGTAATATCCCGCGCGCTCCCTTTGATCCCTGTCGTGACTGCGCTGCACGACTTATACTTTCCAATAGACGTTCGTGCCGCACAAGCTAGGGGTCGTTGCTCGGAGGGCAGCCGATGATGGGTCGTTCATTCATTACTAGGTACTGGTGGTTGGTGGTTGCACTCGTGGTCGCGTGCAGCTCCGGTGCAGACTCGACACCATCGGGTGACGACGACTCAGCCAACGACGGCAACGGTGCGGATGACTCCGTTTCCATCTTGGACGGCGTTGACCTGACCGGCGACGCAGGCGGCACCGGCGATGCGGGAGGTAGCGGCGACCCGACCAACCCCGACGGCACCGCTGGCGGTCTCAGCGGCGACCCCGACGGCACCGGCGATCCCGAGGGCACCGGCGATGCTGGCGCTGACGGAACACTGGATGGCGGAACGTCAGACGGCAGCGGCGGCGGCACCAGTGATGGCCCGGGTGATCTCGACGGTGGCACCACGTACGACCCCGGCGTCGACGGTGGCACGGACGATCCGGGCGCCGGCGGAACCGGCAGCACGAGCGATCCGGGCGTGGGCGGAACTGGCACGACGGAAGATCCGGGCACGGGCGGCGGCAGCACCGATGATCCCGGCACGGGTGGCGGCGACACCGGCGATCCCGGCACGGGTGGCGGCGACACCGGCGATCCTGGCTCCGGCGGCGCGACTCAAGATCCCGGCACCGGCGGCGCCACCGAAGATCCCGGCACCGGCGGCACGACCAGTCCCGGTCTCGGCGGCGCCACTGAAGATCCCGGCACCGGCGGCACCACCCAAGATCCCGGCACCGGCGGATCGACGGCGGACGGCGGCACCGGCGGCTACTCGCCCCCGGACGAAGACTGCCCGTGGGTGTGTATCCCGTCGGCCATCGCAGGAGCAAACCTGATCGTGCTGAACGATGCTGCTCCGTCCGGCGCAGACGTGGAAGGCCGGATGTACGTCGGGAACAACGCGGTCCTGCCGGGTGGCTATGCGGTGAATGCGGCGGGCACTACTCTTGGTGCGAATGAATATGCCTTGGTCGTTGGCAACGACCTCACCGTCAGTGGGGGGACGGTGCACGGCGCAATCGCTTTCGGCGGCGAGATGAGCGGCAGCATAACCGCTACGGGTGGCGCGGTGAACGCCACGCCGGTCGACTTCGTGCAACTCACCAACGACATGCTCTACTGGAGCGACACCCTGGCCGAGACGCCTGCCAACGGCACCGTGAGCGGCGGGGGTGGGCTCACGCTGACGGGGACCGACCCGGACATCAACACGTTCGAGGTGGATGCCTCAGCCCTCTCTGCGGCGAGCAGCCTGTCGATCACCGTGCCCGAGGGGTCCACCGTTCTCATCAACGTGATCGGAACCGACGTCTCGATCACGAACATGGGGTTCAGCTACATCGGCACGGACAGTCAGCACGTCATCTTCAACATGCCTCAGGCCGAGACGATATTCATGAGCGGCCTCAGCCTCCAGGGGACGCTCCTGGCGCCACGAGCCGACCTCAACTTCGAGAACGGGAACGCAGAGGGCCAGACCATCGTGTACAACCTGGTCACTGGCGGCGGCGAGTACCACCCGTACTACTTCGAAGGCTGCCCCTGGGTCTGCCTCTGACTTGAAGCGTGGGTTCTGACCTGAACGGACGCCCCG
>CAZSVU010000126.1:0-6456 GCA_964610275.1 uncultured Polyangiaceae bacterium | reverse complement strand
CCTGAACGGACGCCCCGGCTCAGCATAGGCCATCGCTCTCGCGCCCCAGCGGTCGCAGCGGCGACGGCCTTGCGAGCGGACGACCGCCACCCGAGGAGCGCAGATCCTGTCCAGCGACCGCTGCCACCACCATGGACTTCTGAAATCCACGCCCGACGTCAGGTCCACGCTGGACACGATTCATCCCGGTCGCTGGCCGTAGCGGAGCCCGCCAGAGCTGGCGCGACGAGGACGAGCGCGGTCGGAGCACGCAAGGCCGTCGCCGCGGAGGCCATCGCTTTCGCCTCCCAGCGGCCGTAGCGGCGACGGATGTCGCACTGCGCACAGCTACTTGTCGGTCGACGGCGTAAGTGCGATAGCAGCGGCCTGAGCCTGACACGTCGGGTGGGGCTCGGTTTCCCCGTGAGGGCCGATTCCGATGTTGAACGATTCTCTGTTTCGCATCTTCCTCCCACGCGCTGCCGCACTCGTGATTGCCGCTCTGACCAGCGCTGGCTGCGGGGGCGCGACGGGCCCAACCGCCGATACGCCTGCCAACGAAGAGAAGTCGGAGGAAGGCTCAGCGGAACATCCCGAAGAACTCGGCGACGCCGCGGCCCCGAAGCGCGGCGGCAAGTGCTTCCAGCAGTGCGCCGAGTACATCGAAGACGCCAGCGCGCTGTTGGGTCAGGCCAAGGCTCTCGAGGGAGCAGAGAAGGCACAGGTCGCCCTCTTCACCCGGGCCGGTGACGCGTTCGTGAAGGCCTGGCGTGGATGTGACCTGCGGCTTCCCCGGGGCGAGGACCTGAGCTGCAAGGGAGCGGACCGCGTCGTGTCCGGGATGGTAGAGGCGTACGCGGGTGCCCAGCGACCCGACCGGCTGGTGTACGCGTATCTGGTCGCCCTGGACGACCGCTGGCGGGATGACGCCGGAGAGTTGGCGGGCGAGGCCCCCGGCAAGCTGCGCAGCGCCGCGGCCAAGGCCGCCGAGGTCGCGCAGGCGGACCCCAAGGCCCCCCACGCCGCCGAATCGATGGCAGCGGCGGTGTACGGCATGCTCGCCCTGGACGAAGTCACCGAGGCGGAGCGTCTCGCTGCCCGACACGTCAAGCGCTTCGGCCGGGCCGCGCCCGAGAGCGTGAGCATGGTCGCAGCGGCGCTGGCGGCCTACTTCAACGAGCGCGAGCAGTGGCAAGAGGCGCTCGGCGCCCTCGGTGGAGCCACCAACCCGGCACGGGCCAAGCAACCGCCAGCCCGGATCCTCTGGCACTCGGAGAAGGGTCGCGCGCTGGCGGGAGCCGGCCGGGCAGACGCCGCCGCGGGCGAGTTCCGGCAGGTGCGGGACAGCTGGCGAACCCCGGACCCGAAGGATCCGTCCAAGCTGGTCGGTCGTCAGGAGCCCGCGCCGATGCTGGGCCGTGAGCGCGTCGTCGACGCGGTCGGCGCCGCCAACCTCTACCTGGCCGAGCCCCTGCGCAAGCGGGCGGACACACTCGCCCCACCGCGCTACCGTGGCGCGCAGACCCCAGACGGAGTCGAGAAGTACATCGGCGGAGCGTTGGTACAGTGGGCCCACCAGCGCCAGCGCCTGATCGCCGCCGCCAGCAAGGAATACGAGCGGGTGCTCCAGATCCGCCCGGTCCCCCCGCCCCGTTGGGTCGTGGCCGCCCAGGCCGAGATCGGTCAGATGTGGCATCGCTTTGCCGAGGCCATGGTCTCCGTGGAGCTTCCGCCCAAGCTCGCCAGCGATGAAGGCACCAAGAGCGCCTTCGAGAAGGCGCTTCTGAGCTCGGCCCACCCCGCTCGCGACCAGGCCCGCCGCGCCTTCGAGGCCTGCCAGAAGACCGCCCAGACGGCGGGGATCGACAGCCCACATGCGGAGGCCTGCAGAAGCTGGCTCGATGAGAAGTAGCCGCCGAGCACAGCTCGGCGGCCGCTCATCTTTGCCGTGGATTGGCCACCAGAAGAATGCGCCTGGGCTTCGCCCAGGCGCTCCAAATCCAACGCCGTCTGCCCCTGCTGCTGCACAACCACCCGCAGCACCTGGGGTTCCGCGCGCGATCCGCGCTGACCTGTCCTTACGCGCTACCCACCGAATCCCGTGGGGGCGCCTCTCGGGGTGGAGACGGTAGTGGAATGGCAGGAAGCAAGGCAGCCGCCGAGCAGAGCTCGGCGGCTACTTGTCCTGATCGAACTGCACCCGCCCGTCCACCACCCGGACCGATCGCCGTGCCCACTGCATCACCTGGGGATCATGGGTGGAGAAGATGAACGTGACGTCACGCTCGCGGTTCAGCTTCTCCATCAACCGCAGCAGCATTTCGGCGGTTTCTGAATCGACGTTGGCGGTGGGTTCGTCCGCGAGCACCACGGCCGGATCGGCTGCGATGGCGCGGGCGATAGCCACCCGCTGCTGTTGCCCCCCGGAGAGCTCGTCCGGGCGACGACCTTCCAGACCTTTCAAACCGACATCCGCCAAGAGCGTCATCACTCGCTCCCGACGAGCAGCTGGTGCCACGCCCTGGAGCGCCAGCACGATCTCCGCGTTCTCGTACGCCGTGAGCACGGGCATCAAGTTGTACGCCTGAAAGACGAACCCGATGCGGTCACGTCTCAGCCGGCTCAGCTCGCTGGCGCCGAGCTCGGACAGATCCCGCCCTTCCAGCTTGACCTGGCCCGAAGTCGGTCGATCGAGTGCGCCAATCAGATTCAGGGTGGTGGTCTTGCCCGACCCGGACGGGCCGGAGATGGCGACGAACTCGCCCGAATTCACGGTCAAATCCAGGCCTCGCAACGCATGCACCTCGACGTTGCCCTGCTGGTACACCTTCTTCACGCTACGCAGCTCGACGATCGGGGCGGGGGCAGTGGAGCTCATGACGACACCTCACACGAGTTTGATGGCCTGCACCGGCTCCAGCCGACCAGCGCGGTGCGCCGGATAGAGTCCGGTCAACAAGGTGGCCAACAGGATGGCGATGGCAATGATGGCGACGTTCTCGGGAAAGATTCCGAATCGAATCAGTGGATCAAAGCCGACGCCAGCGACCTCGGTGGTCTGGTTGCCCATCATACCCGAGAGGTCCATCCCGTTGCGCGTCAGGTACGCGTAGGGCCCCGCGGTGACGAGCGCTCCGGCTACGAGCCCGGCCCCACCCAGCCACAAGCTCTCCCACACCACCAACCGAAAGAGCTGCCAGCGCGTGAAGCCAATGGCCAGCAGGATGCCGAATTCGCGGCTCCGCTCCATGACGCTGACGAACAGCGTGTTGAAGATCCCCGCAATCACCAGCATCAGAATGACCGCCTCCATGAAGCGCGCCCCCCCCACCTTCATGGCGATGAACGCCGACAGCTCGGGGCGCACTTCCCTCCAGGTCAGCGCCCGAGCGGGATCCGGGAGCTTCGCGCCGAGCCGCCGAGCCACTTCCTCGCTGCGGCGCGAGTCGGACACGAAGACGGCCAACCGCGTCGCATCGTGGGGACCATAGCCCAGCACCTCCCGCAGCGTGTCGATCGGAAGCAGGGCGATCGCGCCATCGGCAGTGGGCGTCCCCAGGCTCATCACGCCGGTCAAGCGCCCCATGCCACTCGTGAGCTCCCCACGCCGGTCGGTCAGGGTGTAGACCACTTTGTCGCCCAGCTGCACACCGAGCCGCTTGGCCAGCTGCTGGCCCAGGACGAGGCCGCGATCCCGGGAGGAGGTGAACAGCTTCCCTTCGACTATGCCGTCCAGAAAGTCGAGCGACGTTGCGTCCTCGAGCGCGGGATCGAACGCGATGAACTGGACACCCGCGCTGTCTTCCGCCGAGGCAACCATGGCCTGCCCGCTGATCCGAATCATCACGCGCTGAACGTCGGGGTCGGACAACGCCAACTGGCGAAGCTTTTCCGAGTTCGAGATGACTCGCGTCAACGTGGGCCGGTCCAAATACTCTCGGTGTTGCACGGCAACGTGTCCTGCGCTCATGCGGGCAGCCGTGTCGATGAAGTCGGAGAAGGCCCGATCCTGCATGGCGGTGAACATCACCGCAATGAATCCCCCCAGAGCGATCGATGCCAACGTGAGCAACGTGCGGCGACCGTTCCTCCAGAGGTTCCGCCAAGCCATCGCAGCCAGATTGACTCTCTTCATGCGGTGCCTCCTACACGTGTCGCATCGCGGACACCGGGCGTATCCAGGCCGCCTTGACCGCGGGATAGAGCACCCCGAGCAGCACCATCACGAGCAGCATGACCAGTGGACCGCTCAGGCTCTCGCGAGAATAGACTCCATACCAGGTGGCCGGCATCGCATGCCCGGCGAGGGACACGCCGGCGAGCTTGCCCGCGTCGATGCCGTACTCGGAAAGGTAGTAGGCCGCCGGCAGCGCCAGGCCCATCCCAACCAACACCGCGATCCCGGTCTGGAGGGCGCTCTCGAGCAGCATCAGAGCGAGCACCCGGAGGGGGCCGACCCCGAGCGCCTTGAGCACTCCGAGCTCGCGGATGCGTTCGAAGACGGCCATGAGCATGGCGTTCAACACCAAAATGGCCACGGCCAGGTACACCGTCGCGAAAACGACGAACGCCATCGAACGAGTGGACTCCAGCATGCCGGCCACAACGGGCAAGAGCTCGGCCCAGGTGCGCGTGTCGAGATCGCCGGCCACGCCTCGGACCACGGCGCCCGCCGTAGCCAGCGGCACGTCGTCAGGCCGGCGAACCATGATCTGGTGCGCTCCCCGGGGCAGCACGAACAGCTGTCGGAAGGCCGCTGCGTTCATGAACACGGCCGTACGATCCGTGCCGTCCGCCACCGTCTTCAGCACACCACGAACTTGGTACAGGTCGTTGGCGAGGCTCCCGTCCGCGCCCTGAGTGACGACCACCAAGTCGTCGCCCGCGCCCACCCCCAAGGCTTGCGCCAAACGCCGGCCGATCACCACTGCATGCGGGTCGCTCGGGTCGAGCCACGAGCCGGTGGCCACCGCGTCGCTGATACGGCAAACGCGCGCATCCCTGGCGGCGTCCACACCGCGCAGCGAGACGCCAACGGACTGGTCTCCGGCGGCTGCCAGGCCCCCTCCCAGCAGCCGCGCGCTCGCCGGGTAGCCGAGTGCATCGAGCCGCGCCAGCACGGCATCAGGGTCCGGTATCGTCTTGTACAGCGACGGGCTCTCGAGATAGCCGCGCGCGTGGATCTGCACATCCCCGAACTCCAGGTCGACCACGCCGCGCTCCATCCCGCGCCAGTAGCCCTCGATCAGGCCGGAATAGAGCACCATCACCCAGAGCGCCAAGGTCATGGCGAGGGTGGTCACGACCGACCGGCGGGGATTCCGCCAGAGATTTCGCCAGGCCATGCGCAGCAGCATCACGAGCTCTCACCTCCGCCCGAAGCCGGCTGCGGGCAGAGCCCGTCCACGAGCAGGTCGGCGAGCACGCCCCCAAAACGATCGATGGGGAGATCGCGCCGAATGCGCTCATCCAGCATGAGCCGCAGTCCATATATGAGCGAGAGCACCACACGCGCACGGTCGCGCAGCTCCACGTCGGTCCAGCGATGCGGCGCCGCCGCCGGGTCGAGCAACCGACACAGAAAATCGATCTGCATGGCGTCGTGCATGCTGCGCACGTCCGCATCCAGATCGTCGAACACGGCCAGGACCTCTCGGTCGCCCCCCATCAAGCGGGACGTCAGCGGCATCTCGACGACGAGCTCGACCGCACGCCGCAGGTAGGCGCGCAGCCGCTCGCACGGAGGCATCTCACCATCCAGAATGGGCTGGATGGCCTCCAGGTACCGCTTCTTCTCCAGGGCCACCGCGTACACCACGAGCTCCGCCTTGGTCTTGAAGTAGAGGTACACTGTCCCCTTGGCGACGCCGGCGTGCCGCGCGATCTGATCCACGCTGGTCCGCCTGTAGCCCTGACGGATGAAGAGCTCCGTGGCCGCCTCGAGGATGCGAAGCTGCTTGCGTTGGGTCGCCCCCGGGGAATCGAGGTCGCCGACGAACTTCTGCAGCGCCTGGGTGACGTCTGCAAACCGAAGCGGGTCCATGTGTGACTGAATAGTTCATTTTGGTCATATAGTCAAACCTGGACTTGTACGACATTTTTGCGAGACATTACGGATCTGTCTTGACACCTGCTCCTTCGCCATTCAGATTATGACCACATGGTTCGTGTTGGTCATTCTGACTATCGCAGTTACTCCGGCCTCAGGAGGCATCCATGAACAACGCGCTCCAAGTGATGTGGATCAGCTTCTTCTGGTTCCTGATGCCGGGGGTGAGCGTGACCTCCCGCTCGAGCCGTTCACCGCGCTGTGGAGAGGGTCAGGCCAAGGGGCACGCGGGCCCCGGCGAGCGCAGCGAGCCAAGGCGCCATCCCACCGGGGCCTCGGGGCATCCCGGACGGGCGCGCCCGGTCGGGGCGAAAGAAAACCCCAGCGACCCGCCCGCGCCGCCAGCCCGCCCGGAAATGACCCAAGCC
>CAZSVU010000125.1:0-20953 GCA_964610275.1 uncultured Polyangiaceae bacterium | reverse complement strand
CTGCGGCAAGCTGTTCGGCGTGACCGGCCACGTCGCCCCCTGCACCGCCCTGGCCCGTGTAGTCGAAGAGTAGCTCCCAGCTATACACGCTGCCGGTGTCGTCAGCGATGCTGTCGCAGACGTACAGCGTCCAGTCGCCTTGTGCGTTCTCTCCATCCAACGCGGCCAGTGCAGCTGTCGGGGCCCACACGTTTTCGTAGATTGGCTCGCTGAGATCGTGGTTGGTGTGATCCGCGACGCTGTCGGCGCCCCCGTCGTGGAACAGCACATCGAGGTTGTCGTTGCCCTTGGGCGGGTCGAAGCTGAGGAGCTCGACCGACGTCCCGGCAGGACTCGTGAGGGTAACGGCCACATCACCGCGATACGAATGCGATGCATTCAATCCGACCGCGAGCGAGCTCACGGCGAAGCACTCGGGGACGTTGATGGTCAACGTCTCACCCGCTGCGCTACTGCAGCCATCGGGGACGAGCGCATTGTCGCCCGTCCAATCGTAGGGACCGCCCGGATCATATCCGGCGCAAGTGCCCGGCGCGCCCCCGGCACCGCCCGCGCCAGCACCGCCGGCACCACCTGCCCCGCCCTGGCCTCCCCCATCCGGAGACACGAACAGCTCCCACGCACGCAACGACCCGATATCCCCGCCCAACGCGTCGCAGACACGCAGCGTCCACGGCCCGTGTGCGTCTTCACCGATCACTGGCGCCAGCGGCTCCGCCGGTGCCCACTCGTGGGAGTAGGCGGGTCCAGTCAGCACGTGATTGAACCCATCATCGCTGGGATCACCACCGCCATCCGACAGCAGCACGTCGATGTTGTCCCAACCCGCACCGTCGAGATCGATCAGACTCACCAGCGTTCCCGAGGGCGTGATCAGAGAAGCCTGAATGTCGGATCGCCAGGTGTGGCTCACCCGTACGCCCACGGAGATCGAGCCGACGGGGAAGCACTCGTGGACGTCGATGACGAAGTCCTGGTGGTTGCCGCTGGCGCAGGTGTCATCGAGGATCGGCGCAGGTCCGGTCCATGCGTAGGGCCCGTTCCAGGCGGAGCCGGAGCACGGATAGGTCTCCACAGCACCCGCGCCGGCCGCTCCGGCAGAGCCGGACGCTCCTGCCGCGCCGACCATTCCAGCGAAGCCCGCCATTCCTGTCGCGCCCGCCGTTGCTGCTGCGCCCGCCGAGCCAGCGGTTCCGGCAGCACCAGCCGAATCTGCCCCGGTGGCTCCACCGGCGTCGCCTCCCCCCTGACCCGCAACCGGCGCGCCCGCAGCGCCCGCGCTCGACCCGGCCGAGCCCGCGGCGCCTGCCGTGGCTTCGCCCGCAGCGCCGCCGGTTTCGCTGCCCCCGGATCCCGGGGCGCTTCCACCAGTACCATCGGTAGCGGAGCCCCCGGAGCCGGGCTCGCTACCGCTCGAGCCACCGTGGGCATCGTCGGGCGATCCGCTGGCGCGACGACCGTTTCCGCAGGCTGTGAGAGCCAGGCCCGCCATCACGAGCCCGACGGATCCAATGAATTGCTTGCTCCGCACCCGAACCTCTGACGTGCCTCGAGGCGCACACACGTCCAGATTGAATAATCTTTTACAATCTGACTGCAGAGTCAACTGCGATCCTTCGCGCAGTCGCGGACCACCTTGTCGGTGGATGTGGGTAGGACACATCCCACGCGCGGAGCCGCCAATTGCACACGGCACTGGTCAGAAGATCGCCTCGTAGACCGTGGCAGAAACCAGGCGGCCGGACACCTCACTTCCGTCGGTGGCTGCAGCGGCATCGAACTCGATGAGCCCGTCACCGAGCATGCCGCCCACCTCCAACTGGGGCTCGCCTCCCACCGGATTGGCGAAGTCGATCTTCACCAGCATGCCGAGCGCTTCGGTCCAGTCGATGGGCACGGACATGCCGTCCGCAAAGTCCGAGGCGCTGCCGAGCGTGACCTGCGCCACCCAGATCTCGGTGTCGCTCGCGACGGCCACCCAACGCACGGCGGGCCGAGCCGAGTCTTCGTCCGGCCCACTGAGGGTGCCGATGGCGCTGAACGAGAGCGACTCTCCGTTGAGCTCGAGCTCCAACGTGCCGGTGCCGCGACTGAGAGGATCCTCATCGTCGAGTAGCCCCCAACTGGTCGAGAACGTGCCACGGATCTGCCCAATCTGATCCACGCACCAAGGATCTCGGAGAGGTCCCGTGTAGCTCGGTCGTACGGAAAGCACCGATTCGATCTGCGCGCGGCGGCTCTCGACGAACTGCTCGACCCCAAGGATTCCATCGCGAAACGCGGCGAGCTCATCCGAAGCCACGTGGGGCTCAATGAGCTCCACCATGCGGTCGACCTCTGCCTGGATGGCGGTCTCGTCCCACTCCTGTTCGAGCAACTGCCGGAGACGTTCGAAGTAGGCGTCCTGCGTCGATGACAGGTTGTACAGGCGCCGACTCAGAATGCCCTCGGCCCAAACCGCTCCTTCGGGACGGGCGTCTTCCCAGTCGAGCGCCGTGTCCTGGAACATGATCGAGTCGATCCCCCAAGGGATGAACTGGAGCCGGCCCGAGATGGGATCATCGTACAGGTAGAAGTTGTTCGTGTTGCGCGCATAGCCGTCGGCATGCATGACCAGATACTCGGCTGCCCAGAAGTCGATGAATCGGTCCACATCCACCAGGCCCTCGATGCGCGCGAGCAGTCCGGTGTCCGCGATGGCCACAGCGTCCACCACGGCTTGCAGGCGCGATCGGTCGGGGTTCTCGTCGTTGGTCTTCTTCTGGAAGGTCTCCACCCAGCCCGGACGAAAGTCGCTGAGCGCACCCTCCCACAGGTCGCCGTCGTTGTCGTCGAAGTGTCTCGCCAAGAACCGCTTCTTGATGCTCTCGACGTTGACGTACAGACCCAAGTACTCGCCGTTCACGTGCACGGTAGCAAAGTTACAGCGCGGCGCCGGAACCCCCGCTCGGGCAAAGAACGCATAGCCCAAGCACTGCTTGACGTAGGACGCATCTGAGATGGAGTTGTTGAGCGTGAGTCGATCGAGCCCCGAGTACTCCTGGTCGGCGACGAACTCGTCGAACTTCACCTTGAGCGAAGGCTTGATCTCGCTCAGCGAGCCGTAGAAGCCCTTCTTCCTCACTCCCGTGTTGGCGAGCAGCGTGCCGTCGACGGTCACCTGGGCGGGGAAGTAGGTGAAGGGCCGCGGTGGGGGCTCCTCCAGACAGCTGCTGCCCAGCAGATCGAAGATGCTGCGCGTTTGTTGCCGGAGCTCGTCCCAGTCCTCGGACGGCAGCTCGATACGAACGTCCAGGACTCGTGCCGGATCGAAGACCTCGTCGCTCGAGCCCTCGCTGATGCTCCCGCCCGCGTCGGACCCGGCGCCCGCCTCGCCTCCCGCGCCGGCGGCCCCGCGTGGCTCGACCGGGGAGCCCGATCCCCCACTGCTTCCGCCACAGGCCGGCAAACAGGCCGCGGCTCCGGTGGTGCCGCCCACGGCGAGCCCAATTGCCAACACTTGCTTGAAGCCTGCCACGTCGCTCCCAGTTCTCGGCTCATTCTTGCCCTCGGACGCGAGGGCAGGAGCATCCGAGTATACTCCGGGCGTGGCAGCACCGGGACGCGGAAGCGCATGGCTAGCCTGCTGGGCCCTCGCCGCGAGCCTGATGGGATGCGGCGCATCCGGACGTCCAGAACGGGGAGCCCCCCCCGTGAAGCCACCGTCAGAGAAGCTCGGCCCGCCCACGGCTGCATCCCACGCACCCGGAGGCCCCCTCCCGAACCACGTCAGACCCACACGCTACGCCCTTGCCGTCGACGTGGATCCTTCGAGCCAGGATTTCGCCGGACGGGTCAGCATCGATCTAGAGCTGCAGGCTAGAACGGCGGGTTGGGTGATGCACGCCGAGGAACTCGAGGTGTCCGCTGCCCACCTCGAGCAGGCTGGTGCATCCATCCCCTGCAGCGTGAAGTGGCGCCCGGCCCCAGCCCGCGGTCTGGCTCCAGACGAAATCGAGATCGTGTTACGCCAGCCGGCAGCAGCCGGCACCGCGCGACTGGAGGTCGAATACGTCGGGCAGCTACGATCGACGTTCAGCCGCGGGCTCTCACGCTACACGCGGGACGGTCGGCGCTACGTCTTCTCTCACCTCGAGCCAGCATCGGCTCGACGAGTGTTTCCAGCTTTCGACGAGCCGCGTTTCAAGACCCCGTTCCAGCTAACGGTGTCCACCCCTGAGGGCAACCGCGCCTGGTCCAATACGCCGCTCCAGACCTCGTCCCCGACGCGCGCTGGTGACTGGCGCGCTTTCGAGTTTGCCGAGTCCCCTCCACTGCCCACCTACCTGGTGGCGCTGGCGGTCGGCCCCTTCGAGGAAGAGCCGGTCGACTTGGGCGCGATGCCGGCAACGCTACTGGGGTCATTCGCGGAGTCCGCAGACTCGACCATTGCCGCCGTCACGCTCCAGCGTCAGGTGCAGGCTGCCACCGCATGGCTCGGGCGGCCGTATCCCTTCCAGAAGCTCGATCTGCTCGGCGTGCCCCGATTGCCGTTCGGCGTGGCCATGGAGCACCCGGGACTGGTCACGGTGGAGGAGCGTTTTCTATTCGCCACCGAGCGCTCGCCAGCCTGGACCCGCAGCCTGCATGAACGGGTCATCGCTCATGAGCTCGCGCACATGTGGTTCGGAAATCTGGTGACCCTCGCCTGGTGGGACGATCTCTGGCTCAACGAAGGGCTGGCGTCCTGGATGGAGTACGAGGTCTGCGCGCGCGCCAGCTCCGAGTGCTCCGGGGAGGCCGAGGCGAGCGTTCACAAGGCGCACGTCATGCGGCTCGACTTCGGGCGGCGGGCTCGTCGCGTCCGGCGCGTGGTGCCCACAGCGCGACACGCCTCGGCCTGCTTCGACGATTTCACCTACCTCAAGGGCATGAGCATCGTCCGGATGGCGAAGCACTGGCTGGGAGAGGAGACTCTGCTCCGAGGATTGCGCGCGTACCTGGACGAACACCGCTGGGGCGTCGTCACGACGGACGACCTGATGCACGCGCTTTCCCGCGCCAGCGGAGAGAACGTGGCGCCGGCCCTCGAGAGCTTCCTCGACCAGACCGGGGCCCCGCTGGTGAACGTGCAGCTCAGCTGCCCGGAATCTGGAGACGGCGCACCGTCGCTGCAGCTCTCCCAGCGCCCCTACGTCCCCTTGGGGCAGGTACCGGCAAAGCATCAACTCTGGACCATCCCGGTGTGCGTTCGCTTCGACAGCGGCAAGGGACCCGAGCAGCACTGCATTCTGCTGAGTCAGGCCAACGCCACGGCGACGCTGCCCACGACCCACTGCCCCGATTGGCTGGTCCCAAATGCGTACGATGGCGGCTACTACTACTACTCCTACTCTGCCTCGACGCCCTCGACGCCCCAGCGCGCCATGGCGCTCGCGAAGCAGCCGGATCGCTTGAGCGAAGCGGAGCAGATTGGACTGCTCGCGAACTCCTGGGCGTTGGTCGAGTCCGGCGACCTGCCGGCTGACGCATACCTCGAGCTCGTGCTCGGTTTCCGCAACTCACGAAGCCCCGGCGTGTGGAGCCAAATCGTCACGGCCTGGTACCGACTGGAGGACATGCTTCCGACCAGCGCCCGCAGCTTGCTCGAAGCGCACGTTCGTCGACTCGTGGGTCCGGTGGCGCACTCGGTGGGGTTCAGTTGGAGCGTTGATGAACCACGCGGCGTTCGCGTGCTGCGAGGCACACTGCAGTCCGCGCTCGGAGGGCTGGGACGTGACCCGTGGGCGCGTCGGCAGGCGGCGGCGCTCGCCGGCAGGTGGCTCCGTGACCCGGAAAGCCTGCACATCGACGCCGCCATGACAGCGGTCCCTCTCCACGCCGCAGGCGGGGACGCCCGCCTCCTCGAGCAACTGCTCCGGCTGGTGTCGAGCCAGCCTGCGAGCGAGACCCTGGACGTGGCAATTCTGGCCCTCGCACGGTTTGAAGATCCCGAGCTCGTGCACCGGGTTCTGGACGCCAGTCTCGAGGCAGAGTTTCCTCCGGGCCGCCGTCGCGCGCTCTACCGCGGGATGTTCGAGCGACCCATCACCCGCGATGCGACCTATGCCTGGGTCACGCAGCACCTCGAGCAGGTGCAGACCAAGGTCTCAGAATCCACCCTGAACCAGATCTACCACATCCTGCCCGAGCTCTGCCGGGAGGATCAGTGGCGCCCCGCCGTGGAACTGTTCGAACCTCACGCCCGCGGATTGACACAGCGCTGGGAGGTACTGCACGAGGCGCGCAGGGCGGCGGAACGCTGTGCTGCAGTGGCCACCCGGCAGGCGCCGCTCGCCGAGCGTTGGCTCCGGCAGAACGGCTCAGCTACCCACCACTGACCGGGCCTGGTCGAGCAGGCTCACGAACTCGCTGCGATGCTCGTCGCCTGCCGCATGCGCCAAGGCCACGCGCCGGATGTCGTCGAGCTTCCAACTCCCCCGGTAGCTCGAATCCCGCAGCAGCATCCCGAAAGCCGCCACGCAGGCCGCAAAACGGAAGTCGCCGCTCGCACCAGCGAAATCCGAGCCGCCGTCCTGAACGGGCACTTCGAGGAGTCGGCTGCGGTCCCCATCTGGGGCCTTGTAGCGAAGCTTGACGGTGACGATCTCGGCGGTGTCCGCTGCAGCGGTGAGCCCTGCGGGCGCCTGGTACTTGAGCCCGTCCGCACTGACTTCAGGCACGCGCATCCCTGCCGGGATCACCTCGTAAAGCGCCGTGACCGTGTGCCCGGCCCCCAACTCGCCTGCGTCCTTGCGATCATCGTTGAAGTCGCGGTGCTCGAGCACGCGATTCTCGTAGCCAATCAGGCGATAGGCTTCGACCTGCCGCGGGTTGAACTCCAGCTGCAGCTTCACGTCCTTGGCGATGGTCACCAACGTACCGCTGGCCTGCTGCACCAGGACCTTGCGCGCCTCGCTCAGCTTGTCGATGTAAGCGTAGTTGCCGTTGCCCTTGTCGGCCAGCTTCTCGAGCGTGGCATCGTTGTAGTTGCCGTGACCGAAGCCGAGCACGCTCAAAAACACCCCCTGCTTGGCCTTCTTCTGAATGAGGTCGACCAACTCGCTCTGGCTGGTGACCCCCACGTTGAAGTCGCCATCGGTTGCCAGCAGCACTCGATTGATGCCCCCGGTCATGAAGCTCTGCTTGGCCTGGGCATAGGCGAGCCGGATACCCTCACCTCCGTTGGTCGAGCCGCCCGCGTCCAGCCGTTCGATGGCGTGTAGGATGCGCGTCTTCTGGTCGCCGGGGGTGGGCGGCAGCACCAGGCCGGAGGCCCCCGCGTACACCGCGATGGAGACCCGATCACGAGCTTCGAGCTGGTCGACCAGCAGGCGCAGGCCGCGCTTGAGCAGCGGCAGCTTGTTCTCGGGCTGCATCGATCCCGATACGTCGAGCAGAAAGACCAGATTCGCCGCCGGACGATGACTAAGATCGAGATCCTTGCCCTGAATGCCGATCCGCAGCAGCCGATGGCGTGGCGCCCAGGGAGCTTCCGTGACGTGAGCGGCCACCGAGAACGCAGCGCCTCCAGTGGGCTGCGGGTAGTGGTAGTCGAAGTAGTTGACCAGTTCCTCGATCCGGACGGCTCCCTGCGGTGGCTTGTACCCGCGAGCCAGCTGACTGCGCACCCAGGAGTAGGAAGCCGTGTCCACGTCGATGGAGAACGTCGACCGCGCGTCCTCCTTCACACGCACGAAGGGATTCTCGCTCGCGTGATCGAATCGATCGCGATTCCACGGCGCCGAGGGCGCTCGCCAGCCCCCCGCGGTGGGAGTCGCGGACAGTGCACTACCCCCCAGGCGCCCGTGACCCGAACCGAACCCCTG
The DNA here is from genome assembly GCA_964610275.1 of uncultured Polyangiaceae bacterium. Taxonomy (GTDB): domain Bacteria; phylum Myxococcota_A; class Polyangia; order Polyangiales; family Polyangiaceae; genus JAFGBI01. The sequence goes on along the minus strand of CAZSVU010000125.1, from coordinate 13,106 downwards.
CCCCGTTCCGGTGCCGAGCCCGAGCCCGCCGCCTCCCTTGGCCACACCTCCGGCCCCGAGCGACCCGATCGCTCCGAACTCGCTAGATTCACGGAGTGCCGACCGACGAGCCACGTTGTCGCGCGGTCCCTTGATCGCGTACCGGCGGTTGCCCATCGCGCCTTCCTCACCCTTGGACCGCATGCCGGTGCCGCCTTCGCGGTCGTCGCCGTACTCACGCGCTGTGCCGCTGACTTCCGAATCTGGCAACGCTCCGTCGTCTCGGTGCACGGAATGTCGCGAGTGCGTCACCAGTGCAGCTGGTACTGCGAGCAGCACTGTCACGGCACCTGCCAAAGCCCAGCCGCCGCGGTGACGTCGTCGAAACGCGCGCCCTGCGGATGCTACTTCCTGGTCGCCGGAGCTGCCGGACGTTGCGTCATCGTCGTGTTCCACATCGAGATCTAGACAACCCGCCCCGGAACGAAGTTCCGGGGCCGCTTAGCAATGCAGTAGATCGCCTGCATCCCATCCCTTCCCGCCCCGGAACGAAGTTCCGGGGCCGCAGCCACAAAGCCCGCGAGCCCCGCTCGCGGGCTGCCTCACCCCATCCCGTCCACACCTGCTGCTCCCCCACCCGAAGCGCCACGGTGGGATTCACCGAGCGACTCGCCCAGACGCGCTCCGGCCGATGACTTCGCTGCCACGCGGTGGACAGTGTACTCTCTCCACGTACACCCGCGCCGCGCGGGAGCGAGGGTGGCGACTACTGCTCGGTGCGCTGTCGACTGGGATCCAGCGTGGCGAGTCGGCGGTAGAGCGTTGCGCGACCGATACCGAGCAGCTTGGCGGCCTTGCCCACGCTCCCACGCGTCGTGCGCAGCGCGCCTTCAATGGCGCGGCGCTCGAGCTCACGCAGCGGAACCACGCGGTCCGATTCGGGGCTGCCGTCTCCCGGCAGCTCACGCACCGAATCGGGATCCGGCTCGGCGGACGGCGCTGCCTGTCGGACTGCTGGCGGCAGATCGGCGAGCGTGATCTCACCCCCTCGAGCGGCGAGCAGACTCCGCAGAATCACGTTCTCCAGCTCGCGCACGTTGCCGGGCCAGTCGTAGCGGGTCAGTGCTTCCATCACGTCCGGGCTGACGCGGCTCACCGCGGCGCTCGTCTCCCGCTCTTGGCTCTGCAGGAAGTGCGCCACTAGCTGAGGGATGTCTTCGGGACGCTCGCGCAGCGGAGCGATGTGAATCGGGTAGGCGGTCAGCTTCTGGTAGAGATCCGCGCGAAACCTTCCGGCGTCCACCGCTGCGGCCAGATCCTTGCTGGTGGCGCACACGATGCGAACGTCTACGGGAATGTCCTCGGAACCTCCCACGCTTCGCAACACGCCTTCCTGCAGCGTGCGCAACAGGCTCGCCTGTACCGTGGGGCTCATGGCATCGACTTCGTTCAGGAAGATCGTTCCTCCGCTTGCCTCTTCCAGCCGGCCCTGCCGGGGCAGTGTCCCACCGCCCATTGCGCCGCGATCGGCCCCAAACAGCTCCGACTCTTGCCTCGACTCGGCCACTGCCGCGCAGTTCAACGCGATGAACGGCTGCTGACGCCGGAGGCCGCCGGCGTGGATGGCGCGCGCAACGAACTCCTTTCCTGAGCCGCTCTCGCCCGTGATGCACACCGGGATACCGCCGTGCAGCGCCCGCTCCACCTGCCTGCCGAGCTCCTGGCTGAGGGGGCTGCGTCCGGCAATCGTCTGCAGGATGTCGCGCTCGGTCAGCTGGTTCTGCAGGGACTGCAAGCGCCGAACCAGAATGCGGCGCTCGCAGGCTCTGGATACGGCTTGCGCGAGCCGGCCCAGATCCAGCGGTCGAGTGACGCAATCGTAGATCCCGGCACGGAAGGCTTCGGTGGCCAGATCCGATCCCGGCGTCGACAAGATCCCGACCAGCGAAACCCCGGAGTCGCGCGATCGCAAGTGTCGAACGAGCTCCAACGGAGAGACGTCATCGAGATCGAAATCGATGCAGGCCACGGATGGCACGTCGCCGTTGCCTTCCAGCGCTCGCTTGCCGGAATCGTACTCGACCGTGCGGATGCCACCGGCATGCAAGAAAGAGCGGATCTGGCCGCGTTGAGTTTCGTCCGGGGAGATCACCGCAACCAGCGGTGCGTCGCCCGACTCGGAGGTATGAGGAGGTGAAACGGCCTGGTACTTCATGTCTGCTGCATCCATGATCGGCCGCTCCGCCGCGCAACTTTAGCCCCGCCCGGCGGGCCGGAGCGATTCGTCGCCCGCGAACGACTTGCGGGGGAGCAGCCGTCGCCGATCTAGGCCGGAATCCAAGCGGGCGGGACTGGCCTACCAGGCCGACATTGGCCCCAGATCACACACCTCGAGACCTGCCTGCCGCAATGTCCGAGCTGCAGAGGCGGAGCGGTTGCCAGATTGGCAGTAGGTCACGATGACCGTGTCGGTGGGCAATTCGCTCGTGCGTCCCGAGACTTCCTCGAGGGGAATGTTGGTCGCGCCGTCGATGTGACCGGCCGCGTATTCCTCCGGCGTGCGCACATCCAGCAGGAACGCGCCCTGCCCCACCAGTGCCCGCGCCTGGTCACCATCCACGTTGCCGGCCGGACAGGCCTCGGCTTCGGTCAGACCACCGTCGGGCCAGCCAGGATTTCCCCATCGACGTGATGATGGCAAACGCGGGGCGTGCTGAGGCGAGGTCCGCTTGCCCGCTCCGAAAACCGATCGAGTATCAGAAATCGAGCCCCAAGGCGTCGCACAGGAGCGCCATGTACCCCTTCGCCGCAGAAAGATGATCTGCCACAGTGTCCACGAATGCTGGCGAAGTCACCTGTCGCACGCGCAGCGGCACCATGGCGATGTGGTCCTTCCGCTTGAGCACGTGGATGAGGGGATGGTCTTCGGAGAATCCACGCGGAGCGCGCACCAAGGAGTCGCCTCCCAACCGGTAGCGATCCCGAAACTTCACAGTTCCCACCACGCGCTGGTACTTCGCTGGGTTCGCGTGAAGGAACGCTCGGATCTTGCCCAGTGCAGCCGCGTCGGGATGCCAAACGCCAGCGCCCACGAAACATTCCGTGGTGGAAAGGTGGACGTAGAAGCCGGGTGCGTGCACGTCCTTTCCCACCACGTGTCGAAACTGGATCCCTACGTTGGTCTTGTACGGTGTCTTGTCCGAAGAGAAGCGCACGTCGCGAAACACCCGCATCAGTGAACCGCCCAATTTTCGGTCGCTGGCGACGAAGTGAGCCGAGATGCGGACGAGCTTGGGCGCCATTGCCCTCACGAACTCCAACGCGGGCTCGCGGACCAGTCGCTCGTAGTCCTGCTTGTGCGCCTCGAACCACTCGCGGTGGTTGTTGAGCGCCAAACCATTGAGGTAGGTGAACAGCTCGGGCGAGAAGATGCTCTGTCGTACGTGCGCCACGACGCTTGGCATGGGTCACGCCCTACCGGGACGCAAGCTCCGTGACACGACTGCAGTGAATTCGCCCGAATCAAAGCAGATCGAGGATGCGACGCACCTTGCTGCGCGCCATCACGTAGGTGGCGTTCACTCCCTCTGCGCGCACGTAGTGCACACTGATCCCCCGCCAGGAATCCCCCGCACCCACCTGCCAGCTCGCAGGTCGCTGGCTGCCCTCGGCACGCACCAGGCGCACCGTGAGTGCCGGGTCGTCGAAGCCCTCGGCGCGGTCCGGCTTGCCGAGGTGCAGGGCCGATTCGGCACGCATGGTGCCGAGCGCGTCCACGATCTGCTCGATCTCCCCCGGCTCGAGGTGCACCTGGCCGCTGTGCTGCACGAAGGACCCTCCATCGCGACGCAGCTCCACCCGAGCGGTTGGAGTTTCCAGTTCGACCCGCAGGAGCAGGGTGGATTCGGCCACGCAGAGCGATCGATCCACGAGCCAGGTTTCCAGCGTCTCCAGCGCCGGCTTGGGAAGCACGAAGACCGCCGGATCTTGGTCGAGTTGGGCAAATGCCCCGCCGCGCGTGGCGCTGCCGACCCGCAGCTCGTGCTCCCCCGTTCCTCCGTCCTCGGTGGCCAACGTCACCCGGCACCGGAGGGCCGGTTTGCGTAGACCGAAGGTCCCGTCGGCACGTCCGGCGACCCAGCGCTGAGTGCTCAACGACGCCAGCGTATCGATGACCGCGGAGGCCAATCCGGCATCGATATCGAAACCTTTGGGGGCGGCCAACGACAATCCACCCCTCGGGTCCCGCATGACCTTCTGCACTTCACCGGCGTGCTGGATTTCGACGCTACGGACGTCGCGCGATTCAAACTCGAGTACCTGGCGATCGCGTAGGAGGGTGGCGTCGGCGTCCAACAACCGAGCCGACTCGGCGTCGAGGCTCAGGATGGCACCGTCGGTCTGTCGCCGCACGAAGACACGACCCTCCTCGTCGCCGTGAATGAGCTGGATCGCTTCACGGTACTCCTTCGCCCCCACGCCCGAAACGGCATGCAAGGTGACCTCGCCTGCCGCCCGATCGAAGTCGAGTGCGGCCGCTTCCTCCTCGGGGATGAGCTCGCCTCTGAGCGCGAGCAGCGACTCCAGTCGTTGATTGCCGACGTCCAACTTGACTTCCTGCTCGCTGGGTGAACGCATCAGGAACCCGTCACCCTTGCGCACCAAGTCCAGGCGCCGCTCCGCGCCAGTGATCTGCAGACGTTCGACCTCATCCGGCCGCAGCGAGAAGAGCGAGCGCGCAACGAGCTCGCCAGCGGATACACGCAGCGCGGACATCACCTGGGCCGGCACACACGCCGCCACGGGACTGGGCTCCCGGCGGATCGCCACCACCGCTCGAGGACGGCTGGGGCAGTTCCCTCCAAAGACCACCACGGCGCGAGCGTGCTTGGTGTCCTCGGGCAGCGCCGTGACCTTCACGGTGTGAGCACTCTGTTGCGCTTGGCGCGCTTCCTGCTCGCCGAGGAATGGATCGGCCTTGGCGCGACTGAGCTGAATGCCCAACATCTGCATCGCGTCACGATCCACGCGCAGCCCACCCTGCATGCCATCGAATCGCCACTGCGCGCCGCGTCGAGCGAGCTTGCGCTTGCCGCCGACACCTTCGAGCACCAGACCGCGCAGCGAGGTCACCTGGTACGGTAGGATCAGCTGGCCGCGCAGGTCTTCGAGCGACACGTCGAGTGCTTCGACGAGATCGTCGCGAATCACCACCACGCCGGGGTCCGCGACACCGTCGCCGCTGAGCTCGAGATAGGCGGCGCCGGGAGGCGCAGGCGCCGGCCCGCCGAGGAGCAGGCGGTAGCTCACCCGCGGCAGCGTCAGGCTCAGGGCCACACGCGGGGAATCGAGCCCGAAGGCTTTGCGATCCACGTCGGGCGGCTCGATGCGTCGCACCACCTTGGCGAACTCGAGCGACCCGACCAGATCCTGCACCGCCTCGGCCTCTGGGTCTTCCTGAACGGGCTGCACGACGCGCCAGCCCTCATCACCCGCGTCACCGTCGGTGACGCGTTCGAGGACCACCTTGCCCGACTTTCGCTCGATGGTGATCCGGCTCAGCTCGTCAGTGGAGAACCGGGTCAGTAGGTTGCCTTTCCTCGCCTCGCGTTCACTCGTGGTGACGCTTTCCGTGGTGGAGACCACCGCGTACGACAGCCCAGCCGCCATGGCGACCAAGGCGAGGTTGACCAGCGTCGCGCGCAGCCCGGCCCCCATCACTCCTCCCTCTGCGGCGGTACGGACGCGGTCGCTGCCGCTGGTGCGGCGGGCGGGGCGCGGCGACGTGAACGCCTTTCCTGCGAGCGCCGTCGCAGCACCACGAGCACGCCCAGCGCAAGCGCCGCGCCGGGAAGATAGATCAGCACGTAGCGCAACACTTCTCCCAACGATTCTTCAGTCAGTCCGGTTCCCACTGCATGCGAAGGCTTCTCCGGCACGCTGACCAGCGCGGGGCGTGCCGCCAGCCACGAGATTGCGCTCTCCACGAACACCCGGTTTCCCACTGCGGAGGGATCCCTCCAGTTTCGCGCCCACACCAGGTTGGAGCTTCCCACCACGACCACCCTCGAGCCATGCGGTGCCTTCGAGCCTGGCGCCGGTGGCAGCTCGGCAGCCATGGCCATGGTGAGAGGACCACGCGGCGTGTCCTCATCCGGTTCGGGTGCCACGCCCTCCCGAGCCAAAGAACGAACGTCGCGAATCGCATACGCCTGCTTGCTGGTCACGAGCAGTGTTGCGGGGGACTTGCCGTCGACCGCGCGCAGGCTCTGCGACACCGTGAGCACGGGAAGGATCGCCTCGGCGCCGCCCCGCAGCATGCCTCGGGTCACGGCATGTTCCCGCGGAGTAACCAAGAAGGTTTCGCCCTCTCCCATGGGCAGACGCCGGGCCGCATCGAGCTCGATGACGAAGTCGTGTGCGAGCTCGATGCCGACGAACCCCACGACCGTCTGCAGTCCATTGGGGATGATGGTCTCGTCGTCGTCGAGAACGGGGTCCGCCAGCACCAGGAGGCCCGTCCCGGCTTTCAGGTAGTCCAGCAGCAGCTGACTCGCCTCTTGGGCGAAGGGCCGCTCGGGGCCAGCGACCACGATAACGGCACATTCCGTCGGCGCCGCCGCACTGGCAACGTGAGCCAGGTCCAGGGGCTGAACGTCGTAGTTGTTCTTCTCCAGCCGGTAACGCAACTCGGCGAGTCCCGTCGGGCCTCCGCTGTCCACGGTGAGCTCCCCGTGCCCCGAGGTGAAGCAGACGGTGAGCTGACTGCGGTCCACCACGTTGCGTATGGCCGAGGTCAGCGCCTGCTCCAGCTGCGGACGCGCCCTCCCGTCGTCGTCGTAGGCAACCAGCTCGTCTGCGGTGATGAACCAGTGGCGCTCCCCACTCGCCACCACGATGCTGGCGTCCGTCACAACCCGACCGTCATCGGTCTTGCCGGCCAGGATCCCGTACTTCTGCTGCAAAGCAATGAATTCTGCAGGCTCGCGATCCGGGTCCACGTACCGCGGCCGCAATCGGTCGGTCTCCGCTCCATAGGCCGTGAGGGTGTGACGCACGCTCACCGACAGCGGGTCACTGCGACTGAGGAAGACGATGACCTCGACGTCCCTCCGGAGTGAATGGAGAGACTCCAGGGTTGGGGCGGTCAGCGTGTAGAGGCCACTACTGGTCCAGTCCCACCTCTGATAGAAGCGGGCCACGAGGATGTTCGCGGAAACTGCGATCACTGCAGCTGCCAGAACCCCGAGGGCAGACATGACGCGAAGCAGCCGCGTCGTACGCGCGCCCGGCCGGGGCGGACGACCCGCGGGCTGCGGCTGCCCGGACCCCATCAGCCCCACCTCCAGGAGTCCACGACGCGCACCGTGACGAAGAGCGGGAGCCCAACCAACGTGGCGTAGAAGACGATGCGTCGCAGATCGACGATGCCCTTGGAGAACTCGTCCATCTGAGTGAAGACCGAAACGTGCGCGCAGAACTGCCGCAGTGGGCCGGGATCGAAAATGTACTCGCCGATGCCGAAAATGAAGAGCCCGAACGAGCAGACGACGGTCAGTATGAGTGCCACGAGCTGGCTGCGAGTCATGGCGCTCATCAGCGTGCCGAGCGCAAGGTAGCCAGCACCGATCCCCAGAACACCGAGGTAGCTCGCACCCACCACCGGCCAATCCACCTCACCCGTCTTGCGGAGGATCACGACGTACAGCACGGTGGGAGCCCACATCAGCACGTAGGTGGTCAACACCGCTAGATACTTGCCCGCGACGACACCGGTGGCGCTCACCGGAGCGGTCATCAACGATTCGATGGTGCCGCTACGCGTCTCCTCGGCGAAGAGCCGCATGGTCAATGGCGGACAGAGCAACAGTAACGAGATGATCAAGAAGATCGACTGCCCGAAGTAGGACTGCAGCGGGCCACTGTCGACGCTCAGCTCTGCCAGGGTCGAGAGGTGGCGAACGATCCAATAGAAGCTGAGTCCCTGCAGGAAGAGGAACACCGTGAGCAGGACCCACGCCATCGGGGTGACCCACAGGCTCAACATCTCGCGCCGGTAGATCGGCCAGAACCCGGTCACGGCTCCCCTCCTGCTCCGACCGGGGCGGCTACCGCCTGGACGGATGCCCCGTCCGAGCGGGTCAGCTGAGCAAACACTTCCTCCAAAGATGCCCGCGCCGGGTTGACCTCACGGATGGCTATTCCCTGGTCGACCAGGGCTGATACCACGTACTCGATTACGCGCTCGGCGCCCGGCTGTCCTTCTTCCATCGTCACTTTGACCCGTACGAACTGGCGCCCACCCTCCGCATTGTCGTCGACCGTCACCCCGGTGACGCCGCCAACGCGAGCGAGCACTTCGGCCGCACGGCGCTCTGGGTCTCGTAGCAGGAGCGTGGCGCCCCCGCCTTTTCGTAGCGTCCTCAGTTCGTCGATGGTGCCTTCTGCCAACAAGCGACCGTGGTGAATCACCATCGCCCGGTCACAGGTGGATTCCACTTCAGGCAGAATGTGCGTCGAGAGCAGGATGGTGTGGTTCTCTCCGAGCTCACGAATGAGTGTCCGCACGTCCCGAATCTGGTTGGGGTCGAGACCGATGGTCGGCTCGTCCAGAATGAGCAGTGGCGGCGCTGCGATGAGCGCGTCCGCCAGGCCGACACGCTGCCGATAGCCCTTGGACAGATGCAGGATCAGCGTATCGGCAACGTCGTCGATTCGCGCCAGCGCGAGGGCTCGTTCCAGCGCGGCGCGTCGCTTCGATCGGGCCACCCGCTTGAGCGCAGCGCGAAACGCCAGATACTCGCGTACTCGGAGCTCCGGGTAGAGCGGGGTAGCCTCCGGCAGGTAGCCAATCTGGGCGCGGGCTCGTACCGACTCCTCGACGATATCGTGGCCGCCGATGCGCACCCGACCCGCCGTGGCCCCGAGAAAGCCCGCCAGGATGCGCAGGGTCGTGCTCTTGCCCGCTCCGTTTGGACCCAGAAATCCGACCACTTCCCCGGTTCCAACTCGAAACGAGAGGTCGGATACGGCCACGACACTGCCGTACTCCTTGGTCAGATGCTCGGCCTCGATCATCTACGCTCCCGAAATGGCACGGGATGTTCCCGGAAGAGCGTGCGGCAGGGGCAGGCCGGTAGGCAAGGTCTAATGGGACCTGGGCGGCCGCCGGACACCGAGCCTGTGGCCGAGTGGCAGCACACCCGGGGCCACCACTGGCGCGGACCGTGCGCCGGAATCAGCGGGCCTGCGTGGATATCGAAGTGTGCCGAGAAGCGCCCCGTCGCAGGGTGGGGCTTGTTGCCGAGCCCTCCCCGACGCAGAATTGAAGGTAGCGTGAACGACGTGCACACCAGGCAACTCGACAGCTCGATCTATGTCGGCACTGCCTCCCAGGACGGGCCCAGGGGACGGGGCGCCACGAGGACGCGGTGTGAGTAGCGCGTACGCCGAGCGAACTGGAATCGCCAACGCGGGGGTGCTCCTGGCGGAGCAATACGCGCAGGCGCTCGGCGAGGTCGGAATCTCCGGCGATGTGCCCCGATTTCCCACGCTGGCGAAACCCGAGGGGCAGAGCACCCTGGGAGGCGCGCATGCGCGCCAGCATCTCACGCTGAAGGCTCGAGTAGCGGGACATCCGACCCTCACCGTGGGCTGGGCGAACATTCCGGAGCATCGTGCCCTGATGCGGACCCACGGCTGCCTGGCAGAGATGTATCGTCACCGTTTCGGCAACCAGCCGTTCGATCTCGACGAGATCGGCTACCAGCTGTTCTTTGATCGCACTCGCAGCTTCTTCCTGGAGCAAGGGTTCCTGGTCGAGGTGGAGACGCGCGCTCCGCTCACCACCCGCCCCCCACCGGCCGCGGAGACCAGGCGTCAGAAGGCTCCGGTGTTCTTGCTCCTCGGCCTGTTGCTCGCACTCGCCGGACTGGCCGCGTGGTTCTTGCTGCCGCGCTGAGGCACCCCACACGGCGGCGGGCCACACGGGCCGCAAGTTTCTTGTCCGGTCGAGAAGGCGTCGGTCATGAACGTGTGCATGGGCGGGGGCCGGCCGCGCGCCCCGCGACGTGCCATGAAACGCCGTAGCTCTCATTCGATTTCGACGACCGGGCCTCAGCTGCACCGACGACGCCAGCGTGTCGTGGTTCGATCACCCGACCCGAAGCGACGGCGCTTCGGGTGGCGCCCACTGCCGGCGGAGGTCGACTGCAACCGGCGCAGCCGCATGCCGACCTTGCCGGGGCTCGGCGAAGAGCCCGAGCGAGACACGCTGCCCGATTGCGGCGTCGGCATCTGGGTTGTGGGCGCGTGCAACGACTCCATCGCCTCCACTCCCAGACCCGCCACCCTGATCGACGGCGTGGACGACGAGTTGGCCCGGGCCTACCAAGCCGAAGCAGAACGCATCGTCGCCAGCGGGGTGTTCTCGCTGAACGCAGACGACGATGACGACGACGCAGATCGACTGCAGGCAGACTGCCCCGTCGTGATGGAATCAGCTTGACCGGATTGGAACGTCTCGCCGCCGGTCATTCGCAGTTCTTCTTGAACTGCTCATATTGCACGTCGGCTTCGTGGACCATCTGGGCAAAACCGGAGACCAGCGGATCGTCCTTGTTGGGCACTTCTTGATACGCCGCCTTCAGATCGGTGCGCCCCTTGTCGGCTGCTCGCCAGGTGATCTGATTGGTCTTGAATGAACCTTCGACGAGGTGAGCGTGCTCTTGGATACCACTCCAGACGCGTTTGCGTTCCGCCTTCTGACTCTCGTTCAAGGTCTCGTCGTCAGTGGGCAGTGCACGCGCACCGGCGGATTCCTTGACTTTCTTCCACGTCTTGGCCATGTCGAGGCGCGACTGCTCACAGGCCTGCTGGTCTTTGCAGGCCACCAGTGTCAACCCCACCGCGATGGCGCAAGACACGATCAGTAGTCGTGTCATGTCTGTTTCCCCTTCGGCGGCGACGATAACGCCTTGCCGTGCCTGCTTCCAAGACCGTTGTGCAACAACTGCGCACAGATCTCTCGTGCCCCGACTCGCGGGCAGGACTCACGCTCGCGCCAGTCATTTCCCGGCGCGCGCGACGGGTATTCGGGGTCCGGTCGCGGTGAAAACGGCTTGCCCAGCCGCGCGCTGAGAGCATCCGCTGTTCGGCCGCAGCGGAAAACACGCAGCGGCCATGAAACGGCAACCGCCGAAAGCCCAGCGGCCGGACGGCACGCAAGATTCAGACCGCACAACGGTTAAGGCCGCCACGGAGTGTCCGTTCCGGCCCATGTGGGACGACCACTCCGACGAACTGCACGTTCACCCAGGCCCCGACAAGAGGCGAGCGGGTCGGGCATGCGTCGCGCCGCACGTCCACGAGACGTGGACCGGTCGGATCGCGTTCCGATTGCGCGGGACGAGCCAGCAGCATGGAGCTTCGATGCGGCGCTCGCTTGGCTGGACTCGACTCGATCGCGGCAGCGTTCGACCGCACACCCAGCACGTCGGCTGCGGCGCTACTTGGTTCTGGATCCCACCGGCGTGGAGGGAAACGCGGCGACCGTCACCGGCAAACGTGGACGACTGGTGGCCTCCTTCGACTCACTGGATCTGGTCATGGCATTCGTGCGCGACCAGCGCGACCATGGCCGCGACGTCTTCGTCGTCGACGGTCAAAGTGGCGCGCAGATCCCCACCGGGGGTCCCACGGCGTCAGAACGCCTCAAGGCACACGTCGCCGACCGCCTCCGCCGTCGCGGTTAGTGCTCTGTCCGACCAACTCAGCTCACGTCCACTACTTCAGCTGCTTCCAGGCGGCCGTGTGGCCCTTTGCCTTGATGTTGGGGTGTTCCACCGCGAGAATGTAGTCGACACGTCGATTGCGCGGCTCGTCGACGTTGTCTGCCGTCTTCACGAGCAGGGCAGATTCCCCGAACCCTTCGGAGAACACGGGCAGGCGAGCGCCACGTCGACGGAACCACGTCGCGATGGACTGCGCCCGACGCCGCGACAGGTTCAGATTGTACCTGGCGGTGCCCACGGTGTCGGTATGCCCAGCGATGAACAGCTTGACCCCTTGAATCTCGCGGTACCGCGTCAAAGCGTCCGTGATCTTGGTGTAGCTTTCTTCGAGCTTGGGCACTTCGCTGTCGCGGATCACGGCTGAATCCGTTGCGAAGTTCACCTGTTCGTGTGGGATGCGCACAGACCACGGCATGATGGCCACGCCGGAGTAGAACCCGTCCGAGTCATAGGCGATCACCTCGATGCGCACGACTTCTGCCTTGCCGACCGAGGGCCATTTGAGCACGAGCGGAGCGCCCGCGGCTTTGCCAGCGAAGTCCTGATCCTTTTCCGTCAGGACGTTTCCACCCGTTCCCAGCACGCGCAGCTTCACATGCCCTGCCGCGCGCGAGAGCTTCAACTCGATCTGCCTCCGCTCGAGATCCACGTCAGACTTGTCGAGCTCGATTTTCAGGGGCAGCGCCACGACCGTCGTGAATTTCAGCGGGGTCGTATCCTCGGCACCGTCCGCCGTCGCCGTGACGCTGCCTTCGTAGGTGTGTTTGCCGGGAGCACCGTCCAACTCGACCGTGTGCTTGGCTCCCGCGCTGATGGTTCCGATCCGGAAGAAGTACTTCTTGCCGTCGTCCCGAGTGAGACTCATCCCGGCCTGGCTGGCGTCCGACAGCGCAACTAGACTCACCGTGGGATTCTTCCCCACGGCCACCTTGGTGAAGAATTCCATCTGGAACGCGTCCGCTTTGGCGGGACCCGCGAAGAGCAGTACCGCCCAAACCGCGGTCAGGAGGAGCGCCCAGTGCGCGCCCACCCACGTCGGATGGAGTCCGATCCGGGAATTGTCATCGCTCATTCGCGTGCCCACCATCATCTCCAACACCCTCGCTGCAGGCTTGGCCCTCGGACCAGTTCACGACCCTGCCGGATGGATTGACCATCCCTCCCCCGTTTGACGTGAGCAAGACCGATTCGGCGCAACGCCATGTGCTCGTCTCTGCTGCAGGAGATCGTGTCGGGGATTGTGGGACGCTGGTCTACTGCCTCGACGAGTGGCACCCGAACGGCACCCTTGCTCGGAGTTCGGGCCGGCCGGGGTGAAGAAGATGGAGCAAGGTC
>CAZSVU010000124.1:0-21024 GCA_964610275.1 uncultured Polyangiaceae bacterium | reverse complement strand
CTTGCCGATTTCCGTTTGTGTTCGCACGCTTGCGCGTTTTGATCCGCGAACTAGCCTAGCAGGCACCAAGGGGAACGTCGTCGTGAATCATCGGGGGGCCTTTGCGGTGCTCATCGTCTCGTCCGTCCTGGGCGTTTCGTGCACCATGTGGCTCACCTTCCAGGCACTGTCTCCGAGCGAGACCTGGGTGGCCTTCGGCGTCTACGTACTGATCATCGGGCCTCTCGTCTGGTCGGTCCTGAGACTCATCCGAGGCCTGCGGGACAGCGCGGAGCGGTTCCGCGCTCTGTTCGAGTCGTCCAATGATGCCGTGGTCATTCTGGACGATTCGAAGATCGTCGAGTGCAACCCCGCCACCCTGCGCCTCCTCGACCGCGAGCGGGACAAACTCATCGGCCGCTCGGCGCTGGACCTGAGCGCCCGAGTGCAGCCGGATGGACGCAAGTCCCGTGTCGTATTCGACGAGTTGCTCGAGAGTCTCCGCGAGGGGCGGCAGGTCGTGCGGGAGTGGACCCTGCGCCGGCCTGACGACTCCGATGTCCCGACTGAGATTTCGCTGAGCCGAGTGGAGTACGGCGCGGCCAACTTCGCACTGGTGATGGTGCGCGACATATCGGAGCGCAAAGAGGCCGAACGCGTCCGCACGGAGTTGGAGGACAACTTGCGTTGGGCGCAGAAGATGGAAGCCGTCGGGACGCTGGCCGGAGGCGTCGCGCACGACTTCAACAACTTGATGCACGTCGTCACCGGCTACTCGGATCTCCTGCTGCTCGATCGGAAGAACGAGTGCATTCGACAGGAGCTCAAGGAAATCAAGGAGGCGGCAGCGCGGGCCTCCAACCTGACCCGGCAGCTGCTGCTGTTCAGCCGCCGAGCAGAGCGGATGGTGGCGAATACGGACATCAATCGGCAGGTACTCCAGGTGGTCGAGATCCTGCGACGCACGATTCCGAAGATGGTCTCCATCGAAACGCGTCTGGCCGACGATTTGCGCCACGTGGACGCGGACACCGTTCAGCTCGAGCAGGTGAAGCGGCCCTCGAGCTACTCGACGATCCACACCGCAGGGTCGATCTCGTCATTCTGGACTTCATCATGCCCGGAATGGGCGGCAGACGCTGTCTCCAGGAGCTGCAGACGCGCACGCCAGAGCTGCCCGTGATCATCTCCAGCGGCTACTCCGCGGAAGCCACCTCGGACGAGCTCCTCGCCCTGGGGGCGCGCGCCTTCGTCGGGAAACCCTATCAGGCCAGAACGATACTGGAGCTCGTGAGAAAGGTCCTGGACGGCGCTACAGCTGCAAACGGCGTCGCCAAAGGCGCCATGCTCCACTGACCGGGCAGGCCCGCCAAGTAGCGGAGGGGGCTCCGAAGACCGACGCGAGAATCGCGCTCGCTGATTTAGGAGCGGCGTCGCCAGAGCAGCAGGGCGACCAGCGCAGCGAAGAGCCCGGCGACCGCATTCCGAGGGCCGCTGCCTCGGTGCCACGCCGGCACACTGCAGTCGACCGGAGCATCGCAGAGCGGGGTGCTGTCGTTGGGATTCATGCCCGCGCGAAGTTGCTTGATGTCGTCCATGCCATCGTCATCGCTGTCGGTACCTGCCGACTCCAGACGCGCCAATGCGACACTCAGGCTCTTGTCGTCGTGTCCTTGGAGATCGGCTTCCATCATCGCAAGGCCGAAAGGTCGCGTGATCTTTCCCCGGCCTCCTTCCTCGGTCCGATGACACAGCGTGCAGGATGGAGCGCACTCTGTACCAAGCTCGCGCTGGAGCACCGTGGGAAAGTGGGGAGAGGCGGAAGCGTCTGAAGCGACCGTCGAGACCGAAACTGCAGCCAGCAAGGTCGCACCGCGCAGAACGGCGGCGCGCGCGCGCGGTGGCCGCTGACGCATGGCTGAGCCGGGGCGACGGTGTCGAGGCTCGAAGCAGGGATTTTTGCTCACCGGTTGAATCCATTTCACCGCGATACGGAGCCGATTCCCCCAGGACAACCAGTCGGGCGGGGGGCTCCAGGTCGGCTCGGCGGGTCGGGCGGTCGCGCGTGCTTGGCGCGGTCGCGCTCCTCGGCTGGGCCAACTGCAGCGGAACATAGCGCAGCGCTTGGCAGAGGGCCATGCGGAGTTTGCCGCAGATGGCTCCGTCGCTCCGCGGACGTCGCTACACCCGGCCCGGGGAGCGGAAAGGCCCGGGCGCCGCGCCGGACTTGGCTGACAGTAGAATGCCGCCTGCCGTCAGAACCAACGCGCCACCGACCAGCATGGAACCGTCCGGCACGATGCCGAACACTAGCAAATCCCCGCCCAGGGCCCAGAGCGGGCCCACGTACGCCGCGGCTGCGACCAGAGGGGCAGGATCTGCGGCGTAGGCGCGGGTCATCAGGATCTGACCCACGGTGGCTGCGGCACCACAGCCAATCACGTGCGGCCAGAGATGGGTCGGTGGCAACGGAATGCGCCCCATGGTGCCGAGCAACAGCAGGGCCGCGAGCAGCGACCCGCCCACCTGGAACCAGAAGACGACGGTCTCGGGCCGATGGTCGGCGCTGAGCGCGCGCACGGACAGGTGTGCCCCGGCCGACAGCGCCGTGCCCGCCAGCGCCCACCAGGCGAAGCTCGAGCCCACCGCGAGCTCCGGCATCAGCAGCAGCACGGTGCCGGAGACGCCCAGCACCAGCGCCACGGCCAGGGCCCATCCGCCGCGCTCCCCCGCTCCCAGCACGAGCGGCGCGAGCAACGCGACCAGGATGGGTTGCAGCTTGCTGAGCAAAGCCAGGTCGGCCAAGGCGAGACCCTTCGCTGCCGTGAAGAAGCACGCCATCGCACCGAACCCGAACAGCACGCGACTGAGCATGAGCACCGGGCGTCGAACCGCGAACCCCACCCGGCGGGCGAGGAAGAACGTGAGGCAGATCGAGGTAGCGCCGCGCCAGCAAACCAGCTCGAGCGCCGACATCTCGTCGCGCGCCACCTTGACCAGTCCAACCATGACGGTGAAGGCCAGTGTCGCAAAGACCATGTAGAGGGGGCCGCGGCGCACGGGCGGCAACGTACTGCCCTGTCGGACAAGTCGCAATCGATACGCTTCCATCGGCCCGAACGCGGGAAGCCGCGAGCGCGGGGCCATGGTAAGGTGGCCGGTGCCCGTAGCCTCCAACCGGTATCGCCGACTCATTCGACATGGACCGCGAAGGATCGAACGCTCGTCCCGTTAGCTCGCACCAGACTTGCAGCATCGGACAGGTGCGGGAAATCGTGCGCCACCATCTGCGAGCGTTGTGGAGCCGTCCCACCGAAGCATGCGTGCTGCCCCCGCTGATGATCTGGGGCCCACCCGGGGTCGGCAAGAGCGCTGTCATCTATCAAGTGTGCGCCGAAGAAGGGATTGGGTTCGTGGATGTGCGCCTGGCCCAACGCGAGCCAGTGGATATCCGCGGTCTGCCGGTACCCCGCGACGACGGCGTGCACTGGCTGGTCTCCGCAGAGTGGCCCCGCGAGGGACGCGGGATCATTTTCTTCGACGAGCTCACGGCTTCGGATCGAAGCCTGCAGGTGGCCGCGTACGAGTTCATCCTGGACCGACGCCTGGGCGACCTGTATCGCGTCCCGGATGGTTGGTACCTGTGCGCTGCGGGCAATCGCGTTGCGGACCGCGCCGTCGCGCTCACGATGTCCAGCGCACTGTCCAACCGCTTCTGCCACCTGGACGTGGTGGTAGGGCTCGAAGACTGGGTGGCCTGGGCCACTGCCCGGGGGGTTCACCCGCAGGTCGTCGGCTTCATTCGCTTCCAGCCTCATCTCCTGTTCGCCATGGACGGCAGTCTTCAACAAGGATGGCCCAGCCCGAGGAGCTGGGAGCGCGTGGGACTGGAGCTCGAGCAGGCGGAGCAGAACGGCCTGGAGGACGTGCTGCTGCGAGCCATCATTCAGGGTCTCGTGGGCCCGGCGGCAACCATCGAGTTCTTGGCCTACCGGGCTCTGGCCAACGAGTTGCCCAGAGTCGAGGCGATGCTGCGCGGTGAAGCTCCGCTGGAAATCCCGGAACGACCGGATCAGCGGTACGCGCTCTGTGCTGCCGCGGCACACTACGTCAGCCGAGACGCTACGCTGCTGGAGGGACTGCTCGACCTCACCCTACGCTTGACCTCCGACTTCGCCGCGCTCTGCGTGATGGACTACTTGCACGGTGGCGGCGAGCAGCAGGTGGCCGAGCGCGCCCGAACACTGTTTGCGCTGCCAGCTTTCGAGGCCTGGCGGCGCCGACACGGACCCACATTTCGCGCGCGGTTCGCTTCGGTGGGCGTCGCTCCACCTGGCATGACTTCCCAGTGAGTCGGGCGGGCGCTCGCCTCGGATAGGTGCCCAGTTTGTCCACCTCGACGTCATCTGACAGCCAGGCCAGTTCGCGGGAGAAGCTGTGCAGCGAGGCCGTTCGGCTACTGACGGACGACCGCGCCGCGTTGCTGATGGGGCAGCCATTCCTGGCCACACTCGCGCTGCAGCTTCCCCTCGTGGCCGTGGTGGACGAGCGCCTGAACACGACCTGCACGGACGGCAGGCGCTTGTTCGTCAGCGCGCCCTTCATCGTCACGCTGGAGCCGCTGGAACGTCGATTCGTGCTCGCACACGCGGTCTGGCACTGTGCGCTTCTGCACCCCTGGCGACGCCAGCAACATCGCTCGCCCTGGTGGGACTTGGCCATCGATCACGAAGTGAACTCCATCTTGCAGGCGGTATTGCCACTGCCCGCAGACGCGGCCTGGTTCGAAGCGCTCCCAGGAAAATCCGCGGAGCAAGTGTACCAGCAGCTGGCGGGAGCAAAGGAGTGCCGGGGGCGAGGTCGGCTCGCCGATGTTCATCCCGGGCCGAACCTCGATGCGGGGACGAGCGACACCCGACCCCTCGGAGGGGATGACCACCAGCACGACCCGAGCTTCGCACCCAGTCTGGACCAGGCCACGGAGAAGATCTGGGCCAGTCGCATCCTGGCAGCGGCTGGTCAGGTGGAGCGGTGGGGGGGGCAACTGCCGGGCAGCGTGGCGCGGCTGATCGAGGGCCTGCGGCATCCCGAGCTTCCCTGGCGCGATTGGCTCAGTCAGTTCGTGGTTTCGGTGGTCGGGGATCGTCGGGCGTGGCTGCCCCCGAGTCGGCGACACCTGCACCGAGGGCTATACCTGCCGAGTCGACGCGAGGAAGCGTTGCGGATCGCCGTGGCCGTCGACACCTCCGCGAGCACCCAGTCGCTCCAGGTCACGTTCCTGAGTGAGCTCGCCGGGCTGGTGCAGGCCTACGGCCGCTACGAGATCCTGCTCATCCAGGGGGACGCGCTGGTCCAGCGCGTGTCGACCTACACCCAGGACCAGCCTCTGCAGCCCGCCGAGTTGGAGCTGTGCGGCTTTGGCGGCACCGACTTCCGCCCCGTGTTTCGCCATCTCCGGGAACTTGCGCCCGCGCCGTCGGCACTGGTGTTCTTGACCGACGGGCAAGGGGTCGCCCCGGATCACCCCCCAGACTACCCCGTGCTCTGGGCTCTGCCCCGAACCGGACGGCAACCCGCACCGTGGGGACGCGTCGTGCGTCTGGACGAGCCCTCGGATGCGACCCCACGAGCCGTAGCGCCGGAGCACTGAAATGCTCCGATTCACGTCACGCGACAGGGTTCGGGCCCGCTTCGGCGAGGTCGACTTCGGCGTGGTCGAGGCGCTCGATGTGGGCGAGTACGAAGACCCCACGCAAATGGGCGAACAGTTCTATGTGTTCCGTGTGCAGCGCCGCCAGGACGTGATCCGCTGGCAGAGCGCGGTGGACGCGGCATCCGTACGGGGACACATCGCCGTGCTCGTCTTGCGCGACGACGAAGGCGCCGAATACCGCGCGGAAGCCGCCTGTACGGAACGACGCCAGGTGGGCGCCGCACGCTACGAGTACGTATTTGAAGCCCAGCTCCCCGCAACGCTGACCGCCTCGGCCCGCGAACGACACGACGTCGACGACTTGGCGGCAGCGCTGCTACTGGACGCGGTGCGAAAGGGGGATGGAGACTGAACCTCCCTCCCAGCGGTCGCATGCCGCACGAGCGGGCCCCTCCGCCTTCGTGATCGCTGCTTCAGCCCGACACGTACCGCTCCAGCTCATCCAGAAGGTAGCGCTGCTGGGCGATGGTGACGCGTACCATGTCACCGATGGAGACCACTCCGAGCACCCGCCCCTTCTCGACCACGGGCAAATGCCGAAAGTGATGGTCGGTCATCAGTTTCATGCATAGCTCCAGATCGTCGCTGCGTCCGACCGTGACGACGTCGGGAGTCATGATTTGTCTTACGCTGGTATCCCTCGACGAGCGGCCCTGCAGGATGACGCGGCGGGCGTAGTCTCTCTCGGAAATGATGCCCACCAGCTTGGTCCCCTCCAATACCAACAACGCACCCACGCGCTTCTCAGCCATGAGCTCGATGGCCTGATAGACAGAAGCAGTCGGTGCAACCGACCACACCTCATGACCCTTCTCGTGCAACAGCTCCAGCGTGGTCTTGGTGGGGAGAATGCGGCTTGGAGCCGGGTAGGAGTCTCGAATTGCCTGAGCATCCATACTCGTTCCTCCTAGGCGAACGAAAAGGTGGCGAGCTGCGCCTCCCGTGGAGGTTTTCACTTAAAGCCGAATGCAGGGAGCGCAAGGGGGGGCCATCAGTTTCGAGGATCCCCCGGTACGGTGCCGATGATTCGGCTGCCCGGCTCAAGCCGTGACAGTAGTATGAGCACGGCGGGTCGAGCCGGAGCCGGCGGCCAGAGCCAAGCGCGAGACTCTTCTCTCTCATGGCAGGGGCCACGACATTTCAACTCGAAGGCACGCTGCTGCTCGTTGCACTGACGACGGCTGGCGCGGTCGATGCGGAAACCAGGGGCCGCGGGTCGCGGGCCGACGGCGGCCCGTTGGTGGTCACGGCCGACCAAGCCAAGCAGCTGCATGAGCGCCTGCAGGCACTACGCGCCGATGACGGCTGCGTCCTCGAGCACCTGCGTACCGAGCGCCATTGGGTGAATGCCGTTTGGGAGTCGCCCGACCAGGGTCGGGCCGAGGTTCGCCTCACACCCATCACGTCGACCGATGCGGCAACGCCTGAGCTGCAGTTCCGACTCGAGGCCACGGCCGCTGCGCAGGAGAGCTGCCCGAGCAGCCTCCGAGCTGCCGATGCGCTGCTGCGGGCGGAGTCCTTCGGTCGGCTCTCCAGAGCCTCGGATCCCTTGCCCTCATCGCCTCCTGAGCCGACGAAAGCAGCTGCCCCGCGAAACTGGCAGACACGGCTCGACGGCGTGCGTGAGCGTCTGGCTGCACCCTCGCCCGCACGACTGGCACTGGATGTGACGCTGTTGCGGACGGGCTGGGGGGTCGCACTCGGGCTGTCGGCACTGGCGCTGGTCGCCACCCGGCGCGCGCTTCGCAAGCACTGGCACAGGCTCGGGGGACTGGCCCTGATCGCGCTCTGCTTCCGGGTGTTGCTGGCGGACTTCCATCTTGCGGATGAGCGGCTGCCCTATCTCACCCAGGCCACCTGCATCGCATATCCGGACGCCCGGAGCGCATACAACCTGTGCTCCCGCGACCTCTTCGGCGATGTGCACCAGCTGGGTGTGGCGTCGCTCTTCTCCTGGGGCTTCAGTCTGGTGGGCGGACTGGCCGAAGTCGCAGGCAGCATGATCCTGGCGCTCGGCGTGGCCAATGCGCTGCTGGTCTATGCGTTGAGCCGCCGCGCGTTCGGCCCCGGTCCCGCGCCGTTGCTGGCCGGGCTGCTGTATGCCGTGCACCCATGGGCGATTCACTTCGCAGGCGCGACCCAGACGGAAATCCCCAATGACAGCTTCCTGCTGCTCGGGACACTCCTGGTGGTCTGGGATGTACAGCGGCGTGCAGCCATGCCCCGAACACTGGCCGCCCGGGTGGCGACGTCGCCCGTGTTCCGTGGATTCTTCGTGGCCATGGCCACTGCCACTCGTCCGGAACAGTTGGCGTGGCTTCCAGTGATGGTGGCGGTGTGGTGGTGGTTCGAGCGTCCCCGGTGGCAGGCAGCCATGCGAGCCACGGTGCTGGTCACGAGCTCGGGGTTGTTTCTCGTCCCGACCCTGGGCGCCCTGTGGAGCAAGGCGTCGGGGCTCCACCCGCTCGGCGAGGTCCCGTCTCGCCTGTGGGCTCACCTCTCGGACGTCGACCTCTTCCTGCTCGGGCCTCTGGCTGGGCTGGCGCTGCTCGCGAGCTGGGTCGCGCTGGTCCGGCGCGGGGCGCCAGCGCTCGGCCGCGTGCTGGCGCTGCTGGTACTGGTCTGGCTGGCCCTGTTTGCATTGGGCGCAAGCTGGGTGCGCCTGGCCTCGCCGCACCAGGCTCACATCGTCTACCACGGTTCGGTTCTGTTCTGGCCCGTGCTGGCGTTCGGGCTCACCCGAATGGCCACGGTTCTGGGCGGGTGGCTGCCGATCCTTGCGCGCGGGGACATTCCCACCCTGCTGCAGGTCGTGGGGACGGCGGCCATGCTGGTCTCGTTCAACGCCTGCGCGGCGACGCCGCTGCGGGGCCTCCCTCTACTGGACCTTCAGGCGGACCGTCACCGCAAGCTCGTCGAGGCGCTTCCACCCCGTGTCGTCGTGATCACCGTGGGTCACGTGTATGCGGACGCCCCAGTGGCCGCCGTGCTCTTCGACCGGGGTGGCGACACGGGCTTCTACGATGCTGCTGGATCGGATCCCGCTCGACCCGCGCAGCCGGACTGTCGCGAGTTGCGCCACACCGTGAGCGCCGGCCGGGCCGCGAATCGCCCCGTGGTGCTGATCCATGACCCGCACCGCGAATTTGGGCCACGATCACTCGCTGCCCCCGATCTCGTCCGCGGCTGCGGGCTGGTGGTGAATGAGGTCCAATCAGTCGAGGGCTTCCGACTGTTCTCCGTGGACGCAGATCCCGCCACCGCCGCGACCCCCGATGGAGGCTGAGGCGCCCAGTGCCGTGGCCGGTACGTCGCGACCGAAAATCGCTGGCCACCGCCTTCACCGCGTCGGCCAGAGCGGCACCAGGAATCGCGCGACCTTCATGCCGAGCTTCTCCCGCCCGCGGCGGGTGGTCAGGTGGGACCCGACGTAGCCCAATCGCGTGGGGTGACTGTAGAACCCTGCCAACGCTGCCGCTTGCAGAAGTCGCAAGGTGCGCTCCCCGACGCTGCTGTCCACCTCGGAGAAGTTTCGCTGGTTATAGTAGTCGATCTCCTCGCCGGCCGAGAGCTCGAAGGCGGGATCCGCTGCAATCCGTGCATGCAAATGCGTCCCGGGCAGTGCCGAAGTGAGTGAGAACGTGGCCTCGGTGAGGGGCAAACGCCGCGCCAAAGCGATCGTTTCGAGCATCTCGCCGACGGTCTCGGTCGGAGATCCGAGCATGAAGAACCCCAGGGCGTGCACCCGGTGCTGGGCGAGATTTTCCAGCGCCGACCGAAGTCGATCGAGGTCCAACCGCTTGTGCAGTACTTCGTCGCGCACGCGGGCCGACCCCGCCTCGATGCCGACGTGAATGCTCCTCAGCCCGGCCCGGGCCATCACTCGAACCAGCTCCGGCGTGATGAGATCGGCGCGGGAGTTGCAGCCCCAGACGACGGGGCGCGGCAGCTGGCACAGCCGGTCACAAAGCTCGGTCACCCAGCGCTCGTTGGCGGTCAACGTGTCATCGTGGAAAAAGACGCCCTCGACCCCGTACCGCCGCTGCAGCTCTTCGACTTCACCGACCACACTCGCTGGGCTGCGCCGCCGCACGCGCTTGCCGTAAAGCGAGCTCAAGGCGGGCTGGCAGTGGGCACATTGCCAGGAGCAGCCACGAGAGGCGACGAGGTTGGTCCCAGTGAGACTCAGGCTGGTCGAGTCGAGGTAGGGCCAGAGCTGCAGGTAGCGCGGCATGTCGAGCAGCTCCCAGGCTGGCAGCGGCAACGAGTCGAGGTCGGGGCCAGCCCACTCTGTCGATGTGTGCCGCAGCGTCGAGTCGTGGTTTCGCAGCACCAGGTTGGGGACGTCGTCGAGCGCGGTCCTGGACAAAACGCGCTCCACGATCCGGCCGAGCAAACCCTCCCCTTCGCCCCGCAGGGCTGCATCGAACGGCGGAACCAACCGCTCCGGTTCGACGGTGGCAGCCGGACCCCCGGCGAGCACGAAGCTTCCGTCCGCTCGGCACGCCCGGGCTAGCGAACACGCCACCGGCAGGCTCAGGTGGTCCGTGAACACTCCCACCAGCTCGGCGCAGAGCGCTCGCACGGCCTGGACGAAGCAACGCTCACCTCCCAGGAAGGTCCCGTCGACGATTCGCACGTCCACTTGGGGGAGATCGCGACGCAGCACTGCCGCCAGGTAGGCCAGCCCGAGCGGCGGGTCCCCGGTGCGGTACTTGACTCGGGGAAAGGCCAGGGCAATACGGCGAGTGGTGCTGGGACTTCGTGGACGCACGGCGGCTCGTCAAAGGTGTCGAGCGACCGTAGGGCGCTGTCGAGTCCAGAGCAAGCGATACGCGGCCAGCGTGCTCTCTCTACTTGCGCTGCTGCTGGTGTCGAGCGCCGGTTGGGGATCCCCACCGGCAGCCGCCGACAGCGCGGGCGGGTCGGACTGCCACGTGGCGCTCACGCCGGAGAATGCCCAGCTGGCGTACGAGTCGTTCCAGGGCGCATCAGCCAGTGACGGCTGCGAGCTCGAAGGGGTGACCACCTCGCAGTTCGAGTTGCTCGCACGCTGGCGGCGCGCCTCCGGGGCACCCATCGAGGTTCGGGTCCTGCCGGGTTCGTGCGCGGCGCAGGCGGGCAACGCTGCCCTCAGGCTACGCTGGGAGGGTGATCAACCCTTGCGTGCCGCGTGTCCGGAGACCTACGCGCGGGTTGCCCGACTGCTGGCGTCGCGTGGGTATGGTTCAGTCGCCTTCGTCGACGCACGAGGTCCGCGCCAGGTGGCCCCGGCGAGCGATCGTTGGAGCCACCGCGCTGCGGCCACGACTGCAACGCACTACCACGGCGTGACCTGGCGCTTGGCAGAAGCGCTGGCTCCGATTCGGCAGCTGTCCGCGCTCGGCGTGGGTCTGTGGGTCGCCCTGCTGGCCCTGCTCGGGATTCGCCGCTGGCGGCCGCAGTGGTGGACGACGTCGGCAGTCGGCACGTGGCTGGCCCTGGCCGTCGCCGTGGGGAGCGCGGCCGCATTCGTGACAGTAGTAGCTGACGCGGCCACGAAACACTGTCTCAGCCCGATGGATGTTTCCTGGTTGGTCAGCGCGCGCACCGACCACTTGGAGCTCATCAGCCTGAGGCCGGCGTTTCTGATCGAGCTTCGGGTTCTGGCGCGGCTGGCGGGGCTGAATGCGGGAAGCTGGACCTGGCTGAGCCTGGTCGTTCACGCCGGCAATGCGCTGCTGCTCTTCGTGCTGGCTCGCTCGCTCCAACTTTCGAGACCCTGGGCCGGGGTGGCGGCGCTGCTCTACTTCGGCTGTCCCGCCATCGTGGGTGCGTTCTCGACCGAGTACCTGCTGGAGCTCTGGCTGACGAGCGCGTACCTGGTGGTGAGCATCGCGTACCTGCGCCGGGGTGCTGCCCGGTCACGACGGTCGTGGGGGCTCTGGCTCGTGCTCGAGGTGGCGGCCGTCTTCTGGGGCCTCGGGAACAAGGAGTCGTTCATCGTCTACCTCGGCCTGTTGCTGGGACTCGAGCTGGTCGGAGCCACCGACAGTGCCGGGAAGCCCCTGCGGTTGCGCGCGCGAGCCATCGCCCTCCGAATGACGCCCCACTTGGCGCTGCTGCCACTCGTACTGGCGCACGCACTACCCAGGATCTTCAGCGCAACCACTCACCCGATACCGCGGAGCTACGGTCCAGGGTCCATGTTCGAGCAGGTCGCCAGTCTGTTCGGAATGGTCGGTGGAGGGCTGGGCTCCGCGGCACTGCCCGCCCTGTGGATGGGAGCGTTGCTCGCTGCCGGGCTACTGCTCGGCACCGCGTGGCGAGGTCCCCAGGCCACTGCGCGCCGTTTCGGTGCTCTGTTTGCGCTCACGGCGACGTTGCCGATGGCACCCTTGGCGGGGCGCCTACTGCCAGGATACGTGACTCAGCCCTGGCCGGGGCTGGTCTTGTGCTTGGTGGCAGCGGCGGCGGGGTCCAGGTCCCGCCTGGCTCACGCGGCCGTGGTGGTATGGATGCTGCTGCTCGCCGGGGCGGACACACCACGCGACCTCCGGCACGCATGCCTGATCCCGCGCTCGGTGGTGAGCCAGGCCAGCGCGGTGGACGATGCGACGTGCCGGGAGGCCGAGCCCCTCTGGCAGGTGGACGCCGCCTGGGTTCGAGCGATCGATGCCGGCCTCCGTCGCAAGCAGGTCCGCGCGGGCACCGAACCCCCGGAAAGACCGATGACTGACCTCTGGCAGGAGTATCAGCAGCAGACCGCGGGCAATGTCGACCTCGAGCGTTGCGCCACCAATGCGTTCGTGGTGCTGCGTCAGTTGCTGCGACTCCGCTGCGACCACGCACGTGGCCGGGTGAGACTGGCGCAGCCTTCGGAGTCAGCCGCTCGGTAGCGCCCACGCGACGGCACTGCTGGACGCTTCTGGTCGGCACGTCGTAGGGTGGGCCCTCCGAGGAGCGATTCACCGTGACCGCAGCCGACGCCATTCCCGACCAGCGCAGGCTGCGAGTACTCTTCGTCAATCCACTGCTGGCGGGCGATTTCAGCGCGCTCGACATCGGGCTGACGGTGCTCGCGACCTGGGTGAACGAGAAGACCCGGCATCGTGCACGCATTGCGGACCTGACCTTCCACACCCGCCACTGGCAGCAGCATCTGCACGCCGAGATCGAGCGCAAGCGCCCGGACGTCATCGCTCTCTCCTGTAGCACGATGTACTTGAAGTACATCCGGCAGGTGCTGGCGGAGATTCGCGCCCGGCACTCGCAGCCCATCGTGCTCGGCGGCCATCACGCCACCACGCACCCGGACGATGTCTTCGCCTACCCAGAGGCGACCGCCGTCGTGATCGGTGACGGGGAGGCGCCGCTGTCCGAGTACCTGGATCGCCTCGCCGACGGCAGGTCGTTCGACGAAGTGCCGGGCTTGTGGGTGAAGCTCTCGGCGGAGGCTGCGATCAAGAACGAGGGGGTCGGTCTTCAGCACGACCTGGATCAGTTGCGCTGGCTCGACTGGGATCTCTGGGACGATCTCGACCTCTACTTCAGATTCCTGGGCATGCTCTACGTGCAAGGCAGTCGCGGCTGCCCGTACCGCTGCACGTTCTGTGATGCTCAGGGGTACGCGAAGGCGCTCCGCGGCGCGGGCCGGTACTTCCGGCTGCGCGATCCTCGGGCGTTCGCCGAGGAGCTCGCGCACTACTACGAGCAGTACGCGGAGCGCGGGATGCGGCTGTTCCAGATGTTCGATCCCGTCTTCACCATGGATGACGACTGGGTCGAGGATTTTACCGCGGCGTACCGGGAGCTCGGCATGCACCACAAGCTGCGCTACTCGGTCTTCTCGCGCATCGATCACTTGACCGAAGAAAAAGTACGCCGGTTGGCAGATTCGGGCTGTGCGTTGCTGAGAGTGGGGGTAGAGACCGGCGACGATCACGTTCGACAGGACGTGTATGGAAAGCGCATCGACACGGAAACCGTCCGTCGCATCTTCCGGGTGGCAAAAGCGAACGGCATCGACTTCACCGCCTTCTACATTCTGGGGGGCCCCGAGGAAACGCAGCAGACCTTCCGCAAGACGATCCGGCTGGCGTGGGAGCTCGATGCGGCTCGGTCCGCCTTCTTCGTCTACAAGCCGTTCACCGAAGCGGGAGTCGAGCAACTGCAGGCAGCCGGCGGAGGCGTCGACCCGGTGCGATGGGATCGGGTGGACAACATTGCCTGGGGCGGCACCACCTTCGGGGCGGACTTCTCCCCCCGCACGGTCGAAGCGTACCAGGTGGCCGGCTACGGGCTGACCTTCGGACGGCGCTGGTTGCGTACCCTGCGACGCCGCGGTCCCAGGTACTTCCTCGACCTCGGTCGCTACGTGTCCGACGGGCTGCGCCTGGGGCTCGATTGGCGCTACCTCTCCATCTACTTCCACATCTACGAGGGGGATAACATCGACCGGTAGCCCAGGAGCGGCGCTCACGGGCTGCTTCGGCAACTGCCGTCCACCTCGAACTGCCCCGGAAATTTCGGTCCAGCATAAGCTCGAGGGATCGACCACTTCAGCGCCGTGGAAGCTACGAGCTTGTGAAATCAGGTATCCTGAACGATCCTCGAACGGTCGAGACCACTCGGCCATCACAGGAGACAGGTCATGGGCGACAAGTCACCGAAGTCCAAGCAGCGCGACCAGAAGAAGAAGGAGCAAGCCAAGGCAAAGACCGCGAAGCAGAAGGCTGCGCAAGCAGCCGCCAAGGAGAAGAAGTAGCTCGGGCCGAATCCGGCATCGTTTGACCGGTCGGGATTCGCCGCACGGGCAAAGCAGAACGCCGGGCCACCGCGGGAGACGTCCCGGCCAGAGCTCTGCAGGTTTGCCCGTGGCGGGCCGAGCCCCTGCCGACTGCGAACGAATCTCAAGTCGTTACAGCCACCCGTGGATTTCCTGCTCATTTCCCCGCCCGTGGGAAACGTGGGACAGGCCGTTTCAGCCCTGTCGGTGTTGACCGCGTTTCTCCGCGCCCGCGGTTGGGATGCGATTCAGTGGGATCTGTCGATTGACGCCTTCCACCACTTCCACTCGTCGCCCTATCTGAAGCGTTGTCAGCTCATCGTGCGGGAACGCGGCGCGGACGCCGAGCTCATCGCCGCGGCCGAGCGCGCCGTCGGCGAGATCGACTCGGCCAAGGCGTTCTTTCGGCGGCACGATGCCGCAGTCCAAGGAGATGCGTTGCGCTGGGCCTTCAACGTCCTGCGCGACGCAGGGGTGCTCATGACGGCGGCCTCGTTGGGCCGCTACGAGCTCGACTTCCGTCACTTCGACATTCCCGGTGCAGTGCGCGACTTCCCTTCCCTCGGGGCCACGCTGGTCGACCGCGAAGCAAACCCCTTCATCGAGTTCTTCGCCAGGTACGCCTTGCCTCGTCTGCGCGAGCTGGCGCCTACGGCGATCGGTATCTCGGTCAGCTACTTCTCTCAGCTCATCCCTGCGTTCACCCTGGCTCGACTGATTCGCCAGCAGCTGCCCGCCACCCACCTGGTCTTGGGGGGTGGCTACCTGACCGCAACCGCAACCGATGTGATGCACATCCCCACCGCCATGGTGCCGGTGGACGCCATCATTCTGCATGACGGCGAAGACGCGCTCGATGCCTGGCTGAACGTCGTGGTCAACGGCCGGGGCAGTCCGACCGATGTTCCCAATGTCTGCCTGCCCGGGGGCGACACGTTTCGGCGAGTGGGCAATCATCCGCCGCACACCACCGATCTCTCGGCGCTGCCCGTACCCATGTGGACCATGCAGGGACTCGAGCTTCATCGCTATTTGGTCCCCAAGTATGCGGTTGGCTTGCCGCTCACTCGCGGCTGCCACTGGGGACGTTGCGTGTACTGCAACATCTCGAGCCAGACCTCGGCCCGCTACCGTCGACGCGGCACCGCGCAGGCCATCGCCGACATGCGGGCCATCATGGCTGAGACCGAATCGAACTGGTTCGATTTTCCGGTCGATTCCTACCGTGCCCGCGACCTGTGGGAGCTCAGCCGTGCCATCCTGGCCGCGGATCTCAGAGTCGAGTGGGCAGCGGAAGTGCTACTCGAGCGTGGGTTCACCGAGAGCGTGGTGTCGGACCTTCGGCGCGCGGGCTGTCGAGGTTTGCGGTTTGGCCTGGAAAGCGCCAATCCAGCCACATTGAAGGCCATGCGCAAACCAACGCGACCGGATTCGGCGGCGCGCGTGTTGGGGGCGTGCAGACAGCACGGGATCCGGACTGGGGTGATGGTGATCGCAGGCTTTCCTTCCGAAACTCAAGCTGGGCTCGGGGACACGTACGACTTCCTGGTGGACCACAGGCATGAGATCGATTTCGTTGCCATTCATCCATACTCGCTGGTCCCCGGATCTGCCATGGCGCGTGACCCAGGGCGCTTCGGACTCTTTCTGCGGCCCCCGGCAGCGGTGCTCACGACCAACTTGCCTTTCGCCAACACCAATCCGGTGGGAATGCAGAATGAGGATCTTCCACGCGTGATCGATGCCATGAAGGAAGGCTTGCGCGAATACTACCCGGACCTGGGCGAGCTCTGGACCGCGGCGATCGGCGGGTGGATGACCTTCCCAGCCTGTTGCGCACGCGACCGCTGATGCGAGCCGAAGCCCGGGGGTGTCGGGACTACTCTGGGATGGAGGTGTCGGGGACGGGGTGTCGGGGACGGGGTGTCGGGGACGGGGTGTCGGGGGCGCAGCAGCGACGGTCGGCACACTCTGGCACACTCGCGGGACGCCGTGCGAGGGACCCGGAAATCAAGCTGGATCGAGTGGTGGTACGGTTGTTGCTCGCTGAACCCGACATGCTGAGACTCACAGGCTTTTTGGTCGCGTTGGGGCTGCTCGGCGCCGCTTGCACGCCAACGGTGATCACTCCCTACGAGGATACGGCAACCGGGGCTTCCGGTAACGGCGGTGGCCCGAGCTTCGAGCCCAGCGGCGGTGTCCCCAGCAGCGGCAGTGACGGCAGCCTGGAGACCACATCAGGCGCTTCTGGCAACGGCGCTGGTCCAGGACTTATGACAAGTGGAGGTGGCCCCGGCAACGGCGGAGAGGACAGCGGTCCCAGCGGGGGTGTAGCTGTGGTTGGATCGGGTGGGACCGCGGGGGTGCCGGGGATGACGGGTCTCGCAGGCTCTGCGGGCAAGGTCCAAGTTCTCGGAGCCGCAGGAAACTCCGGCGCGGGAGGTTCGGGCGGGGCCGGCGCCACGCTGGGAGTAGGCGGGACCGCTGGCAACACCGAAGTGGGAGGTTCGGGGGGCGGCGCAGGCGTCGGTGGAAGCAGTGGCTCAGGCCAGGTCGGGAGCGGCGGCGCTGGCTGCGCGTCAGCAGACACCTGCGGGAACGGAGTGCTGGATGCTTTCGAGGTCTGTGACGACGGCAACACGCGCGGAACCGGTGCTGCGCCTCTGGAGGACGGATTGCCGGACGGTTGTTCCGCAGATTGCACGATGATGGACGACGGCTTTCAATGCCCGGTCCCAGGCACGGCTTGTGAGCAGTGTGGCAACGGAGTTCGCGAAGCCACCGAAGCCTGTGACGACGGCAACGCGCAGGGCGGCGACGGGTGCAGTGCCGACTGCACGGGTATCGCGCCAGGCTACGTTTGCCCCGTGCCGGGACAGCCCTGCGGAGAGTGCGGAAATGGCATCATGGATCCAAATGAGGTCTGTGACGACGGCAACCACGCAGCGGGTGACGGCTGTAGCGACACCTGCACGGCGATCGAGCACGGGTACACATGCGCAGTCCCAGGCTGGCCGTGCTCCCTGTGTGGTGATGGCGTCGTGGATGATTTTGAGGCCTGCGACGACGGCAACAATGTGAGTGGCGACGGCTGCCGCTATGACTGCAGTTCCATCGACCCAGGGTACGTGTGCCTAGCGGCAGGTGTTCCCTGTTCTAGCTGCGGAAACGGCGTTCGTGAACCGGGAGAAGTCTGCGATGATGGCAATCAGTCGGGCGGCGATGGTTGCAGCGCCGACTGCACGGCTGTCGAGCCCCACTTCTCCTGCCCTTTGCCCGGTCTTGCTTGCGAAGAGTGCGGCGACGGTGTGCGGGACTCCACCGAGGAGTGTGACGATGGGAACACCCAACCCGACGACGGCTGCGACGAGGACTGCCTCGTGGAAGGGGGGTGGAGTTGTCCGCTACCGGGGCGGCCCTGCGGGCTGTGTGGTGACGGCATCATTCAGCCCAACGAGGGCTGCGACGACCAGAACGACGTGGAGGGGGACGGCTGCCGGAACGATTGCACCCTCGAGACTTGTGGCAACGGGCGGTTAGACCCGGGCGAGGAGTGCGATGATGGCAACACGGTCAGCGGCGACGGTTGCACCAACATCTGCGAACTCGAGGAGCGCTGCGGGGATGGGTTGCTGCAGCCATCCTGGGGTGAGGAGTGCGACGATTCCAACAACGCCTCTGGCGACGGCTGTAGCTCAACCTGCCGCCTGGAAATCTGCGGTGACGGCATCACTCAAAGCTCTCTGGGAGAGCAGTGTGACGACGGGAACGATTCCCCTCGATGTGATGGATGTACATCCAGCTGCACCTTCAGCACCTGCTGCGGCGATGGGTACATCGATGGTAGCGAGCAGTGCGATGACGGGAACGTCTCGAGTGGAGACGGCTGCGATTCAGCATGCAGACTGGAGACATGCGGCGATGGGATGGTGCAGGCAAATGCACCACGAAGCGAGCAATGCGACGACGGAAACCATGTCTCCGGCGACGGGTGCTCCAACGTCTGTCAGCTCGAAAATTGGTGCGGAGACGGCGCCACTGCGGCCGGCGAGCAATGTGACGACGGGAACAACCTTTCTGGCGACGGGTGCAGTAGCACATGTCAGGCCGAATACTGCGGTGATGGGTCGACGAACCCTGCGCTGGGCGAGCAATGCGACGACGGAAACGGGGTGAGCGGCGACGGGTGCAGTCGCACCTGCCAGCTGGAGTGCAGCGTCTAGCACGCATCTTATGACCTCGGACCGAGCATACGTCTTGGGGCGCGAGGATCCTCCCACACAGCCGTCGTCCGGCTCACCCGAGTATTCTGGCATCATCGCACTCCGAGTTGCCGCCGGCGCCGAAACCGTGAGTCTGGCGAACAGCGGAAGCAGCTGTGTCGGCAGTGGCGCCGAACTCTCACGGTCCGCACTCGAGCAGGTTCACTCTTGATACCGGCGGAAACCAGGCGGCATCAGTCCCACCAGCCAGTGAAGATGGAGCGCGTTCATGAATGCCCGACGCGCCGACTCCTGGC
Organism: uncultured Polyangiaceae bacterium; assembly: GCA_964610275.1. Classification (GTDB taxonomy): domain Bacteria; phylum Myxococcota_A; class Polyangia; order Polyangiales; family Polyangiaceae; genus JAFGBI01. The sequence continues at coordinate 2,046 of CAZSVU010000124.1, read as the reverse complement.
GCCCGCGACCTCGCGCGCGAACGGTGCCCATGAGGCGAGCACCATCGCGGCGCGGACCAGCACCTCCGGTGCCTGCTCGCCAGGTCCACCCCCCGTACCCCCCGTTCCGCCGTTGCCACCTGCCGGGGACGCCACGCCGTCGAAATTGGGATCCCCGCTGCAGCCCAGTGCCAGGCTCAGAAACCCAACCGCGGTCACGACCTCAAAGCTTCTCCCCGCTCCCACCACTCGCACCTCCTCATGCTCGGCGTGATAGCACTCCCGAGAGTTGCTCGCCAGCCCAGGCGGCAGCAAGCCGGCACGGTGGACCCCGGGCGCGGCCCCCCAACCAGTGAGCGGCAATCCCGGGCTGCTGGACCCACTCTGGCAACGGTTCGTGAAACGGTATCCCAATTTCGACCAACTGCTGCGCGAGCAAGCCGCCATCCTCAAGGGCTGCGGTGGCCAGCTGCTGGCCGAGTACCAGCCTGGCCTATGACGGTAGGCTCTTGGGAGCGGTCACGCGCATCTTCTCCGATTCGGTGCTCGGCTTCTACCGCCGCCGACTGCGCGCCCTCGACGGCGTGGCCAACCGCAGCGCGGCAGTCACCGTCGTGCAACGCACGAGCTCAGACTTGTGACTCGATCCGCACCTTATCCGAGTCGGGGAGTACGTTGGGTGCGTCCGGCGATGGCGCGCCCCGGGATCTGCTACCCTCAGGCCATGGGCGCTAGCAGGACGGGGTGGCGGGGCTTGGGGCGACGAGCTGGAACGGGGGCGGCGATACTCGTTGGGCTCGGGTACGCTCTGCCGGCGGCAGCGCAACCGGTAGAGGTGCCTGCCGAGCATCCGCGGGTGTACGTGCGCTCCAGCGATCTGCCGGACATCCGGGCCAAGCTCGAGATGTCTGAATTCGCCGAGGCGTGGAGCGACGTGCAAGCGTGCACCGAGCCCCTCTGCCGGGCGTTCGTGTATCTAGTGACCGGCGACGCCGCAGCGGGGGAGGTGGCTGTTTCCGAGGCCCTGGCGGCGCTGCAGGCGGCGACGCCAGATGATATTCGCGTCTTCGATCAGGCCATGCACTGGGCCGCGTGCGTGTACGACTGGTGCTACCCGTTGCTCACGACCGCCGACCAACAGGGCTACCTCACGGAGTTCGAACGCCTGGCGGCGGGTCATGACCCCGGCTACCCCGCAGATCCGGATAGCGCGGCGGTCGTAGGACATGTGACCGAGGGCTACGTCCTCACCGACCAGCTGCCGGCAGGGCTGGCTATCTACGACGAGTCCCCCACCATGTTCGACGCCGCGGCGGGGTTGTTCCTGGACCGGTTCGTGGCCGTGCGCGACTTCTACTACCCGGCTCACATGCATCATCAGGGGGACTCCTACTTTTCCCGCTTCATGCACGACCAGGCCGCCAGCTGGCTCTTCCGGCGCATCGGGGCCGGGAACGTGCTCTCGCGCGAACAGCAGTACGTTCCCTACCAGATCCTCTACCATCTGCGGCCCGACGGGCAGCAATTCCGGTCGGGCGACACCTACGACGACCGCGGACGCTCCAGTGCCAAGCGCCTGATCCTGATGCTCACCGGCAGCTACTACGAGGACGCGACCCTGCTCGGTGCCTCGGATTCGGAAGTGTACTGGAGCGCACCTGAGTACCACCGCGTACTCGAGCTGTTGTTCCGACCGGCAGAGATCGCGGCCCGGTCCATCGAGGAGCTGCCCCTGAGCAAGTACTTCGCCATGCCCATGGGGGAGATGGTCGCTCGCACGGGCTGGTCACTGGGAGTGGAGAGCCCGGACGCCGTGGTGCACATGCGTATCGGTGGCACGTTCTTCGGCAACCATCAGCGCAAAGACTGGGGCACGTTTCAGATCTACCGCCGGGGCGCACTGGCCATTCCGAGCGGAGTGTACGAGGGGGAAGACAGCTCCTACGGCTCGGATCACTGGCTGCACTACTACCACCAGACCATCGCCCACAACGGCCTGCTCGTCTTCGACCCGGATGAAGTCATGGAGCACAACAGCGGCGAAGCAGCCAACGACGGGGGCCAGCG
>CAZSVU010000123.1:0-21126 GCA_964610275.1 uncultured Polyangiaceae bacterium | reverse complement strand
GCATCGTCGGCGCGCTGACCAAGCGGCTGCGAGAAGCCCGGCTGGACGAGGTCGAGGACCCACGCGACCCGCGGGGACGCCGCTGGCAGCTCAAGACCTTGCTGGGCGCGGCCCTACCTACACGTCACGCCAGTGCCGGCGTCCACCAACGAGATGGGAGTCTTCGGGCGGGCGTTCGACGAGTTGATGAGTGTCTACAGTCGGACCGTCACCTACGATGCTGGGGCCTGCTCCAAGGACAACGACTACTTCTACCGCTACCCGGGTGACGAGTACGTGGACGTGTTTGGACTCGACCACTACTACGAGGATGATCCGAGTGGGCTCCTGCGAGCTCTCAGGATCACGGTGCGCGCCGCCAAGTCACGCGGAAAGGTGGCGGCCCTCACCGAGTTCGGTCGGCGCAATGGACTCTCCGGGCAGGCGCAGCGCAATTGGCTGAGCCGCAGCTTCTTCGAACCGGTCATCAATGACGCGGAAGCGTCGCGCATTGCCTTCGCTCTCGCCTGGCGCAACGCCGATCAGGAGCATTTCTTCCTTCCCTATCGGGGACATCCCGGTGCCGCAGACTTGAGACGAATCTGTGATGACCCGCGGCTACTGCTGGAGCGAGACCTGTCGGTTTGGGCCCCCGCCGGTCTGCAGGTGCCCGTCCTCTGAGCCCCCGGTCGCACCTACGGCGCGAGGCACACTCTCAGCCCGGCGACGTCCTCGTGGTCGACACAGCGGAGTCGCTTGCCGAACAGCGGGTCGTGCTTCGGACAATCCGCGTCGGTTCGACACACCAGCGCCGTGTTCCCCGCGTCCCAGGACTGCACGCACCACGTCCACCCGAACAGGGGGTTGGCGACACACACTTGACGACGAGGGCAGTCTGCAGGGGCGAGGCAGGTGAATGCGGGCGCCAGGTAGTAGCATTCCCGGGCGTCGCGCACGCACTTCGCCTCGCGGTGGCACTCTTCCGTACGTGGGGGAGCGCAGCAGATGGGCGTCGATCCCGTACACTTCTGCCCGAAGCACTCGATGCTGGTGCTGGGCCGAGGCGCCGCGCAGCTTCCGGCCGAGCAACTCGTGCCAGCAGAACGGCAAGGGCTGCCCGGTGCGCACACCTCGTAGTCCCCGCACCGATTCCATCCATCACCTGCCAGGGGCACGCACAATCGATGATCGTGCTCGAGGCAGCACGTGTGCCGCAGCGGACAGTCCCCGGAATCATCACACGGAACCGGGTACTCATCGGTAGTGGGAGCCTGCTGTTGGCTGCAGGCCGCAGCCAGCTCGTGCAATTGGACCCGGGGACCGGTGTATGGGACGCACCTCGGCCCGCCCGCCGTGAGGCAACAGAGCTCCCGCCCCGCGGCGCAGGTCAGCGCGCCGCAGGCAACCTGGTTCTTCCGGTAGGGACCCGGCGCACTCGGTTGGGTCTGGACGTCGCCAACCCGCTCGGCCCGCTCTGCTTGGGTGAGACACCACTCGTTTGGGCTGTCCGGTGCCTCACCGTCAGGCTCGCTCGGCGTGGCGGAGCCAGACCCGTCGGCTGGAGGCTTCTCCACCGCGCCGGCAGTACGCGGCAACACCACCTCCACGGTCGGCTGGCCAGGTCGCGCTGCTGGGGATCCTGGCGTGGCCTGCAAGCCGTTCCCGCAGGCCGAGAGGACGGTCCCAGCAACCAGCAGCGGGACCGACAGCGCCACGACGGCGCGACCGAGGAAGCTCGCCACCTCTGTCTGCTAGCAGACCGCCTGTAGACTGTCATCCGGCGCCGGGGCAGCGGGATCGACCCCGAATCTGGCGTCCAAGGTAGATTTCTCCCAGCAAAACTCGAACAGTCGTCCGGTTTCTTCACTCGGACTTGAAGAAGGCCCGAGATTTTTGCTGGCTCACACGGGTGTGCTACCGCGATAGGCAATGCGGCTCTTGGCGATCATGCTCGCCGCGTTGGCGCTCGTTGTCGGCAGCGGGACTGCCCAGGCGGCAAAACCCCGAATGCACGAGGTTGCGGCGGGGCATACCCTGGGAAAGCTCGCGCGGCGGTACAACGTCTCCATCGACGCCATCTGCACCGCGAACGGGATCAAGCGCTCTGATCCCATCAAGGTGGGCCAGAAGCTCATCATTCCGGACCGAGGCGACAAGGACGGAAAGCAGGCGGCGGCCGCGCGCGCGCAGCCAAAGGACTCCGAGCCAGCGCCGACCCGAGGTCGCGGCCACAGCGGCGCTTCGAGCCACAAGGTGGCGTCCGGACAGACTCTCGGGGGCGTCGCTCTGCGCCACGGGGTGTCTCTCGCGGCCCTGTGCACGGCAAACGGAATCCAGCGCACCGACCCCATCCGCGTTGGTCAAGAGCTCATCATCCCGGGTCCTGATGACGAGGATGGCAGCCGGGCAGCGCAGGCCCGACTACGACGTTCTTCGGAGCGCGCTCCGCGGGCACGGGCGACGGTCTCGGGACAGCAGGTGCTGGAGGTCCCTGGGGCGCCGCCTGCGTACTACTACGAGCCGGTAGGGGCCGGCCGCATGACGCTGCGTCCGGTCATCTTCTATCTCCACGGTGGGGGGGGCAATCCCAGCTCGGATTGCCGCCGTTGGGCGCCCGTCGCCCGACGCCAAGGCTGGTTGGTGTGCCCCACCGGCGCCCACCAACGGGCGGACGGTCGCCCCAAGTGGAACAACTGGGTCTCCGCGCGAAACGTGGTCATGGCCACACTGAAGACGCTCCGCGCAAAGTACGGTCGCCGAGTACAGCTCTATGGCAACACCCTGGTCGGCTTCAGCGAGGGCGCGTTTGTGGCCATGAACATCGGTGCCCGCGAAGCTCGAACCTTCAACCGCTGGTTCATCATCGCTGGGACCGATAGCTACTGGGGTGGTCCTGGCTTTGAGGCCATGCAGCGCAACCGCCGCAAGATCCGACGGGTGTATCTCCTCACCGGGGAGAAGGACGGCACCCTGGGCGGGACGAAGCGCGTCCTCGGACAGCTCCGCCGCAATCAGATCGCATCCAAGTTCTACGAGCTCCACGGCTACGGGCACCAGACGCCTCTGGAATCGAAGGGCTGGCTCTTCGAGGCGGCGCTCCGGTGGCTCGAGCGCGGCGGAAAGGTCCCGACCACCGAGGTCGCTCGCAAGAGTGGCAAGCGCGCTCGACGGTAGCCACCTGGCCGCCCACGGCGTGGTGTTTCGAAGGAACCCACCCTGGTGGCCTGTCGGGGTAGCCGGCCGGCGCGGTTGTCGTCGGAACGGTGAGACGTGGGAGCTGTGCCAGCCGCCTGGCATGGGGATTGCTGCGGCTGGGCGCGGGTGGAGGTGTGCCAGATGCGACCTGTGCCACCCGAGGTCGCGGAGGAATCATGTCGAAACGTCCCCATGTCGAGCTCTTTCGGGCCTACCTGGAGCACATCTGCCGCCAGCCCGGCCTCGGGCGCGCGATAGCCTGGCCGGACTGGCTCAGGCTGACCGTGGGCGGCACGCTGGCCGTTGGCGCGACCCTGGGACCAGTCGCCTGCGGGGGCGAAAGTTCCTCGGGCGACCCGGCGAGCGGCGCCGGCGAAGGTGCCTGCTTGCTCGAGGACTGTTCGGCCGAATGCGCCGATGGCCTGGACAACGACCAGGATGGCGCGACCGACTGCGACGATCCGAGCTGCCAGAGCGACCTGTCCTGTGTCGGTGACGGCGGCGCTCCGGGCGCGGGCGGCGATCCTGGGCTCGGCGGCATCGCCGGGCTCGGGGGAAGTGCGTACGGCATCCCCTACGAGATGTCCTGCACGAACGGCATCGACGACAACCTGAACGGCCTAGTGGACTGCGCTGATCCCACCTGCGCTAGCGACGTTGCGTGCACCGGCACGGGTGGCACCGGCGAGGCGTACGGCATCCCCTACGAGATGATTTGTGACGACGGGTACGACGACGACAACGACGGGATGCTCGACTGCAGCGACCCCGACTGCACCCTCGACGCCGCGTGCTCAGGGTCTGGGGGCGTCGCGGGTGACGGTGGAACCGGAGGCGATCCCGGCAGCGGCGGAGTGGGTGACGGCGGAACCGGAAGCGATCCAGGTACGGGAGGCGATCCAGGTACGGGAGGCATCATCGGCCTCGGCGGCACGGTGTACGGTGTTCCGCTGGAGGATTGCACCGACGGCGTCGACAACAACTACGACGGTCTGGTCGATTGCGACGATCCGTACTGCCAGGACAGCACCGTCTGCGAAGGCACTGGCGGCGTATCCGGCGCAGGGGGTGAGCCGGGTGTCGGTGGCATCGTTGGCAGCGGCGGCCAAGGCGTCGGCGGAGCCTACGGGATCCCCTACGAGCTCAACTGCAACAACGGCTACAGCGACGACATGGACAGCCTGGTGGACTGCGACGATCCCGACTGCTTCTACGATCCGGTCTGCGCCGAAGCAGGAGGTGCCGGTGGTGAAGGCGGCAGCAGCAGCGCACTGACGTGCCAGGAGGCCGCTGGGATCTGCACCGCAGTACCCGTAGTGGCGGGCCCGTGCGCACAGTGCGATCCCACCACCGCGCTCCTGCACGTCCCTGCCCCGCCGTCGGACTCGGCCATGGGCTGCACCGTGGATGGCGTGGGCAGCTCGCCGCTCTGCTGCCTGCCCGTGCTGGAGGTGGGCGATTGCGTGAATGCCGGCGGCGGCTGCTATCCGCCAGCCAGCAGTGGCGAGACCTGCCCGGCGGGGTGGGGCGCAGTGTACACGGCTTGCCCGGGCGGGGACACGTGTTGCGTGCCAGGCCCTGACTGCGACGACACAGGCTGAGCGTTCACTTCGCGTTCCACTCGGCCTCGTCAGACTCCTCGCTGCCCGGCGTCGGTGATGCGTCTGGCCAGGTCAGACGGAACAGTCGTCCCTTGTGCTGTCCGCCAGCGATGAATCCCTGCCCGGCCCCGCCACCCTTGACCGGTTGTCCACGGCGATTCCAGTCGAAGGCCACCCCGAACGGCGGTTTCACCCCGGGCGTGTAGCGCGTCACCGTGGCGCCATCGATGCTGAGCGCTCCGTACGCGTGCGCCGAGTACAAGGCATCACCCAGCGGCGCCAGTGCACAAATCCGCTTGAGCGACGCCCAGTGGCGGCCGACTTCGACGAACGCTGCACCCGAAGGCAGCACCGGATCCGATGGCTTGGCCGATGCCACGCCTGGAGGCGCTGCAGCGTTGGTGGAAACAGGTCCAGGTGAACCCGTTGGGAGTAACTCGGCCGAGGCGGTCGCACGCGCGGACGTGGTCGGCTGCCCCGCAGCCTCGGCCACAACCGTCTCCGACGGTCGCGCGCAGCCCGTGGGGACCGCCAACAGTCCCAAACCCAGCAGCCTCCACCTGGAACAGTGCCCCATTCGCGTGGAGTATGCCCCGGATCACCCCCGGTCAGCAGCTCCTCTCGGTCCGAGACTCCGAACGGTCGCATTGGTGTCCGGTTGTGGCACCGGGTCGTGGTAACGAAATGCCAGCCGTTGGAAACACTTGTCACAGCGCTACTTCTGGGAATCGCCGCGGGCCTGTCGCCCGGCCCTCTGCACTCGCTGATCCTCAACGTGGCCCTAGCCCGAGGCGCGCGTGCTGCATTGCGGTACGCGGTGGCACCACTGCTCAGCGATCTGGTCCCGGTCCTGTTGTCGCTGCTCTTGGCGCATTCGATGCCGGCCTGGGCGGCCCGCGTCTTGTCCGTCGTAGGTGGGGGGTTCGTGGTGTATCTCGGCGTTGCCGCCTTCCGGAACCGTCGCCCGGACCTGGACGGTAACGCGCCGGTGTCTGCTGCCGCGGACTACGTGAGAGGCGCGCTGGCCAACATGCTCAACCCGCACCCGTGGATCTTCTGGCTCGGAGCCGGCGCGCCGCTGCTTCGGTCCGCCTCAGCCCGCGGCGGCGAATACGCAGCTGGCTGGCTCCTGCTCTTCTACTTGGGGTTGGTGGGCACCAAATGCGCGTTGGCATTGGCGCTCGGGGCCGGGCGCCGCCTGCTGAGCGACCGTTGGCTCGCGCGCCTGGTCGTCGTGTCCGCCGGCCTCTTGGTGCTGCTCGGAGGCTGGCTGGTCTGGCAGGGCGCCACCGGCGCACTCTGACGCAACGGGCGGGTCCCCGACCCACCTTTCGACGGGTGCACCTCTTTGCTATGCCACACGGCACATGAAACGCGCCTGGGTTCGGCTCACCTCCCTCAAGACACTGGAGCAACTGCGCACCCGCATCGCCGAACTCGCGCACGATCACCCCTGGATTGGGCTCGACGCGGACGCGGATCTCGAGGTTGGCCCCAAGACCCCACTTGCCACACCCGTCTGCCGTGCGGGGCTGACCTTTGCCAACCGGTTCGCCACCCTGCCCATGGAGGGTTGGGACGGAACGTACGACGGACGCCCCACCGAACGCGTCCTCCGACGTTGGCGTCATTTCGGAAAGAGCGGCGCCAGCCTGATCTGGGGCGGCGAGGCGTACGCCGTGCAGCCGGACGGCCGCGCCAACCCCAACCAACTCTGCTACTCCGCCAGTAGTGTTCCGGACCTGGTCGCGCTGCGCGAGTCGGTGCTCGCCGGGGCCCGAGAAACACCCGCTGCCCGGCCCCCCTATCTGGGGCTCCAGCTGACGCATTCCGGTCGCTTCGGTCGCCCCCAGGGCAAGCCCGCGCCGCGCGTCGCCTATCGCCACCCCCTGCTCGACGCACGGGTCGGGATCGGTTCGGACGATGCCGTAATGACCGATTCCGAGTTGGACGACTTGATCGAGTCGTACGCACGGACAGCGGGTGCCGCTCAGCAGGCGAGGTTCGATTTCGTGGACGTCAAGGCCTGCCATGGCTACCTCCTTCACGAGCTACTGTCCGGCCACACCCGCCCGGGGCGGTACGGCGGCGACCTCATCGGCCGGAGTCGACTGCTGGCGGCTTGTGTCGATGCCGTGCGATCGGCCGCACCCGGGCTCGAGGTCGCGGTTCGCTTGTCTGCCTTCGACTTCGCCCCGTTCCAGAGGGGGTCTGGTGGCGTCGGTGTGCCGGAACTCTGGCACGCTTCGACCTATCCCTTCGCCTTTGGCGGCGACGGTACGGGCCTGGGCGTCGACCTCGCCGAGCCGCGTGCCCTGCTGACCCTACTGGCGCAGCACGGCGTCCGCCTGGTGTGTGTTAGCGGTGGCAATCCGTACTGCAATCCTCATCTTGTACGTCCTGCAGCCTACCCGCCGTCTGACGGGTACCTGCCGCCGGAAGACCCTCTGCTGGGTGTCGCCCGACACCTCTGGGTCACCGCCGAGTTGCGGCGCTCGCATTCCGACCTGATTCTAGTCGGATCGGGGTACACGTACCTGCAGGAGTGGCTACCTCGAGTGGCGCAGCGAGCCGTACGCCAGGGGCACGTCGACCTGGTCGGGCTCGGTCGCATGGTGCTGTCCTACCCCGAAGCGCCGGCGCACATCCTAACCGGTCAGCCCCTGGACAGACGACGCCTCTGTCGCACCTTCAGTGACTGCACCACAGCCCCACGTGCGGGTCTGCCCTCGGGCTGCTACCCACTGGACGAGCACTACCGGCAGTCTCCCGAGCGCACCCAGCTGCTTGAGCTGCGGCGCAGCCGGGGCGCAACGAGCCAGCGCACCCGCAACTGACCGGTTCAGCTGTGCCACGGTGTGCCAGAATCGTGCAAAGCCTCGCAGCCCCTCTCGTGAAGCTCGCACTGCGCGCCGCTTCCGCCTGGCATGCGGATTGCTAAGCCGCTCAAACACTCGAACCGCCATGCGATCCCACTACTTCTCCGTTCCGTTTGTTGTCGTGGTCACGATCGGCGCTGCGTTGGCCCCGGGCTGTGGAAACGAAGAGCCTGTGGACCGAGCCGGAAGGGGCGGCGTGTCTGGCGCCGCCACGATCCCTTCAGGCGGCCAGGCCGGCGAGGTGAGCGCCGCGGGCGGTAGCGTAAATGCCGCGGGTGGTTCTGCCGGATCGGCCAGCGGAAGCGTGCCCGGCATTGGCGGCGTGCCTCCGGGCACGGGCGGGACTGCGCCGGGAACCGGCGGCGCGCCTCCGGCCGCGGGCGGGACGGCTCCGGGAACCGGCGGCGAGGCTCCGGCCACGGGCGGAACTGCGCCAGGAACCGGCGGCGACTCCCAGGGCACTGGCGGCGACTCTCCGGCCACGGGCGGAACTGCGCCGGGAACCGGCGGCGACTCCCAAGGCACTGGCGGCGACTCTCCTGCCACCGGCGGGGCCGGCGGCGCGCCGGTCACGGGGGAATTCGGCTTCGACTACCGTCTGCCCCAGGCGCACACCCTGTACTGCGAGGGAGTCGATCCTCCGCTGGAGCAATCGGTGGCTGACAGCGACTGGTTGTGCACGTTCGACCACCTCGGGACCTCCGGCGTCCTGTACGTGCAGTCGACGCCAGTTTCGTGCATGTTCCGCTACAGCGTCGATACCGAGTTCCTGACCCAGGCCTGGATGTCCATCGATGGCCAGGTCACCGAGCTCGCGCCAGCCACCTACGATTGGGGCAGCTTCCACCACATCGACTTTCTCACTTTCGAGTGGGACGGAAGGACCTACGAGTACGGGCACTCCTCATTCAGCGACAACCGGATCTGCCACCCCATGGACTGCATGACGGTGTTCGACGCAGCCGGCGCCACCGTACTGGAGGATGGCTGCACCGCCGACCGCACCCTTCCTGTCGTTTGCGTTCCGATGAACCTCGATGGAACGCATCTCGACCTGACCGACTACTTCGTCTCGTGCGAACAGAAGGAGAGCGACCCGGCCTTCTGGTGCGAGCGGAGCGGGGGAACCGTCGAGACCACGTTCTGCTGCTCGGGCTATGACGACTTCGCCGAGACCTGCATCAGCCCCCTGTCGTGCACCTGCACCGCCCACGGCAGCCGGGACGTCTCAGTGTGCACCTGCCCCGAGGGAACCTGCTTCGACGGCCGCGAGTGCGTGCTCGATCTAAACTAGTGCTTGGTCCCGGAAGTCGCAATCGTCGCGCTTCCGCGGAGCCGAGCTCGGGAGCGACAGCCCGGCGGAAGCGCAGCTCTGCTGCGAGCTAGTTCCCGGCGCTAAACGCCGCAATCGCGAGACGATAACGTAGCGGCGGCGGGGCGTCGACGGGGGCCCGCGGGCGCGCCGCGGTAGCAGCGGGGCCGCGGGCGCGTGTTGAGGGTGTTGATGGGTGACCGCCGGCGCACCGATGCCGGGCGCCGCAGAAGGCCAGCGCATTGGCAATGGGCGTTGCCGCGTTTCTCAGGCGCTTTGGGCTGCTGCTAGCGCGTGGCGCGCGGCGCTTCGCGCGTCGCCGGTGGTCGTGGAATGGGATGCCAAAGTCCTCACGGGCTCGCGCCATCAGGCGGGCCAGTACGCGGACCGAATCCCACAGCAGTGACGAGTCGTTGGGATGATGGATGTTCGACTCGACCACCGTGCAGTCAGCGCGGACCTTGCGGCCGTCTTCCACCCCGAGCTGTCGCGCCTTGAGGACCAACATCTCGTTGAGGGCCTGCCAGGTCTCGGGCTTCACCCGCTTGATGTTCTTCTGCAGGGTCGCCTTCTTCGGTGGCCGGCGGTCGAAACCGAGCAGGCAAAACGTGCGATACGTGGCCGAATCGGCCAGGTGGAAGGCCAGCAACTCGTAGCTGAATCGGCTCATCTGCTTGAGCACCGCCGCGCGCAGTACGTGCTCGGCGGCCATCCCGTGACGGCCCTGGCTCGGGTCGATGCGCTTCTTTCCGCGACAGCAGAGATCCTCCTGGACCAACTGCACCGCCTCGGGCAGCTGGTCCAGCAGCGCGCTGACTGCGCCGAGCTCTCGGGCGTGGTCGTGGTCGATGCTGACTGGCACCAGGGGAAGTTGGTCGAGTAGGCTTTGGCGCATCGGGGTTTCCTTTCGTTGGACTTTGAACACTCAATGAGACGCACTTCCCCGATACGTCTATTTCCGTTATCTGCTCACCGAATGAGCTTGGTGAGCATGGCGCAGAGCTCATTGCCCAAACCGAGTACGCGCGGCAGTACCTCAGCGCTTGCTTCGCTGCCCAAGACCGCAATCTCGACCGCGGCCACGGCCTCGACGAGCTCACCCCGTGCCACGGTATAGGCGCGCGCCTTGTCCGCACGGGTAACGCGCCCCGCGCCTTCCGCGCAATTCAGACAGACTGACTTGGCCGCGCGCAACGCCTGATCTCGCAGCACCCGATCCCGAATGCGTGCGGCTCGCACCGCCCCGAGCAGCTGCACGGCCACGCCGTACGCGCGCCTGCTCGCGCCGTCCCTTCGACCTCATCCCCCATCCCTCGGGCGACGGCACTCAGCGAACGAGTACCAGCCTATGGGCCGCGGGCGGGCGCCGCACTGAAGCTCGTGGGCGTACACTGCACGCCAGGGCGGAAGGCGCCGCCCGCCTGGTGGTTGCTGGGGCCTTTGTGGGCCCCGCAACCGGGCGGGCTCTCCGCGTCCTCGTAGCAGCACCACCAGTCGCCGATCGCGGTCGCCCGTGCCCTCGCCCCCAAACTGCAGCCTCGCTCTGAGCACCACCCGACAACGACCGAGGAAGCAGGCCCCCCGCGATTGCCGGAATCCGGTAATCCAGACCGGCCTGCCCTAGCAGGCCCCCCGCGATTGCCGAACTCCGGCAATCCAGACCGACCTGCTCTGGTGCCCAGCGAGATCGCCAGCCCGCCACCACTCCCCCGCCCTCGACCATCCCCACACCCACGCCCGTGCCCGGCCCCGTTCCCCCTTTTCAGCACGCTCCTGCGCCCTCTCGCGCGTTTCCTGTCGAGTCACCGCAACAACGGCCGCGACTCCCGCGCCGACTTCCGTTTGTCGTCGCACCGTTGCGCGTTTTGATCCGCGAACGAGCTGGACAGAGCACCTGGTCTTTCTTGCGGCACCTTCGGTGCCGCTGTGTCCTGTCCCGACAGCCACCTGGACCGACCAGCGCACGGAACCAAACGTCTGGGCTCGGCTTCCAGACCCCTATCCTGTGCTTCCGGCGGCGCCGGGTACGCACGGATCCGGCGGTTCCGGGTCGGCCGGAGCGACGTCACCAAGCAGAGCGGCCGACGCGTTGAAGCCCAGCCCAATGCTGATGCCATTGCAGGTTTCGCTCTGATCGCCCGCGGTTCCGTCGAGCATGATGTCCGCGGACTGGCGGACCGTGGCCACTAGCCCGTCGATGATGGGACCCGAGCAGAGACTGGAATCGAACTCTGCAGCCGCCCGTCGGAACTCGCCCACCAATTGCTCGATGTCCACCACGCCCGCAATGATGCCGTTCGTCGCGATCGGGGCCGAGTCGATGCTCGCCACATCCATCGTGATCACACCGCCGAGCACGTTGAACAGCATCTCCACGCCCCCGATGGTCACGATCAGCTCGAAGTCCGTTCGTTCTCCGGACGCCCAGGTCCCATCGGCCACGAAGCTGGTCGGAAACACGATCCGTGGTGACTCGATGTCACCGTCAACCACCGAGTCGACGTCGACGGGCCAAGCGTCCGTGCCATCGAACCGGGGGCGTTCGTCCCTGGCCGTCGCGAGGTAGAGCGCCGCATCCACCTCCGTCTGCACCGCGCCCGTGCCGAGGTTGTTGAAGCGGAACAGGTAGCTGAATCTCCCAGCTTCGATTTGCCCGGCAATGCTTTCACTAGCGCGCGGGTCGATCAGGCGGATGACTGTCAGGAGGTTTCGCCCAAAAGAGTTGTCGATCCCGCCGGCACCATCCTCGGTCACGCCCGGATCTGCACCGTCCACGCGCGCGCACTGGTTTCGGTCACCCGCAGCGAAAACCAGGCCATCGAGATCGTAGCCAATCTCACGCCAGGCCTCCGGGGCCATGGCCCCGTCGCGATCGGTGTCGCCGATGAACAGCTCGGTGACCGCTAGCACCGTCGGGACGGATCCGTCAGCGGCGGGCCCGCTGGGTCGGCTTGGCGGCTGCCGGAGTGGCTCGTCTGGTCCGCTGCCCGCGCTCCCTCCCGTCGCGGGCGCGTCGGTCCCTCCCCGTGAGTCGTCGCTCCCGCATGCTCCAGCGGCCCCGAGCGCCAGGACCGGGCACACGATTGCGAGCGCTGCGCTCCTCGTCACCGGGGAATACTACCGGCACTAGCCCGACTGGCAACTGGCTGAATGGAGTTGCTGCGTGCCGGGGGGTCCTCGCGATAGGGTCGACCGAGGTGAGCATCAGGGTTCGATCCGTACTGGCAGCGGTGGCGACGCTCTTGGCGGCCTCAGCCGCGCACGCCACGCCTGCAGACTTCTTCGGATTCGGGCCACGGAGCCAGGGACTCGCGGGTACCGGTACCGCGCTGGGTTACGGATTCGAGACCACCTACTCCAATCCAGCCCTGCTCAGTCGAAGCTTGCAGCCCGAGGCCGCCCTGGGGTGGCAGGCAGCCCAATTCGCAGTTCACGTGCGCGGAGCTCAATCGAACCCCGCCCACGACCAGGCCGGGCTCGCTGGAACGTACTTCGGCCTGGTCCTGCCGCTACCACTCGGCGGCCCGCTCGAACATCGCGTCGCTCTGGGGGTGGGGACCTTCGCGCCCCATCGTCTGCTGGTTCGCGCTCGCGTACTGGCGCCGGAGCGTCCGCAGCTTCCTCTCTTGAGCGACCAGGTCCAGAGCCTCAATGCCGCAGCCGGGGTCGGGGTCGATCTCGGCCTGGGCTTGCGTCTGGGTCTGGGCGCTCTGGCCCTGGCACAGGTCGTCGGTGACGTCGAGGTCACGACCGGCTCCGACGGCCGCGTCGGAGCTGTGGTCGACGAGCAGATGGTCGCAGCCTATGCGCCGGTGGTGGGGATGGCGCTCGACGCCGGTGGCGGTGTGGTGCTGGGCGCAACCTGGCGCGCGGCACTTCGTGCCGACTTCGACCTGCAGGTACGGGTCGAGGACTTGGGCGAGCTCGTGCTCCCGGAACTCAGTATCTCCGGCGTGGCCCAGTACGACCCCATGCAGGTTCAGGTCGAGTTCGGCCAGCGCTGGGAGAATTGGGCCATCGCAGTGGGCGCCACCTATCATCGCTGGTCTGCCTTTCACGGTTGGCTGCAGGCCACCGTGCAGTGCCCTAGGGAGGAACCGGCCTGCCAGGCCGTGCCTGCAGAGCGCATTGATTTCCACGACACCGTCGTGCCCCGCATCGCCGCCGAACGTCGGTTTTCCCTCGCGTCGCACGCCCTGGCCACCGGCCGCCTGGGGTACTTCTTCGAGCCCAGCCCGCTACCGGAGCAATCGGAAGACACCAATCTCTGGGACAACGATCGCCATGCGTTGACTCTGGGCTACGGGATCGAGGTGACGCAACCGGTCGAGCTGGGCATCGACTGCTTCTACCAGCTCCACCTCCTGTCCCCGCGCACGCACCAGAAGTCCGACGACGTCCCGGCGTCGAATCCCGGGCACGCCCGGGTGCGCGTCTGGGGCTTGGTCCACAACACCGGCCTGATTGGCACCTTGAAGTTCTGATGGCCTCCCGGGTTGCTTCTGGACCGAATTGGTGGTTGGCGGCCCTCGTCGGAGCGGCCACTTGGCTCGACCCGTTACCGGCTTGGGCCAACCCCCCGGACACCTACGGTCTGGGCGCCCGCTCGACGGCCATGGGGAGCGCTGTCGCCGCAAGCAGCACCGACTATTCCGCCGGCTACTACAACCCCGCCGGTTTCGCCCGCGGCAGTGGTAGCGAGGTCGCCCTCGGGTACTCGTCGGTGGACCACCGGTTGAAGATCAGCGGGCACGACAGCCACGTCGATCCTGTGCGCGGCTTGGTCGGCGGACTCATTGCGCGTGGGGCCGCTGCCAGCCTGCCCGTTGCCGTCGGGATCAGCACCCACGTCTCCGACGATCGGCTGTCACGCTTCCGCACCCGCCGCCCCGAAGACGCGCACTGGCTCCGCTACGACGATCGGCCTCAGCTCCTGTACCTGAGCGTCGGGGGCGCAGCGCGACCTCTGCCCTGGCTTTCGCTGGGCGCTGCCGCGGCCATGCTTTCGGCGACCAGCGGCCGCTTCCGCGTCACCGGCACGGCGGTGCAGCCTGACGGACGTGATCGAGCCGCGACCGACTCCGAGCTGCAGCATGAGGTGGACATCGATCTCACACCGCGTGCCTACCCCATCCTGGGTGTGGCTGTGACGCCCGCCGAGTGGCTCACCTGGGCGCTGGTCTATCGGGGCCAAGCCACCGTCGACTTCGACGTGAGCGGCGAGTTCGAGGGCGAGGTCGAAACCGTGGCGTTCACCGTGCCCGCCGCCTACGAGGTCGCATCGCGTGCTGCGAGCGCGTTCATTCCGCGACAGGTAGTGTTCGGGCTCGAGATTTCGCTGGCAGAGGATCTGAACGTGGAGCTCGACGTCACCTACTTGAACTGGTCTGCGTATCGGAGCCCGTTTTCGCGCACCGACTCCCGGCTGGAGGTCGACGTTCCTCCTGGACTCCTGGACCTGCCCCCGCAAACCCGGCCGAGCCTGGCTCTCGACCCACAGTTCGAGGACCGGATCGTCCCTCGACTCGGGGTCGAGTGGTTGCTGGAGCCCCACCTGCGCCTTGCCATCCCGGTTCGTGCCGGCTATTTCTTCGAGAAGTCGCCGGTCCCTGCGCAGACCGCGCAGACCAACTTCGTGGACCCGGATCGACACGTACTGTCGGCCGGCAGCGGATTCGTCTGGCAGGACCCGGCAGAGTGGCTGCCGGGCAAGCTGAGCTTCGGGCTCTTCGCTCAGCTCTCGCTCCTGCCGACGCGGGTCACGCTCAAACAGAACCCCGGCGACTTCGTCGGAGACTACCGCGCTCAGGGGACCATCACCGCCGTGGGCGCCGATCTCGGGATGGAGTTTCCATGAAGGCTGGACTCCTCGCCCTGCCCGCGCTCCTGGCGTCCCTCGGTGGCTGTGGAACCCGCGCGAGTCCGCCTGGCGATTCGGACTCATCGCGGCCGAATGCAATCGCCGGCCCGTTTCGAGAAGTGCGCGAAAGCGAGCTACTCGATTCCAGTGGCGCGGCCCCCTATCCTTTGACGAGCGTCGCGCGGGAATTCCGCGATCCGAGCGTGCTCGACCTGGCGCGCACCGGGGAACCCGGCGAGGCAGCGCTGTACGCGGTGGCGACCATCGCCGGCGTGACGGGCATCTACCGCTTCGTCGCTCCGGACGCCCGCAGCTTCGATCCCGACCCCGACCCAAGCGCCCCGATCCTCGAGCCCGAACTGCCCTGGGAAGGCGGTGTGGTGGCCGCTCCCAGCGCACACCGCGTGGGTGACGAGATTTGGCTATTCTACGCTGCCGCTGGCGGCATTGGGCTCGCCCGCTCCCAGGACGGCGTCGACTTCGAGCGGGAGCGCGCGCCGGTGCTCGAGGCAGACGAAACCTCGAGTTGGGAGAGCGGGCTGGCTCCGGGCAACCCGGCACTCCTGCGCGTTGGTAACGACGACTGGCGCTTGTTCTACTCCGTAAACGGTTGCATCGGCGAGGCGCGATCCGAAGGCACGCCGAGCTTCCTGCGAGCCACCGCCGACCCAGTCCTCGGGCCCGACCCAACCGACGTCACCGCGTTCGACGCAGAAGCGGTGGGCGACCCTCACGCGATGCTGGTCGACACCGCCGAGGGCCGAACCGTGACCCGCGTGTACTACGCCGCACTGGACCATGCCGGAAACCGAGCGATTGGGCTCGCCGCACGCTTTGGGACCACTGGCCCACTGCAGCGCGCCTTCGCACCGGTGCTCACCACGACTCGGAATCCCCACTCACCTTGGGTCCTTCGATTCGACGACCTTGCGCTGCTCTTCGTCACCCAGCAGGCGGGTGTCACTGACGCCCTCGCATACCCGGCCGTCGCCGTGGCCGTTGCGCCTCCCACCGTCTCCCTGTCCTTGCGTTGAGCCCGCATCGAGCTCCCCACCGGGTTGACTCCGAGCCCCCCCACGACTGAGCTACCGCCGCATGTCCCAGAAGCCGACCGCGTTCTGCCTACCCGACCTGTTTGACGACCACCTCGTGCTGCAGCGCGGGCGCTCCAACCTCATCTGGGGCTGGGATCGCCCCGGACAGTTGGTCACGTTGGATGTCGAAGGCCGACCGCCCGTCGCCACGACCACCGGTGCCGACGGTAGCTGGCGCGTGCGCTGCCCGGAGTTGCCGACCGGGGGACCCTACACCCTCCACCTGACCGGGAGTGCGGAACGCAGCCTGGAAGACGTACTGGTGGGGGAAGTCTGGCTGGCTTCAGGCCAGTCGAACATGGAGTTCCCACTCGCCTCGGCGCGGGACGCGGCAGACGAAATAGCAGCAGCCGACTTCCCGAGCATCCGGCTCTTCCACGTTGAGCGCGCCACGGCCGGACAGCCGCAGCGGGCCGTCGAAGGCGAGTGGCGAGTCTGCACTCCCAAGGGCGCCGACTCGTTCTCGGCGGTCGCCTACTTCTTCGCGCGTGAGATTCACTCGCGGCTGGGCGTGCCCGTCGGCATCCTCCACAGCTCCTGGGGCGGGACACCCATCGAGGCCTGGACGAGCGACGCAGCGCTGCGCGCCGTGCCCGGTTTCGACCAGGAGCTCGCGCGGCTGGCCGAGTTGGAGCGCGACGCACCTCGCCTCCGAGCGGAGCACCAGGCGCGCGTGCTCGCGTGGGAACGAGAAGCGTTACCCGTGGATCCGGGCAACACGGGCGAGGCACGGGGCTGGGCCAGTCCCCAGCTGGACGACGAGGCGTGGCCTCCCCTCACCGCCCCTGGGTACTGGCAGTCCCAGGGTCTCCGGTTCAACGGCGTACTGTGGTTCCGACGGTCAGTGGACATCCCATCTTCGTGGGCCGGTCAGGACCTCGTGCTCAGCCTCGGCGCCATCGACGACTTCGACGTCACCTACTTCGCCGGCGTGGAGGTCGGAGCGCACCCGAAGGGCACGCCGTCTGCCTTCCGCATCGAGCGTCGCTACGTGGTTCCGGGCTCTCTGGTGAAGGCCGGGCGTACGGTGGTGGCAGTCCGCATCTTCGACCACTTCGGGGACGGCGGCTTCGTGGGTCCGAAGTCCCAGATGTACCTGGCCCCAGTCGCTCGGGAGGCCGAGCGCGTCGACCTCTCGGGTAGCTGGCGCCACCAGGTCGAGCACGAGATCCCCCTCGTCCCAGGGGAGGTGTGGCAAACCTTCCCCTTGGCCCCGGTCCCTGAGCCCGAGCACTATCCGGCTGTGCTGTACAACGCCATGATCGCTCCGTTGATCCCGTACGGGCTGCGTGGGGCTCTCTGGTACCAAGGCGAGAGCAGCGTCGAGCGACACGGCCACTATCGCAACCACCAGGTTGCGCTGATTCGAGACTGGCGCACGCGCTGGGGGCTAGGGCAGTTCCCGTTCTACCTGGTGCAACTGGCCGGCTACCGGGCATCCCCCGATTGGCCGTACCTGCGGGAAGCGCAGGCGCAGAGCCTCTCCGAGCCCGTCACCGGCCTGGCCGTCGCCTTCGACGTGGGCAACCCGCTCGACATCCACCCGCGCAACAAGCAGGACGTCGGCCGCCGCCTGGCGCTGCTTGCGCTGGCCCGCACCTACTCGCAGTCGGTCGACTGCGACGGTCCGACGCTCGGATGCGTCGCCATCGAACCCGGCCGCGTCACCGTCCACTTCAGCCACGCGGATGGGCTCCGCACTCGCGACGGTGCCGAAGCCGTGCTCGGGTTTGCCCTCGCCGGCGAGGGCCGCAACTACCACCCGGCAGACGCACGCATCGACGGTGAGACGGTCGTCCTCGCGAGCGCTGCTGTCGCGGAACCGTGCACCGTCCGCTACGCCTGGGCTGACCACACCGACGTCAACCTGGTCAACGGCGCGGGGCTTCCGGCACTGCCGTTCCGCACCGATGGGTACTGAACGGTCTACGCGCTGCTCGGAGTCAGGGCAGTCCGAACAACTCGATCCCGCTGACGACGATGCGATTGCCTCCGGCGGGTGCAGTCTGGCCAGCACGCGGCTGACGCTTCCCGCACGGCTCGCCGGCCTCGCCGGCGGCAGAGAAAGTGCGCCCCCTGGCCTCCTCCGGCCTCCCCACGGTACACTCCCCTGCGGGATGCGGTACGTGCGGCAGGATTTCGCAGTAACTGGACGAAACGGGCTCGCCGTCCTGGTCACGGCTGGAGTCCTGTCGACCTGCATGGTCGAGCAGAAGTGCTACACGGACGGTGACTGCGTGGCGCCTCGCATCTGCAGCCCCAGTGGCGTGTGCGAGTTCCAGTGTGAGGCGGACGCGGACTGCGACGACACCTTCAGCGAAAGTCACGTCTGTGCGGAGCACCGCTGCGAGTACCCGCCCAGTTGCACACTGTGCACCTTCCCGCATGCCGAATCCTCGTGCGTCCACGGCGACTGCATCCGTGGCGAGTGTGAGATTGGATTCCACGACGCCAACGACGTGCCGAGCGATGGCTGCGAGTACCAGTGTACGCCGTCTGCCGATCCGACCGAAGTCTGCGATGGCGTCGACAACGACTGCAACGCACGCATCGACGACACGCCGGAGGGGAACTGCGACTACGACTGCACGCCAACCGGCGAAGAGGTGTGCGACTCTTTGGACAACGACTGCGATGGCTACGTCGACGAAGGCGACGTTTGCGTTGCGAGCTGCCCGGCCGACATGGTTGCCGTCGGCCGCGCCTACTGCATCGATCGGTACGAAGCCTCCCGAGGCGACGCCACCGGCACGTCCCAGGGCACGGATACGTCGTTGGCGCTCAGTCGCCCGGACGTCCTGCCCTGGATGGTCAATCCGATGACCGAGTCGCACTTCGCCGAGTTTCAGGCTGCCTGCGCCGCCGCGGGCAAGCACCTGTGCTCCAAAGACGAGTGGTATGCCGCCTGTGTTGGGCCCGAAGCGCACCCCTACGTCTACGGCGCCACGTTCGACCGCGAAGCCTGCAACTGCGTGGACACGTTCTGTGACGACTACTGCGAAGACAACGGCGTGACCTCCTGCAGCACCGCCGCCAATTGCGGGTACACCTACGACTGCTTCCACGAAGTCCCCACCGCCGAGTTCCTCGCCTGCACCAACGAGTACGGCACTTTCGACATCAACGGCAACGTCTGGGAGGTCGTGCCTTCCGACACCGACCCGCGCGGCTACGAGGTGCGCGGCGGTGCGTTCAACTGCGCCGCAGCCTCGCAACGGGTAAGTTGCGCGTTCAACGCCAGCTGGGCAGCGCTCTACGCTGGATTCCGTTGCTGCAAAGCGCTCGACTAGACTCAGGTCATCCCGGCTGCGTTCTGCCCCACGCCAGGCTCGACACGCCACCCTGTCTTGGGGGACACTGTCGCTCAGGGCACGTGACCAAGACATCGTTGCGACGAGCGTACCGAAGGGCAGTCGGGAGCAACCGAAGTGCGTGCGTGACGTTGTGCCTGGCAGCCGCTGTCGGATGCCAGTCGTCGGACGACAACGGCGGAGACGACCCGGGTGAGGGCCTTTCCGGCAGCGGGGGAATCGTCCCTGGCGCAACGGGTGGCTCGGGGGGTGGCGCGCCGAGTGGCGGTGCAGCTTCGTTGTCGACGGGGGGCAGCGCCGTCGGGGTGGGCGGAGACGGGCCCTTCACCAGCGCCGGCGGAAGTGTGGGCGTCGGAGGCACCCCCAGCTCGGGCGGTACGCCGAGCACAGCGGGCACCGGTGGAGACGTGACCCAGGGCGGAACCGGCGAGGAACTCGGCTTGGGCGGTACGGGCGCCAGCGGCGCCCTGGGAGGCGCCCCGCCAGTCGGCGGCACGGGCGGCACCGTTCCTGGTGGCGGCTTGGGCGGCGGGCTGGGTCTTGGAGGCGACGGGGGTGGCACGGGAGGAGCCGTGTCCCAGGGCGGAACCGGCGGCATCCAGCCCTCGGGGGGAAGCGCGGGCGTAGTGAGCGCGACCGGCGGAAGCACGGCGGCAGGAGGCAGCGCCGGCGGTTTCGCCGGCTCGGCCGGCACCGCTGGGAGCGGCACGGGGGGGACGGTGCAGATCCCACCGACGCTGGAGGATTTGCAGCGGGCGCACGTCGACCTGCGCTTCGGCATGTTCCTGCACTTCGGTATTCGCACCTTCACGGGTGGTGAATGGGCCGAGGCCAACCAAGACATCGGCCAATTCGCGCCCACTGCGCTCGACGCGAACCAGTGGGCCACAGCGGCCGTCTCGGCCAACATGCAGTTTGGCATCCTCACCACCAAGCACCACGACGGGTTTGCCCTCTGGGACAGCGCGGTCAGCACCTACGACGTGGCGAACACGCCGTGGCGAAACGGCCAGGGCGATGTGGTGCAGGAGTACGTGGACGCATTTCGCGCCCACGGGCTCCAACCCGGGCTCTACTACTCGATCTGGGACACCACCCGCCCCGTCGGCGAAGGCCCCATCACCAGCCAGGATCTCGACTTCATCAAGGCCCAACTCTCCGAGTTGCTCACCAACTACGGCCCGATCCCCTTCATCCTGTTCGACGGGTGGTCCTGGAGCATGGGGCACCAGGAGGCGCCCTACGACGAGATCCGCGAGCACGTCAAAGCGCTACAGCCAGACACGCTCCTGATCGACCTCACGCATCTGCTCAACGTCTGGGACACGGATATCGTCTTCTACGAGGAGCCGAAGGACGTGTGGGCGCCAGCAGGCAACACTCTACCGGCCCAGCAGGGCACGACCATCGTCTGGGCGAATGGCTGGTTCTGGAACACGGACGTGCCCACTGCGTCGCTGATGACGGCAAGCGAAATAGTGGACGATCACCTGGACTACCTCGAGCCGCGCTGGGTCAACTTCGTCCTCAATTGTCCTCCCAATCCAGCGGGGCTTCTGGACGACAACATCGTCCAGCGGCTCGCTCAGGTCGGCGCACGCTGGAGTCCCGATCTCTCTCGCCCGCCCCTCCCTGCCCAACCATCACAGAACGAGCGGCCCGTGACCCCGGTCGACGCCACCGCCACCAGCGGGTACGCCCCGGCCGCTGTGGACGGCATCAACGACAGCAACTACTACACCGTGTGGGAGTCCAATCCGGGGCTTCCTCAAAGCATCACGCTCGACCTCGGCCAGGTCGAACCGGATATGGGGATCCTGCTCTACGTACCCCAATATGTGATTACGGCAACGCCAGTGACGGATGGGGCCATCACGAGCTACTCGGTCTCGACC
>CAZSVU010000122.1:18970-21134 GCA_964610275.1 uncultured Polyangiaceae bacterium | reverse complement strand
GCAGATTCTCGTTTGTATCCGCGCCCTTGCGCGTTTTGATCCGAGAACTAGCCAGCGATGTGTTGCGTCGGCTCCAGGCGCGAGGGAGGACCGGTTCGTCCCCCCACCCGGGCCTTCGAGTTGGTGTAGGAGAGGTCATGCTCGAGCACTTGCGAGAGCGAACCTCCGCCACGCGCCTGGAGCCCCTCCAGCGGTTCTCCCGCGACGACGAAGCGCAGGTGAAGGCCGTGCTACACGATCTCTCTCTGCGAGAGCGGACTCGTCGTCACGTCGGGCACCGGTCCCAGAGCGTCCTACCGGATCGTGGGAGGCGACGAGTTCGTCGCTCTGCAGCAAGCTTCTTCTACCCCGATGTAGCGGACGAGACCCTACTCGCCGAGATGGACGTATCGAGGGTAGCGGCGAACCCTCTGGCGCTGGTGGCCACACACTTCGAGAATGCGTCCATACGCATCCGGAAATCTCCACCCGCGGTCCTGCGCCATGCGCTGGAAGGTCGTTCCTACGAATGTGCCGATGCCGCGCTTGACTGCGCGCTTCTGACGGTTCAAGTGATCCTTTGAGCTTTATCTGGGAATTAATTATCGATTGGCAATCTAAGTCAGCGAGGTCGTTTTGCGCTCACGTCCAGCAGCTTTGGTCGCATTGGTCATGTTGGTTTTGGTGGGTTGTGGCGAGCCCACACAGGATCAAACGTCGGGCGCCGCAGGTGGCCTACCGACCGGTGGCGATGGCAGCGGCGGCGCCGCAGCGACCGGCGGTGTGGGTGCGAGTTTGGGTGGCGCAATGCTCGGGTCGGGCGGCGCAGGGATCGGCTTGGGGGGCGCGTTGACCGGCATGGGTGGCACGGTCACAGGTGTTGGCGGCTTGGCGACGGGTGTGGGTGGTGCGGATACCGGTGTGGGTGGTGCGGATACCGGTGTGGGTGGGGCGGATACCGGTGTGGGCGGCGCTGCCACCGGTGTGGGGGGGGCGGATACCGGTGTGGGCGGCGCTGCCACCGGTGTGGGGGGGACGACGAGCGGCGGCACTGGCGGGAGCCCAGATGGCGGGACGGGGGGGAGCGCGGTAGGCGGCACCGCGGGGACCGGCGGAAGCGCCAGCGGTGGCGTGGCTGGCAATGAGGAGTATCCGCCACCGACCGGGCCGCTGCCGGACGAGAACGGATCGGAGCTTTGGTTGCGTTACCCCGAAGTCGTTCTCGCCGGACGACTCGCCGAGTACCAGGTGGCTCTCAGCCACGTCGTAGAGGCGGGTACATCGGCCACGCTGCAAGTCGCCGAGGACGAGTTGGTGGACGGACTCACTGGTCTGACGGGCACGCCGGTGCCCGTCAGCGCGCAGCCGACCGGCGACGGGGCGGTGGTGCTTGGAACGCCGACATCTTCGTCCATCGTGGCCTCCTTGCCGCTGGCCTCGCGCCTCGGAGCCTTGGGTCCCGAGGGCTACTTGGTGGAAGCCGCGGAAGCCAACGGACAACAACTGATCGTGGTTGCCGCCAACACCGACGTGGGAGTGCTCTATGGCAGTTTCGCCCTGCTGCGCCACTTGCAGTGCCACCGGTCCGTTCAAGGGCTCGCGCTGAGCGGGGACCCCAAGATCGAGCACCGCATTCTCAACCATTGGGACAACCTCGATGGCAGCGTCGAGCGAGGCTACGCCGGCCGCTCCCTCTGGGATTGGAACGCGCTGCCGGGAACGCTCTCTCCGCGCTATGCGGACTACGCTCGAGCGAATGCGTCCATCGGCATCAATGGGACCGTGCTCACCAACGTGAATGCGAATGCTCAGGTTCTGACGGGGCAGTACTTGGACAAGGTGGCGGCCTTGGCAGACGTGTTCCGGCCCTACGGGATCACCGTCTACCTCACAGCTCGTTTCAGCGCGCCGATCGAGATCGGCGGACTGAGCACCGCCGATCCTTCGTCGAGCGAGGTCCAACAGTGGTGGACGGACAAGGCGACGGAGATCTACGCTCGGATGCCAGACTTCGGCGGATTCTTGGTCAAAGCCAACTCCGAGGGGCAGCCTGGACCCGGGGACTACGGGCGCAGCCACGCCGATGGGGCCAACATGCTGGCAGATGCGCTGGCACCTCACGGCGGCATCGTGATGTGGCGCGCCTTCGTCTACTCCGAGAGCAGCCCGGTCGACCGAATCCGCG
>CAZSVU010000122.1:0-18960 GCA_964610275.1 uncultured Polyangiaceae bacterium | reverse complement strand
CCCCTCGACGGGCAATTCAGGAGCAACGTCCTCGTTCAGGCGAAGAATGGTCCTCTCGATTTTCAGCCCCGAGAGCCCTTCCACCCCTTGTTTGGCGGCATGCCGCAGACTCCCGTGGCCTTGGAGCTGCAGGTCACGAAGGAGTACCTCGGACAGGACACCCACTTGGCCTACCTGGGCACCCTGTACGAGGAGGTTCTACAGTCCGATACCTACGCGAACGGCGCAGGGTCCACCGTGGCACGGGTCGTCGATGGATCGCTGCACGGCTACTCGACCACGGCGATTGCCGGGGTGGCGAACATCGGCAACGACACCAACTGGACTGGTTCCCACTTCAACCAAGCCAACTGGTACGTGTATGGCCGCATGGCGTGGGATCCGGACATCTCGGCAGAAGCGGTGGCTGACGAGTGGACGCGTCAGACCTTCTCCAACGACCCAGCGGTGGTCACTCCGGTGACGGCCATGCTGATGGACTCCCGGCAGGCGGTGGTCGACTACATGACGCCACTCGGGCTGGTTCACATCATGGCTTCGGACCATCACTATGGTCCGGGGCCTTGGGTCGACAACCTGGGTCGCGCAGAGTGGAACCCCGTCTACTATCACAAGGCGGACGCCCAGGGGATCGGCTTCGATCGTACCGCCACTGGCAGCAATGCCGTGGAGCAGTACTTCGATCCGGTTCGACAAACGTTTGCCACTCGAAACACCGTGCCCGACGCACTGCTGCTGTTCTTCCATCATGTGGGTTGGCAGGAGTCGATGAGCTCGGGGCGACCACTGTGGGAGGAGCTCGTCTACCGCTACAGCCTGGGCGTGGATACGGTCGGCGGCATGCGCGATTCCTGGAGCACGGTCCAAGGGTTCATCGACGCGCAGCGCTTCAACGAGGTGGATGGGTTCCTGGAAATCCAGCATTGGGAAGCGCGCTGGTGGCGCGATGCCTGCCTCCAGTATTTCCGGCAGTTCGCCAATCTCAGCATTCCGAGCGGCTACGCCGAGCCGGCCAACGCGCTCAGCTTCTATCAATCACTCACCTGCCCGAGCGATGTGACCAAGCCGCGTTGCCCGTCCGTCTACACGGGGAGTCCGTCACCGGCCATCCTCTTCTGAAGATCCGGCGCCACCCGCTGCTGCCCGACGAGACCGGGTGCACACAAGTCGGGGCACGGCGCAGTACGCCGCCCCGTCCAGTGCCCTGCGACAGAGCATGACACCAAGAGTGTCATCTTCCGCTCCGGGCGATGCGCGGGGCTCTGGACGACAAAGAACTCCGCTCGAATCGGCGCGGGGTGATCGACGGGTCGGCCTTCTGCATTTATCCAATGGCGCCGCCCCCGGCTCGTCGCTTGGACGAAGTCGGCGGGGTGGATGGGCAGTGCGGAGACGCTGAAATGAAGAAGACCCTCTTGGGCTTGTGGGTGAGCGTGGCGGTGGGCGGGGGCATGCTGCCGGGCTGCAGCGCTGAGAACGCCGCTGACGATGATGCTGGGGTGGGCGGTGCAGGGGCGCTGGGCGGGCCCTGCCCGTATGGACAGCTGCTCTGCAACGGGATCTGCGTCGACACGAGCACCAACAGCGGCAACTGCGGAGCCTGCGCGGTCGCCTGCCAGCCAGGCACCAACTGCGCTGGCGGCGCGTGCACTTGCCCAGCGGGTCTGTCGAGCTGCAGTGGCGCTTGCGTCGACTTGATGAACGACCCGGCCAACTGTGGCAGCTGTGACCTGGCGTGCACCGGCGGGCAGGTGTGCTCGATGGGCTCCTGCGCCTGCATGCCGGGGCTGGCACCCTGCGGCGGCGTCTGTGTGGACATCACTGCGGACGGAGCCAACTGCGGCGGCTGCGGCACGACGTGCAGCGGGGGGCAAGTGTGCTCACTCGGCGTCTGCTCGTCGAGTTGCGCCACCGGTCTCACGCTCTGCGGGACCGGCTGTGTGGACACGACGACCAGCCCCCTGCACTGCGGTCAGTGCAACCTGGCGTGCCCGGCAGGGCAGTCCTGCAGCGGTGGTGTGTGTGGCTGCCCAGCAGGCCAGTCGCCATGCAACGGAGTGTGCACGAACACGCTGACCGATGCGCTCAACTGCAGTGTCTGCGGGACGGTGTGCACCGGGGGTCAGCTCTGCAACCAGGGCAGCTGTGCCTGCCCGCCGGGACAGGGGTTCTGTGGTGGCGTGTGTCTGGATGTCCTGTCCGATCCGGCCAACTGCGGCGGGTGTGGCACCGTGTGTCCGGCGGGTGACGCCTGCTCCAACGGCGTCTGCATCTCTGGCGGGGTCGGCGGAGCCACCGGATCCGGTGGTGCAGGAGTTGGCGGCCAGGGTAGCGGTGGAACGGGTGTTGGCGGCGACCTGGGCTCGGGCGGCGCCCCAGGCGTCGGTGGCGCCCCAGGCGTCGGCGGCGACCCGGGCGTCGGTGGTTCGGGGACCGGGGGAAGCACCAACCCGACCGAGACCTATCTCAGCGACTGGTGTGAGCTGCCCAACGCGACCAATGGATGGGGGCCAATCGAGTACGACAGCAGCAACGGTGAGGATGCGGCGGGGGATGGGTCGACCCTCAGTATCGGTGGCGTGACGTACGCCAGCGGGCTGGGCGTGCATGCAGCGGCCGACGTCGGCTACACGCTCGGTGGCAGCTGCACCACGCTCATGGCAGACGTCGGGGTCGACGACGAAACCAGCGGTAGCGGATCCGTCGTGTTCGAGGTCTGGGGTGACGGCGCGCAGCTCTACCAGAGCGGAGTGCTCAGTGGCAACGGTGCAGCCGTACCCATCACCGTGGATGTCTCCGGCGTGCAAGTGCTGCACCTGGTCGTCAGCGACGGCGGGGACGGCACCGGGCTGGACCACGGGGACTGGGCTGATGCTCGAATCCTGTGCGCCCCGGGGGTGGACACCGGGTGCGCTGGCGGCACGGGAGGAGCAGGCACCGGGGGAGCCGGCATGGGAGGAGCAGGCACCGGGGGAGCCGGTACCGGGGGTAGCGGCGTCGGCGGCAGCGGTGTCGGTGGGAGCGGTACTGGCGGCAGCGGCACCGGCGGCTCGGATGGATGCCAGCCCGCGACC
Organism: uncultured Polyangiaceae bacterium; assembly: GCA_964610275.1. Taxonomy (GTDB): domain Bacteria; phylum Myxococcota_A; class Polyangia; order Polyangiales; family Polyangiaceae; genus JAFGBI01. The sequence goes on along the minus strand of CAZSVU010000122.1, from coordinate 15,886 downwards.
TGCGGCACCCACAAGTGGGCGTGCTGGCGCATGCCCAATCCTCCAGGAACCGGCCCCAACGAGGCCAGCTACACGGAGAGCGACGGAGTCGTGCACGACGAGATCACGTGCCTCGACTGGCAGCAGAGCCCATCGGGCTCGTACACCGCCAGCCAGGCGATCAGCTACTGTGAGGGACTTTCGCTCGGAGGGTACGACGATTGGCGGTTGCCAACGCGCGTCGAGATGTCCTCCATCATGGATTGGACGCGAAGCCCGGCCACCGCGTCCGTGTTCTCCTCTCAGGGCGGGTTCCACAAGACCGGGTCCAACTGGATTCTGACCATCACCCAGACGGGCGCGGGCTCCGGCACGGACTTCGCGTGGGCGTTCAACATGTCGGATGGCATGGTGAGCAACGCCTACAGCGCCGCCAATGCGTCGGCACTGCGCTGCGTGCGCGGCAACGGATCCGGAGAAGGGTTCGACGACCCCGCTGTCGCTCCGCCCAACCAGTACACGTTGCTGTCGGACGACGAGGCTCTGGACAACTACACCCGCTTGGTCTGGCAGCGCGACGGAGACGCGACCGGCCTGGTATCGTGGACGGAATCGGTCAGCTACTGCGAGAATCTCTCGCTCGGCGGCTTCACCACGTGGCGCCTGCCCACGGTGCGTGAACTCGCGACGCTGGTGGACGAAGCCGAAGTGGCTCCAGCCATCAACGAGACCGTGTTTTCCAACACCCATTACGGGGCACGCAGCAACAACTGGTACTGGGCCTCCCATCAGGCTCGCAACTCGTCGGCATCGTGGGGACTCAATTTCGACGACGGCTTCACCGGCTTCAACTCCGGATCTGCAGCCTGGAACACCTTCGGCCCCAGCTACACGAAGTGCGTGCGAGGCGAATGACCTCCGGGTCTCGGATTGCGTTCGGGAGCGAACGCGAGCCGCGGACGCCGGCGCTGGTCAACAGCTCCTGTTTTTGATTCACCGGTTCGGTGTCCACCCCCACGTTCGGCCCGGCGGAGGACATCGATTGCGACTTGTCGGAAAGGGCACCAGTGCCATCCCGGGTGTCGTCCAGCAACGCGCTGCCGCGGGCCGGCACATTCTTCTGGTCGACATGTACACGCCCTTCAACCCCGACCAGGCGTCGCTGCTCGAGGACCAATGGCACCCCAGCCTGGCCGGCTACGGCGGCTGGTACTGCTTTGCCGTACGGCCGTGACGGTCTCGCCCTTTGCTCACGGTGCAGTGTATCGAAGAGCCGGCCGGGTAATGCCAGGAGACTTTGTCCTTCGGCGCACTTGTTGGCCGCTCCGCGTCGAGTGGGACGACGTTTGCGACGGGGCACAAGATTTCGTGTCTGCGGCTTGCGAGTTGACACCTCGTGCCCATAATGAGCATATGCGCGTAATTGAAGCGCGCCCTTCCTGAAACGACCAATCGTCGACGTCCTGACTTGGGACTATTTGGCAGGTTATTGGAGTATTGCCGGTGATCATTGCAATTCCTTCTGAGGCCCCTGGCGGCATCGAGGCGGCGGTTTCGCCGCATTTCGGTCATTGCGACGTTTTCACTCTGGTGGATGTCGATGGCGACCGGTTGAAGGGCGCGTCAGTGCTTCCCAACTGCGGCCACGAGCAGGGCGGGTGCATGGGGCCGGTCATGCTCCTCAAGAACGCGGGCGTGGACGTACTGGTGGCCGGCGGCATGGGCCGAAGGCCGCTACTCGGTTTCCAGCAGGTCGGCATCGAGGTCTGGTTCAGCGAGAACCTACCATCCGTGGGCGAGGTCATCGAGCTCGCGCAGAGCGGCCGGGCTCGTGCGTTCGGTCCCCAGCAGGCCTGCGGTGGCGGTCACGACGCCGACAACTGTCACGGGTCTCACTGATTGTGCCGCGGCGAGCGGCAGCGCGGCTGCGCTCAGAACCTGCGACCTCGGCGATCTCCGGGGTTGGTGCCAAAAATGACGCCCCTGGTGCGAACCATGTCGTATCCAGCACGACTCTCCCCCGACGCGCTCGTGACGCGACTCACTCGGCCACGACGATCTCACAGACCTGTTCGTCGCCTTCGGATTGCGCTTGCTGCTCGATGACGGCGCCCGGCTCGGTTGAGCCGCTGACGACGCCCACGTAGTGCCCGCTGTTCTTGTTGCGGATGCGGTACTCGCCCTCCCCGATGTCGATCAACCGCCAGGCCTGGTGATCCCCACCATTGTCGTCCCAGAGATTCCGTGATCCATGACCCCCGTGTCTTGCAGGGGTCGGAAGCTACCGTGATAGGTGTAGTCGCCGGCCACCGCGGCCGAACTGGCCACGGCGGCGCGCGCTTCGCCGTAGTCGCTACCGTTCTCCCAGCGCATCCACATCACGTACCTCTGGGTCGCGGCGTTGTAGACCACCTTGGGACGCTCCACGTTGGCGGGGCTCAAGTCGGGATCCGAGGTCATCCGCAGTACGTCGACTTCGTGCTCCCAGCGACGCAGATCCCGAGAGCGGTAGGCAGAGACGGCGTAGAAGGTACCGTCTGGATTCCGGTTTTCGCCGAACCCGTAGTAGTCGTCACCGACCGCCCCCAGTTCCGCGCGCGGCGCACCGCGCCTCCGCGCGTTGGCGGGGGTCCAGCGCGGAAGCCGCTTCAGTACGAGAGACCGTAGCCGTAGGGGAAGAGAACCTCGGGTGGGGCGGCCGCGGAGTCCGTGTAGTGCTCGCCAAGATCACCGCACATGGCCATCGTGTCGGATGTGTCGAGGGGCGACGCGCTGCAGGTGTTGACCGGATCGTCGTAGTCATCCACCTTCCAGGTGAGGGGGAGCCGCCCGACGAAGTCGTGGTCGTCGACCGCGTAGATGACGTCCACGACCCCGCCTCCCTCCGTACCTGGGTACCAAGCCATCACGATGGCCTTGGTCTGGGGGTCGTCCAGCAGCGCTTCGACGTTCACGGGGCGGCCGGCGATGATGACCACCACGCATCCGTCCGCGGCGTCGCAGCTTCCGCTGTCGTCGTGGGTGGGGTCGGCGTAGTCGCCCCGCCACTCGGCGTAGGTGCCGAGCGTCTCGGAAACGACACGAATGCCGACGTCGCAGTTCTCCTCGACGACCCTGTCGCCGACGAGATCGGCCAGCGCCGCCGCGATGGAGGTCCCTTCCGGCTCGACGGCGGCGGTTTGCCATCCGAGTGTCCAGCCACCCGCCTGCTGCGCGAGGTCGTCGGCACCGCTGCCATTGATGCACACCGTGCTGTCCGCCGAGAGCGGCAGGAAGCCGTCCTCGTTCTCGAGCAGTACCAGCGACTCACGCACCGCCTGACGGGCGATCGCTCGATGCTCGTCGGAACCGACCGTGGGAAGAAGCGTCCGGTCCGCGTACGGCTCCTCGAAGAGGCCCATCTCGAGCTTCCGCCTCAGGATGCGGCGCACGCCATCGTCGATCCGCGCCTCGGAGATGCGCCCTTCCTCGACCAGCCTCACCGTTTCGTCGATGAAGCTGCCGTAGTCCGCAGGCAGCATGAACACGTCGACGCCAGCCTCGATGGACGTTTCGATTTGATCGGCAAAGCTGCCCCGCAGCTGCTTGATGGCGTCCCAGTCGGAGACCAGGAACCCGTCAAAACCCATCTCCTGCCTGAGCACCAGGTCCAGCAGGTAGCGGTTGCCGTGCAACTTGCCACCGTTCCAGCTGCTGAGTGACGGCATGATGCTCCCGACGCCAGCGGCAACGGCGTCCCAATAGGGGGCGAGGTGGATGGCGCGGAGACTGGCCTCGCTCATGATCACATCACCGCGGTCGCTCGGCGTGCCGTCCTGGTTGTCCCCGGTACCCCAAAGGGTACCACCATCGGCAACGAAGTGCTTCGCGGTCGCCAGCACCGGATGCTCGGCCCTCTCCTGCAGAGCGGTGATGTACCCCACCATCATCGTGGCAAGCTCCGGGTGCTCCCCGAAGCTCTCGTAGGTGCGCCCCCACCGGTCGTCGCGAGCCACGGAAAGCGCCGGAGCGAAGTTCCAGCGAACGCCGGTCGCCGCGAGCTCCCGCGCGGTGATGACCCCGATGGACTCAACCAGACTCGCGTTGCGACTCGCGGCCAGCCCAATGTTGTGGGGAAAGACGGTCGCGCCGAGCACCTTGGCGTGGCCGTGCACAGCGTCCACGCCATAGAGCAAGGGAATCGAGAGGCGCGTTCCGAGCGCCGCCTCCTGAAGCGCGTCGGTGTGGTCGGCCCAGCCCTCAGCGCCAGGGTCCGCCGGTGCCGAGTTGCCACCGCTGATCACTGATCCGAGCGTTCTTTCCCGGACGTCGTTCGCGGTCGTCGTCCCCTGCTCCCCCTGAGCCATCTGCCCGACCTTCTCGCAGAGGGACATGCGACCCAGCAGGTCGTCCAGCCGCACCTCGATGTCGTTGTCCGTGTCGAGATACGGTGCGTCCTCCGGGACGTCCGGAAGATCCACGTCAGCCACGCAGGGGCCGAATTCTCCGACGACGAAGGCGATATCGTCGAGGCTGAGATCGATGCCGTTCGGCGCGTTCACCTCGAACTGGATGCTCCGTAGGATGGTCGGGTCGAACTCCGCCGCCGTGCCGAATCCGCGCTGCTCGAGGGTGCGAAACGGGACGACAAACTCCTGCCAGTCGTCGGTGGCCTCGAGCCGCCTGGTGTGCGCGTCATAGCAACTCGACTCGCAGGTGCCGCCACCGGCGGCTGGCACCACGTTCATCCCTTGAACGGTGACGCGGAACGGACCGGACCCCCGGGCCATGAAGCGAATGCCGGTGTAGGCCGATGCATCGTACGCGCAGGCGAGGCCATCGCTCATCACGCCGTCGGCGTCGGGCTGGTTCAGCGTCAGACCGAACCCGGCACCCCAGGTCTCGAACGGTCCGCCCTCGATGCGAACGGCGAAATCCGCACCGTCGGCACCGGCGACGTGGGAGATTTCCACCTCCGCACTCCCGTCCGAGAACGTGTACCACTCGCCAATGCGGGATCCATTCTGGGGGACGACGAAGTCGTCCGTGGAGAGGTCGTCGATCAAGAGATCGTTCGCGGGACCCACGGGCACCGTGGAGCACGCGAGCCCGGTGGGACCGGAGCTGCCCGCCGTCCCGGCGCTGCCGCCTGGAGTCGTCCCCGCCCCACCCGCCTCGCCGCCAGCACCCCCGGCGGGCGCCGCCCCCGTGCCGCCCGTCGCGACGACCAGCACGTCGCTGTCGCACGCCGCCAGCAACCCGGCGCCAGCGATCAGCAAGACCAACGCAGCTGCGCTGGAAAGGATCGCGGGCAGGTCGACACAGGTTTCGGTTCGCAGGTCCATCGGCAGTCCTCCTCCGATCGGCCCGCCAGGCACGGCGATGTCAACAGCGCTCCCGAGCCAAGTCAACCGGAACGTTCGCTGCCGACGGAGCACTGCTCCGTTTCTCCAGCTCCCGCGCCTGGAGCGATGCAATCTCAACCCGTTGGAGATCACTCGAGTTTCTGCGAACGATGCAAGATTGCTCAGGTGGGTCGCATGATCTCGCGGCGCGACGGTGTCGTAGCCATTGCGGCACCTCGCGCAGCCGGTTGCCCGCGGCTTCCAACCGCGTGGCTACACCAACTGCCGGGCCAGGGGCCCGGCTCCCTTGCCGCTACCTCTGGATCACCACGGTGACGATGGATTGGCCTGGCACCGTGACAGTGCCCTCGGCGGCTAGCGCTCCGAGCTCTGCGGAGCGCTCGATCCCCCCCAGTACGGTGCGCGCCACCTCGGTCGCGGCCGGATCGTCCTGGCTGAGATCGAGCTCGACCGCCCCCTCCGTCTGCCCGGGGTTTGTGAGCACGACCACCATGGTGTCGTCTTCGGGTGAGACCCAGGCGGATGCCAGCAACTCGTCCGTGTCGGAATCCGCGGCCACACGCACCCACTCCGGCGCGATGTGGCCTGCGTAGTGGCGTATGACGTGATAGGCGTCTCCAATCACGAAGTCGTCGTCGGTCAGGCTGACCAACGCTCCCAGATCGGGCGCGGTGACGGCGGCAGAAGCCACGAATCCATTCTGAACGTAGACCACCGCGCCTTCGACCGCGAGCGCGGCGTGCAGGAGCACCGCTGTCGTGAGCGGATCCGCATGCATCTCCGACTGGAAGAGAGGACGCTGGTACTGGTCTCGGAGATCGCCGAGCGCGGCCAGGGCAGCGAGATCCAGGTTGCTCAGGTCGGTGTCGTAAAGGTGGTGTGCGATGGCATCCACGTTCGCCATGTCGAGCACGGCAACGTAGTCGGCCACCTCCGAAAACCCGGTCGTCTCGGGCGCCACGATCCCCGGGACGGAGGCGAGCCCCGCCAACTGACCGACTACGGCTTCGAGGGCTTCCGCGTAGCCCGGGTATTCCACCTCGATGTCGCCAGTGTCGGTCGCGACGGTAGTGGTTCCCTCGGCGGGCAGGAACCTGCACGCTTCGTTGGTGTCCCCCGGGTCGGGAACCCAGTCCGGGTTGTTCTGGATGGATATGTACTCGGGCGCGATACCCGCGAGCGCATAGGCATCGAGCGACGCACGCCAGTGATTTGCCAAGCCGGCATAGTCGAAGGTCCCGTCTGCCAGCGTGGCGAGGGTGCACGTGTCCGGGTTGCCTTCGCACCAGTTCGAGCCATTCGCTTTCAGCGACGGAGGCGGGCTCGCGGAGTTCAGGATGAGCGTGGGAGCTCGTCCTTGCCGTTCCGTGGCTGCGGTGACGATTTCGCTGGTGCTCCCGAGGTCCTCTTCGCCCGCCTGGCCATAGCGGTTTCGCAGGCGGAGCAGGGTGAGCCCGGACTCGGAGAACATGGCGTCCAAGAGCGCGGTCTCACGCGGATGTTCCACGATCTCCTCAAACACGTAGCCGATGCCCGCGCCGATCCCGACGAGGGTCTGAAATCGCCGCGTATCGTCGACCGACACGTGCGCGGTCGGCTCCGGTGTCGGACTGCACACCCCCGCCACGCAGCTCATACCGCTCCCGCAGCCTTCGGCTGGGCACGGCAGCAGACACAAACCGGGAACCGTCGGACGGTTGCCCGCACAGAGGGCGATCGCGCCAGCGTCGTCATCAGATATGCACGACGCATCGGGCAGATCGGCGCAACTCGACCCGTCGTCGCAGCTTTGCGTGCAGGTGCCACACCAGCACTGAAGCTCGCCGCAATCGGCGTCGCCTTCGCACGCGGTCAGCCAGTTGGTCTGGCTCCCCGTCTTCGGTCCGCCGGTCGGATTGCACGCCTCCACGAACACGCTGAGCACCACCGCCATGGCACAGAGTCCGACCGAGACCGTCTGTTTCCTCATCCGCCGCTCGCTTCCTGGTTGAGGAGTTGGGTATTCATGCTGCGGCGGGGCTCCCGGTAGTGTTCCACCAGAATGGCCGCCTCTTCCCGTCGGCTGCAAGTACGCCGCTTGCGCCGGTGCCGACAAACGGGGTTGTCTGCGCTGCCCGCGGTTCATCAGAGGTGCGGCATCTCACCATCGGCAGACGATTTCACCCCTGGGAGGAGGAATCAATCCCCCCCTCCGCGACTTGCAGCCGCGCAGTGCCGGGACCCGGTGCGAAGGGGCCATGCGGGATCCCGCAGGATACCGCGGAAATAGTGCTCCTGACGCTCGGTGGCACGCTGCGCGTCGGCGTGGCGCGCGGCGTCGATCCCTCGGGCGTCCCGCCGATGCCGCCGGAGGCATCGTCTCCGTTCGAGTCGGTGCAGCCCAGAACGGCGAGCGGGCGGAGAACGATGGGCAGCTGGACGCGAAACAGCGCGCAGCGAAGCATGTGAGCCTCGACGGCGGCGCGTAGCCAGTACGAAGTCTTCAAGCCAGGACGAGGTGGCCCCGCATGCCGCCGGATAATGCTTATCCCGGCTCGCCAGAATACGTTTTCGAGTCACCCTGAGCAGAAGGTTCACCGACGCGACGACGCCGAACACTGCAACCCGAGGGGAGACGATTCTCTCCTCCAATATAGAAGATTGGACGCGACCGGGGAGAAACCGAACCTCTGCCGCTCGGCGCACTCGCGCGACAGACTGCTGGAGCAGGCGCGATCTGGCGTCACTGACGACGTGCTGCCGGATCGGTCGGGAAGACCGTCGTCTTCAGAGGAGTGCACGATGCAACGCCACTGCCAGTTCGCACCACAACGCTTCACGCTGGCGACGCCGGTTCGACGCTGGGCCGCGTTGCTGTCCCTCTTGGCGGCGGTCCTTCCTGCCTGCGGCGACGAATCCGGGGAGCCTGGCGCGAGCGCGTCTGCCGGGCAAGAAAATGGCGTCGGCACGGGTGGCGCGTTGCCGAGCGGTGGTGCTGTTGGCAGCGGCGGGGAGATTGCCGCGACCGGCGGCCTGGCCACCGGTGGCGCGAATGTCGGCAGCGGTGGTGTGGTCGTCGGCAGTGGCGGCACCGTCGTCGGTAGCGGAGGAGTGGTCGTCGGCGCCGGCGGTGTGGTCGTCGGTAGCGGTGGGGTGATCGTGGGCACTGGCGGCGACGCCGCGACCGGCGGAACCGTGTCGGGCTCCGGTGGGGTGGTTGTGAGCACCGGCGGTGTTGGGACGGGCGGTACTGGCGGAGTCGAGACCGGGGGCATGGGCGCGGTGGACACCGGAGGCAGCGGCGGGACCGACGCCGGGGGTACGGGCGCGGTGGACACCGGAGGCAGCGCCGGAATCAGCGCCGGGGGCACGGGTGGAACTGGCGGTACGGTCGTGGCGCCCCCCACCTTCGTCAACAACTACGACGGAGCACGAGCGACCACGGTGAGCCTGGACGCCGACTGGAAGTTCAATCTCGGCGACGTGAATGGCGCGCAGGACACCAACTTCGACGATAGTTCCTGGACCTCCGTGGACGTGCCGCACGACTGGAGCATTTTCCTGCCGTTCAACCAAAGCTCGGCAGCCAGCTTTGGCGGCGGGTATCTCGACGGGGGCCTGGGCTGGTACCGCAAATCGTTCTCGTTGCCAGCCGAGAGCGCTGCACAGAACGTGTTCGTCCAGTTCGACGGCGTCTACATGGACAGTACCGTGTGGCTCAACGGGACACAGATCTGCGCTCGTCCGTACGGATATTCCTCCTTCGAATGCGATTTCACGTCGAGCGCGAACTTCGGTGGTACCAACGTGCTCGCCGTGAGAGTCAACAACCAACTGCCCAGCAGTCGGTGGTACTCTGGAAGTGGCATCTATCGCCACGTTTGGCTCAAGACAGTGAATCCGGTCCACGTCGGCTACACGGGGACGTACGTGACGACGCCGCAGATCTCGGCCGCGAGCGCCACGGTGGACATCACCGTCTCGGTCCAGAACGACACGGGGGCGGACCAGTCCGTGACGGTGGCGAACTCGGTTCGCGACGCCGCGGGAACGGAGGTGGGCACGGCTACCGCGGCACCAACGACGATCGGAGCTGGGCAGACCAGCGACGTTGCGCAGAGCGTGACGGTGCCGAACCCCGAACTCTGGTCGATCACGTCGCCGACGCTGTACTCCGTGGTGACTTCGGTGTCCGTAGACGGCGCCACCGTCGACACGTACACGACCCCGCTCGGCATCCGTAGTTTCGAGTTCGACGCGAACACGGGGTTCTCGCTGAACGGTCAGCGCATGAAACTCAACGGCGTCTGCATGCACCACGATCTCGGGGCCCTGGGCGCTGCCGTGAACTACCGGGCCATGGAGAAGCGCTTCGAGATGCTCAAGGAGATGGGTGCGAACGCGGTGCGCACGTCCCACAACCCGCCTGCCCCGGAGTTACTCGATATCGCCGATCGCCTCGGCCTGCTCATCATGGATGAGGCGTTTGACCAGTGGTACGGCGCCAAGACGGACCACGACTACGCGCGATTCTTCAATCAATGGGCCGACACCGACATCTCCGACATGGTCTCGCGTGATCGGAACCACCCGAGCATCATCCTGTGGAGCATCGGGAACGAAATCCCTCAGGCTGCCGATCAAGGAGTCGCACAGCAGCTGATGAACGCGGTCCGATCCAAGGACGACACCCGCCCGATCGGTCAGGCCTTCGCCCAGTGGTCGTACGACGAAGGCACGGCCGGGCTGGAAGACTACGTGGGACTCAACTACAACCCGGGGCTGTACGATTCGCAACACGCGAGTCACCCCACGTGGAAGCTGCTGGGCAGCGAGACGTCGTCCGGCCTTAGGAGCCGAGGGATCTACAACAACAACAACAACCAGTGCTCGTCCTACGACGACAACTGGGCCGGGTGGGGGCAGAACGCAGCCGATTCCTGGAGAGACGTCACCACTCGGGACTTCATCGCCGGCGAGTTCATCTGGACCGGATTCGACTACATTGGCGAGCCGACCCCGTATGAGTGGCCCTCCAAGAGCTCGTACTTCGGAGCCATCGACACGGCGAACTTCCCCAAGGACGTCTTCTACTTCTACCAGAGTCGGTGGAACTACGACGGGCCCACGATGGTGCACATCGTGCCCATGAACTGGACCAACTGGAACCCAGGGCAATCGGTGAGGGTCTTGGTGTACAGCAATGCGGACAGCGTCGAGCTCTTCCTCAATGGGTCATCGCTGGGCTCGAGGACCGTGGATCCCACCGACGCGTACCTGGAGTGGTCGGTTCCGTTCGCGACCGGCAGCCTCGAGGCGCAAGCGACGGTGGGCGGCACGGTCGTTGCAGCCGACGAAGTGCAGACTGCCGGACCGGCGGCGGGTTTGGAGCTCGAGGTCGACCGTGCTGCGATCACGGCGGACGGGCGCGATCTGGCCTTCGTCGAGGTCGCCGTCGTCGACGCGCAAGGAGTCGTCGTCCCGCAGGCCAGCAACACGATCGATTTCGCGATCGACGGTCCGGGCATGATTGTGGGCGTGGACAACGGAGACGCGACCAACCACGAGTCTTACAAGGGCACGTCGCACTCGGCCTTCAGCGGCAAGGCCATGGCCATGGTTCAGTCCACGACCACCCCGGGACAGATCACGCTGAGTGCGAGCTCGGGCGGGCTCACGGGCAGCTCAGTGGTCATCGTCACCGCAGGGCCGTAGCCTCGCTCCGCGCTCTCGCGCTCCACGGGCAGCGCATCGGTGGGGTGTTGGTTGGACCCGGCGCCGGGTCACGTCGCATCCATGAGCGCGGGTGGCGCCGGCCACGGCGTAGTCTCCATCCGCCCAAGCCGAGATGCGGCAGCGGAGAGGATGGCAGGGAAGGGCGCGTCGCTCACCGCAATCTTCAATCCTGCGCAACAACATCCTTCCGCTCCCGACAATACTCCAGGTGGGATTCCGTGCATTTGGGCAGACTGCATCCAGGCAACTGACGCTTGCATGGGGATCCGACCGTTCGAGCGCCGAGCGCCCGACCAGAAGTCCACGGGACGGTTCAGGTCCTGGACCCCGCCCATGGCGTGCCGCCCGGGTAGGTGCTTCAACCGAGGTAGGAAGAATGGCCACGCAACTGAAATCACTGGCTAGCCTGGTATTCGCGGTTCTCCTCGTGGCCTGCGGCTCGGAGAACGGCTCGTCGCCTGAGAATGGAAGCGCTGGCACCGTCGGCGAATCGGGCGGCTCGGGGGGCAGCGGGATCGGCGGCTCGGGTTATGGTGTGGGTGGACTGTCGAGTCCCGCTGCCGGCGGACTTCCCCCAGTTGGCTTCGGCGGAAGTCCGAGCGGGGGCTCGGGCGGGGACGTCAGTGGCGGCACGGGTGGACCACCGATCGTGGGGGCCGGTGGCAGCGGGACCGGCGGCTCAGGCGACGGCGCGGGTGGCTACGGGCCAACCGGTGGCGCCGCTGGCAGTGGCGGCGTGCCACCGACCGGCGGTGCCGGAGGTACTGGCGGCTTCGACGCCGCCGGCGGCGCCGCTGGAGCGGGCACTGGTGGCTTCGTGGCCACCGGCGGCACATCGAGCGCTGGCGCGGGCGGCGACGCGAGCGGCGGCTCGGCGGGCCAGGGCGCTGGCGGCACCGGTGGCGACGCAGGCGGAATCGCCACGTCCGTCAAACCCGTAGCCGTGAACGGGGCATCCGAGGTGACCGACGCTGCGGCCTCAGAAGGCTATTCAATCGGTCTCGCCAACCCCGGCCAAGGCGCTGAGGCAACGGGCCTGCCGGTGGGCAGCAAATTGGCGATTCGTTATGCGTCGGTGTCAGTGGGCACGATCAGTGTTGCGGTCAACGGCCAGACGGCGCGCACGGTGAACGTTCATTCTTCGGGCGCCCTCACCGGCTCATTTCTCTACGCGATCATCGAGATTGCGATTCCCGCCAACGCCAACCTGACCATCAGTCGGGCTACCGACGACGTCGCGGTGAACATCGATACGATCATCGTCGGCGATGGAGATCTCGGATTGCCGCCGGACATCTGGAACCTGCCAGCATTGCCGGTGGCCGCCGGTCCCTATCCCGCCGACTGGCAGGGATTGGGCCTCGCATACACCGTGCCGGAGTGGTGGCGTGAGGCGAAGTTCGGCGCGTGGGCTCACTGGGATCCCCAATCCATGCCCGAGCAGGGCGACTGGTACTCCCGCAAGATGTATCAGGAGGGTGATCCCGTCTATGCGTATCACGTCGGGACCTTCGGCCATCCGTCAGAATACGGCTACAAGGATATCTGTGAGAACTGGGTCATTGACCGATGGAACCCCGACGAGCTGATGGATCTATATGTCGCCATGGGAGCCCGGTTCTTCATGGCGATGGGCGTCCACCATGACAACTTCGATTGCTGGGATTCGGCCTACCAGCCCTGGAACTCGGTCCGCGTCGGCCCCAGGGTGGACATCGTTGGCACCTGGGAACAGATCGCGCGTCAGCGTGGTCTGCGTTTCGGCATCGGCTTTCACAACAGCCCGCCACGGACCTGGGGACAGTTCATGCCGGTGCGCTACACCAGTGACACGCAGGGGGCGATGCAGGGTGTTCCCTACGATGCGCTCCAGACGATTTTGGACGGAAGAGGCACATGGTGGGAGGGCATGGATCCCGTGGATCTCTACGGCCCGGCTCACGCGATCGATGATGCACTGCATTCGCCCTTTGCCAACCAGTTCATGTGGCGGGTCGATGACGCCATCACCAAGTATCATCCCGATGTGATCTACTTTGACGAGCATGCAGGCGATTCCCAAGTGGATCTGGGCGTGCACATGGGACTGGGCTATCTCGCTCCAATTCTGGCCGCCAACTACTACAACAAGTCCCTGAGCTGGAACCCGGGGGAGATTGATGTCGTGCTCAACCTCAAGGGGGTGGGCGGGACTTACAACAGCTTCCAGAATAGCCCCGAGTTGCTTCCCTTCGTCGAGCGTGCCCTCGTCAGGAGCACCGAGGCGCAGATCGAACCGCAAATCAGCGCCTATCCATTCCAGACCGAAACCAGCATTCAAGATTGGCACTACCGAACCGGTCAAGGGTACACGGACGCGAATACGCTGGTCCGGGCGCTCATGCAGAATGTCTCTCGAAACGGGACCATGTTGCTCAATCTCACCCAGCGCGGCCGGGGCGATCTGGACGCCGAGGCGATCACCATCGCCCAGGACATTGGAGCCTGGCTCGGGATCAACGGCGAGGCGGTGTACGGCTCTCGTCCATTCGAAGTCTCTGGCGACGATTCGGTTTCCTATACGCGGAACAATGGCTACGCGTATGCCACGCTATTCGGCTGGAATGGCGCTGCGATCACGCTCAATGCGTTGGGCACTGGTGGGACCACCTTGGGCAGAGTGTCCCAGGTCGAATTGCTCGGCTCCAACGTGGCGTTGACCTTCGTGCAAAACGGCCAAGGGCTGATGGTGACCCCCAGCGGATCGGTGCAGCCGTTGTCCGGGATCACCAACCAGCAGCTGGCATCCGGAACCCGGGTTCTGCGCATTGCCCATGACAAGGGGTGGTTCAACGACGACGATCCGGGTGCAGCGGCTCCCGGATGGCTTCGTAGATGCAATCTGGGCACGGGCGACTACAACAACGACCTCACCACTAGCGATACGTCGGGTGTCGTCTGGACCTCTACGTTTACCGGGACCGGCGTGGCGGTCTACGCCCCGGCAGAAGCAGGGGCGGGAAGCATCGAGATTCAGATTGATGGCCAAACCCGCGCGACGGCGGATCTGTCCACCACGGGCGCTCGCCAAGCCCAGCAGATGGTATCTGAGGTGACCGGTCTGACTGCGGGCGAACATGCCATCAGCATTGTCAATCGGGGCCCCGGGCCGGTGGCCGTGGATGCCATAGTCGTCCACTGAAGTGTGAGCCATCCAGGAGCCGCGTGACCGCGAGGGTGGGAACGAGCATCCTAAAGAAGCGTGGCCATGTCGCGTTGGAATTCGATGGCGGCCCCGTGCACCTCTTCGTTGCCCTTCTGCGCGCATCCCCCAGGTGAGAAGAACCAGCGGCAAGGTTGGCAGGGGAGGCCGCGTGGCTCACGGCTTTCTTCGATCCCGCGTAACAACATCCTACCGCTCCCGACAATACTCCAGGTGTGATGCCGGGCATTTCTGATTGCCGGCATCCACGGCGCCGACGTCCGTGTGGGATCTGACCATGCCTGCGGCGAGTTTCCGACCAGAGCTCAACGAGACTGTCCAGCGCCCGGACGCCGCGCATGGCGGCAGTCCGTGTAGATCCTTCAACCGAGGGAGGAAGAATGGCCACGCACCTGAAATCACTTGCCAGTCCTGTACTCGCGGTTCTCCTCGTGGCCTGCGGATCGGAGAACGGTTCGGCGCCCGAGAATGGTAGCGCTGGCTACGTCGGAGAATCGGGCGGCTCGGGCGGCAGCGCGACCGGCGGCTTGGGCGATGGTGCGGGGGGTCTGCCGATCCCTGGCACCGGTGGAATGCCGCCGGCCGGCCTGGGAGGAAGTCCGAGCGGGGGCTCAGGCGCTGACGCCAGTGGTGGCGCGGGCGGTACACCGATCGTAGGAGCGGGTGGCAGCGCGACCGGGGGCTTGGGCGATGGTGTGGGTGGCTCTTCGCCGCCGGGTACCGGGGGAATGCCGAGCGGTGGGGCCGGCGGCACCATGGCCGGTGGCGCGGGCGGGAGCCTGCTCGGTGGCGCTGCCGGCAACGCGACCGGTGGCGTGGGCGGAGACGCAGGTGGCGCCTCGGGCGGCGCGTCGACCGCTGGCGCGGCCGGCGACGCGAGCGGCGGCTCGGCGGGCCAGGGGACAGGCGGCGACACCGGGACTGGCGGCGCCCCGATCGTATGTGACACGCCCGCTCCCACGAGTGGGCCAGTGGCTGCTGATGCCAGCGGCGTGACCTTCACCCTGAACTCCGGCCTGTTGAGACTGGACGTCTGCCAAGCGGACATCATTCGGGTCCAGTACACGACTGCTTCCGCCATTCCTGCAAAGACTTCTCTGTCCGTCGTCAGCAACGCCTGCGGTACCCCGAGCTTCTGCGTCGACGTGGATTCGGGGACTGCCACCATCACCACCGCACGGATGAAGGCACTGGTGAACACGAGCGACGGGGTAGTGAGCTACACCGACTTGAACGACACCGTCGTGCTGTCGGAAGACAGGAAGAGCACCGCACCGACAAACGTCGAGGGGGTGAGCACCAACACGATTGAAACCGTGTTCAACTCACCCGTGGACGAAGCTCTGTTCGGCCTGGGTCAGCACCAAGACAACGTGATGAACCGCAAAGGCACGAACCGACACATCGAGAACCACAATACGGAGATCAATGTCCCCCTCCTGGTCTCCAACCGGGGCTATGGGATCTTCTGGGACAACTACTCCGCCTCCGACTTTTATGGCCGCGAATCCAACAACACCCGGTACCGGTATGTGTCCGAAGCCGGCGAGATGGTGGACTACTACTTCTTCTACGGCCCCGGCCTCGACCGCGTCGTCGCCCTCTACCGCACCGCAACCGGAGTCGCCCCCCTGTTTCCCAAGTG
>CAZSVU010000121.1:0-21239 GCA_964610275.1 uncultured Polyangiaceae bacterium | reverse complement strand
CCCTGCTACTGGCACTGGCAGAGCTGGGCGGTGCGCTCGCCTTCGCACTGCTCTAGGCCGGCCAGACCAGCGTCGCTCAGAGCGCACGCGTGGTGGTCGCGCTGGTGGCCTGCGGTGCCGTGGTGGCAGAGCAGGTGATGCGACCACGCGACGCCACTGAGCCGCACCCGGTCGCGCTGCTCGCGGCTCCCGTGGTCGCTGCCGGGAGTGCACTCACCGCGCGCCTGCTCGACCACCCCGACGCGAGCGCCGCCACCACGCTGTCCGGCGTGGTGATCGCATCGGTGGCCGGCACCCTCTGGCTGGTCCAAGCCGCGCGCCGTCCGCTGGATGCCGAACGGGACGGCATCGCCGAGGAACTCGGTCGCGCGGGGCACCGCGTGGTCGCGGGCGAGGTAGCGACAGCGGCAGCGCTCGACTTGCGCCCCGGCGAGGAAATCGTCGTGGAAGCCGGTGAAGTGGTCCCGGTGGACGCAACCGTGGTGGCTGGAAGCGCGGAAGTGGCACCCTGGCTTGGTGCAACGGTTACCGCCGAGCGAGGGGAAGGCGACGCGATCGTCGCCGGAGCCCGCGTGCTCCGCGGACGTGTCCGCGCCGTCACCGGGTGGGCCGGCGTCGATCGAGCATGGATCCGCCTGACCGGTGATCCCCGACGGCGCGCGGACCAGTTCGCCCAACTGGCCCGGGCCGGCTACCTCTTGGCCGAGCGCGGCGCGCCCTTGGCCGCGGGCTTTGCTGCCCTCACCGCATTCGCCGGAGCGTACGGACATCTGCAGATCATCATGTACGCGGTGGCCGCACAGGCCGCCGTCGCCAACGCCGGAGTGGCGCAGATTGGGGCTCTACACGTCGCGAAGACCGTGCTCGAAGCTTTGCGTCGGGGCATCGCGTTCCGCTCGGCCGACGCCCTCGACCGCGCCGGGCGTGTGTCCAGTGTCGCCTTCTGCGCGCGCGGAACGCTCTTGCTGGGCGAACCCGAGGTGGCGAACATCGAGCCGGTCGGTTCCCATGACCCGGCCAGCGTGCTGGCGCTCGTTGCGGGGGCCGAGAGCGGTGCGGCAGATCCGGCAGCCACGGCGATCTTGAGAGCGGCGCGGACGCGGGGTGTCCGCCCCGACGGTGTGCGCAGTCCGAGCTACCAGCGAGGACTGGGCGTGACGGCGGTCGCGTCCAACGGTCAGCCGCTGGTGGTGGGGAGCCGCGCGCTGATGCTCAAGGAGCGCATCAGCGTGGCCTCTGCCGAAGCGAAGATCACCGAGCTCGAGGCGTTGGGACGAACCGTCATGTTGGTGGCGCTGGGTGGGCGGCTCATCGGGGTTCTGGGACTGCAGGACGGGCTGCGCCCAGGGGCACGTGCCGCCGTCCAGCACTTGCTCGATGTGGGGGTGGAGCCGGTGCTCCTGTCCGGTGACGCACGCGAGACCTGCGAGGCGCTCGGACGCGCGCTCGACATCGATCACGTCCGTCCCGAGGTACTGCCGAGCGATCGCGGTGAGGAAATCCGTCGGCTGGCGGACGGTGGAGCGGTGGTTGCCGTGGTCGGGCACAGTCCTGCCGACGATGGCGCGCTCGGTGCGGCTGACGTGTCTGTCGCCCTGAGCTCCGCGGGAGCGACATCGGCCGAATGGAGCGTGCAGTTGGCATCCGATGACGTGCGCGACGCAGCCTACGCTGTCAGGCTCGCACACCGGGGGCGCAGCGAGGCGCGACTGGGGCTGGTGCTGACGCTCGCGCCAGCTGCCGCGGTGGCACTGGCCGTGGCGTTCAGTCTGCTCCCGCCGGCTGCCGCTCCGCTGGCTGCGGTGGCTGGGACGCTGGGCGCGTTGGCCCGCGTTCGCGGCGGCGATTCCTGAATCGTCCTCCGGAAGCTCTGCCGCTAGGCAGCATGCAGCACGCGCTGCTCCGTGACCACCACGTCGCAGCGACGGTCGTGCGGCTCGATGGGGAGCTGCGCGAGCACCTGCAGCTCGTGGACCACGACGACGCAGCGGGCTGGCGGGCAGAGCTCTGCCAGCACCACGTCGTAGAATCCGCCACCCTGCCCCAGTCGCTCCCCTGCCGGTGTCGCGCCGAGCGCGGGCGCCACCACCAGATCGACGTCTCCCGCTCGGGCCAGCGGCTGCGCCGGCAGGGGCTCCGCGAACTCCCGCCCACGCAGGGTGAGATCGCTGAACCGTTCGACCAAGCGGAACCCTGCTGGGGCGCCCTCCCGGTCCAAGCCAGGATAGTAGACCCGCTTCTGAGCTACCCTCGCCCTCCGGTCCAGCTCGCGAACGTCCACCTCGCCACGCTCCAGCATCGGCCAGTACAACGCGACCGCCCCAGCCCTGCGGAACTCCTCCAGCTCAGCAACGCAATCGCAGATGAGCTGACTGTTGCGACCGCGGGCCTCCTCGGGAATGGCGAATCGTGCGGCGCGCAGTCGGGCTCGCAGCGCACGCTTGGCAACTCGCACCGGGGAGGTCATCGGAGCCCCATTCTGACCGGTTGTGCGTCGACTGGCCATCCCCGCATCGACCCGGTAGGCTTGCCCCCGACCCACATGCGCACCGTCGCGATCGTTCCCGCCTACCAGGCTGCCGACAGTGTCGGGTCCGTCGTCTCGGACCTCGTCCGGCTTTGGCCTACGTCGGCAGGAACCCCAGCGGTAATCGTGGTGGACGATGGTTCCAGCGACGAGACTGCGGCTCGCGCCGGAGCCGCAGGCGCAATCGTGGTGCGGCATCGCCACAACCGCGGAAAGGGGGCGGCGCTGCGGACGGGCTTGGTGCGTGCGCGTGAGCTCGGCGCGGAAGCGGCCGTCACTGTGGATGCCGACGGGCAGCATCCCGCCGAAGAGGCGGTACGCCTGGCCGAACATGACGCGCCCGCAACCGCGTTGGTCCTGGCAGTTCGCGATTTGGCTTCGGCGGGGGCCCCTCGGCCGAGCCAGCTCTCCAACCGGATTTCCAACTTCTTCCTCTCACGGTTTGCTGGAGCCGAGCTCCGCGACACCCAATGTGGCCTGCGGCGCTACCCTGTGCAGGGCACCCTCGACCTCGGCGCGAGCTCCGATGGCTATGCCTACGAAGCCGAAGTGGTGCTCAGAGCCGCCCGCGCGGGCTGGTCCATCGAGCAAATCCCCGTGCGAGTCTTCTATCCGCCCCCGGAAGAGCGCGTCTCCCACTTCCATGTGGTCCGCGATCCCGCACGCATCATCGGCACCGTGCTGCGCACCCTGGCAGATACGGCGAGGCCGCGTTGAGGCGCACCCGTCGGTTTCGGGTGACGGTCCTCGCTGCGGCGACACTGCTGCTGACGCCTGTCGTCCTGCACTTCGTGGTCGGCTGGGTCGCACGCCTCGAGCCGCCCCAGGTATCCGTTGGGCAGCTAGCGGCCAGCCACTCGCGCGGGGGGCTGCGGACGGCCGGGCAGAGCACCCTGCGCCGCCGCGGAAACCTCCTGGAGGCTCGCTTGGTGGGAGACGCCGCCACCATCG
The DNA here is from genome assembly GCA_964610275.1 of uncultured Polyangiaceae bacterium. GTDB lineage: Bacteria > Myxococcota_A > Polyangia > Polyangiales > Polyangiaceae > JAFGBI01. The sequence goes on along the minus strand of CAZSVU010000121.1, from coordinate 17,761 downwards.
GATACGCGCACGCTCGACTGTTGTTGCCGGAAATCGTGGAAGTCGAGCGGGCACTGTACCAAGGCTTGCGGCAGCGAGTGCCCTGGTGGCTGGCGCGAACGACCCTGTTCGATTGGGCGCAGTGGCGTTTCCGGAACGTGGATGAGTCGATGAGCGACGCGCGGCGGCAGGAGCTCGCGGGGCTGGCTCTCGGCTTCGCCCCGGATCCCTTCGCCGACGTGTTTCCGACGTACCAGCGGCTGGTGTACCTGAGTGCGCTGTACGACATCGCGCTGTCCTTCGAACACACGCCCCTGATGGGGTGCACCACCTTCGTGCTGCCAGACGCCGTGGGCGAACGCGGCGTACTGCTCGCGCGCGCTTTCGATTTCAACGTGAACGAAGTTTTCGATCGTAGCAAGGTCGTCTTCTTGGTGAAGGAAACCGGTCAGATCCCCTTTGCGTCCGTCGCCTGGGCCGGCCTGGTGGGCGTGGTGAGCGGCATGAACGTCGAGGGGTTGGCCGTGGTCGCTCACGGCGCGCGCGCCGGGGAGCACGACATCCGGGGAGAGCCAATCGTGCACGAATTGCGACGCCTGCTCTCGCAAGCGCGCACCTTGAACGACGCGGTGGGTGCACTCGGTGAGCGCACACCGATGGTGAGCCACATCCTCGTCGTGGCAGACGCCAAGGGCAACGCGGCGGCCGTGGAGCGAATCCCGGGGCGCGCCGACTACATCCGGCGCCTGCGTCCACCAGACGTCGTCACCAACCATTTCGAGGGTCCGTCGGCCGAGGATCCCAAGAACCGACGGGTAATGGAGACGACGTCGACCGTGGCTCGACGCCGGCGCGGCGAGGTGCTGCTGCGAAGTCTGCGGACGCCACCGTCCGTCGCCGATGCAGTCACGCTGTTGCGCGACCGTCGCGGTGTCGATGGCGAGTCATTGCCGCTGGGCGATCGTCGCGCGATCGACGCGCTCGTTGCTGCCCACGGGGTCGTGGCGGAAACCCGGAGCCGATCGCTCTGGGTGAGCGAAAGCCCCCACTTGCTCGGTCGCTTCGTCCGATTCGATCTGCCGGTCCTGCTGGCGGATGGTCACGACCCGAAATCGAAGCCCACGCCCCTACAAACAATCCCGGCCGATCCGTTGCGCGATGCGAAAACCTACTCGCAGTGGCGAGCGAAACAGCACCTCGAGTAGCCGCGGACGCGGCTCAGTGAGCCAGGCCGAACCAGGCTCCACCGCAGGCGAGCGCAAACGCCACGGGAGCAACGGCCAGAGCGAACACCACCGACACCGGGGCGGCCATCGAGAAGAACGCGACCACTGCAGCAAGTGCCAAGCCCGCACCCAGCGCTGGCTCGAGGACGCTGGTGGCGGCGCTAGCGCGCGCCACCAGGTAGCCAGCAAGAGGAAACGCGGTCAAGAAGCCGACGCCTAGCAGCACCAACGGAGCAATGGACCGAACGTCGCCCTCATCGGCGAGCGCGAAGTCGAGTCCGACCTGGTGCCCGATGTACACTGCTGCCGCCAGTGCGACGATCATGACGCCCAACGTCACCAGCGTACCCAGGATGATCCAGTGAATCAGCAAGGGTCGATCCGCTCGGCTGAGCGCCCGGCGGACGGCACCAATCGAGGGCGGATCGGGGAGCGTCGGAAAGAACGTCCCCGCTCTCGACGAAACGGGGATGGATTCCGGAGCGCTGGCAACGTCTCGGAGCAGCACCCAGGTGACCAGCGCCATGGCCGCCAGCAGCGGGGCCGCAGCCACCAACAGGCCCGGACCACGGCCAAACACGATGTGGTCGTACAGTCCATGTAGCAACATGGCAGACAGCCACGCCAACGAGAACCACCTGCCACGGGCACGCCCGGCACCCAGCGCGTAACCCCACAGGCCGGCAAAGAACAGGTGCGCCGGAATGGCGAGCACAAGCCGCAGCAGCTGCAGCAGGTCGATGGGGGCGGAGATGAGCGACGCAACGACACGGGCAGACGCAAATCCGGCGCCAGCCACGACGGCAAAAGCCAATCCCGAGGCCGGGCGGACAATTCTACGGGACTGGTAGAGCGGCCAAATGACGCCGACCTTCAAGGCTTCGCCCAACGGCGCTGCAAAGAGAAATGTGGCCAGCAGAGCACCGCCGACACCGACCTGGGCGGCTTTCGTGGACAACCCCGTGACGCCCAAGACGAGATGCTCGAGGTACACGCCGAGACCCCCCGCCAAGGCCCCGCCGGCCCCCACGATCAGGGCAGTGCGGGATCCATGCTCCCCGATTGGGCCCACGCGCCGCAGCAGCAGGGCGGCCGCCACCGGCGGCAGCCCCACGAGCACGACACCGAGCAGGATCAGCAGCACATCATTCCTCGTCCGGTGTCCGAGGTCAGAAATGCAGTCCGGCGACGGCCGTGAACGTCACGCCAGCACCAACGCTCGACCCATCCGAAGCATAGACGCTATCGCTTGGAGCACTGCCGAGGGCGGATCGGCTGAGCAGAAGCAGGTCGCCGCTCAAGTTGGCGCCCAAACTGAAGGTGTTGCTGAGATACCAGTCTAGACCGGCGGCCGCGCGAACGTTCCAACCCGCGATGTCGAGATCCGCGTCTCCTGACCGAGTCCCTCCCAGCGACGCATAGCCCCCTCCCAATGCCGCGTAGGGCTCGAGGTTCCCATAGGGGATCCGCACGCCCACTTCGGCATTGAGCGTCCACATCTGCCAGTCCGCGAAGTTGCCGAACCGAAACCGGACTCCGCCGGTGAGGAAAACCAAACGCAGCCCGATCCCCCCTCCGTAGACGGCTCCGGTCTGCGTGGTCGGCACGCTGTCCGCGTCCACCAAGCCATCATCGCTGAGGGTTCTGAGACCGATGTGCTCGAACCCCACCTCTGCGTTCAGCAAGAAGTACTCGAGCCCCCGCCCCGAGTCCTCGCGGTCGGCTCGGGCGAGCTGTTGCTCGGTCTCACCGGGCGGTGGTGGGGGCTCTTCTGGCGCCGAGTTCGGCGGAGTCAATCCGCCCGCCTCCAGGTCCTGCCCGGGCTGAGCCGGCACTTGTGCGTGAGCAGTGGCGCCCGCGAAAGTGAGGGCTACCAACCCGGCACGCGATGCGACGAACCTCATGACGGGCAGGGTAGCAGGCCCGACGAACGGTACGAAACGCAGCGCAACTGCCTCGAGCGACCGCAGGCGCGGACACTGCCCCGCAAGCACAGACTGGCCCAAGGGCCGTGGCAGCCAGAATCGTGTTTCGGCCGTTGGGTTGGTGTGGCGGCAAGCCACCAAGAACCCTTGCACTAGCCGGGCGGAGAGAGTGAAACTCGGGTCGAGCGCGTGTGCGCTTTCCGAAGGCAGGAATTACCGGACGAATAGGTACGGCTATGCGGAACCTTGGTCGTGGTCTCATCTTGGGCGGATCGGTGCTCTTCGTCGCAGCCTCGGGCTGCACGGTGATCACGGACGTGGACCGAAGCAAGATCCAGGACGATGTTGGAGTCTCAGGAAGCGCGGGCAGCGCCGGCGCCCCGGGGATCGGAGGCGGCGTCAGTGCGGGCTCGGGCGGCACGGGCGGCGCTGAAGGAGGCTCTGCTGGCAGTGCGGGTGCCCCTCCCGCGACTGGAGGTTCCGAGACCGGTGGTGCCGCAGGGTCCCCGGGCGGAGAGGGTGGCGGCGCAGGCTCTCCGGCTGGCGCGGGCGGCGGCGCTGGCGCACCAGGTGGAGCCGGCGGCGGCGCCGGTGCGCCCGGCGGCGCGGCGGGCACCCCGGCAGGAGCCGGCGGCGGCGCCGGCACACCGGGTGGAGCAGGTGGCGGCGCCGGCACCCCGGGCGGAGCCGGTGGCGTGACTGGCTCTCCGGCAGGAGCCGGCGGCGTGGCTGGCTCTCAGGCAGGCGCCGGTGGCGGCGCCGGCGCCCCGGCAGGCGCGGGCGGCGTTGCCCCCGGTGGCGCAGCAGGCCAGGGCGGTGGCCCGGCGTGCAGCAACACGGTGTGCGGCGCCGCGTGCGTGGACCTGCAGACCAACGCCAATCACTGCGGCGAGTGCGACTACCTGTGCGCGGGCACCAACACCACGACCACCAGTTGCTCGAGCGGAACGTGCGCGCCCTCCTGTGCAGCGACTTTCGGCAACTGCGTCACGCCCACCCCACCGACTCTGGATGACGGGTGCGAGACCAGCTTCACCGACCCGACCACGTGCGGCACGACGTGTGACAACACCCGGCAATGCAGCACCACCAACGTCGACGGTACGCCCACCTGCTCAGCGACTGGCTTGTGCAACACCACGAGCTGCGACAGCGGCTGGGCAAACTGCGCGCAGCCGTCACCTCCGACCGCGGACGATGGTTGTGAAACCAACATCCTCACCACGACGGCGAACTGCGGCGGCTGTGCCCGCGGGTGCAACCCGACGAACGTTGCAGCGATGGCTTGTGCGGGCGGCATTTGCACCTCCGCCTGCAACTCTGGCTTTGGCAACTGCAGCCAGCCCGCCGCACCCAACACCGACGACGGCTGCGAGACCAACTTGAACGACGCGGTCAACGATTGCGGCGCGTGTGATCACGCCTGCGCGTTGACCAACGCGACCGCACGAGACTGCCAGGCAGGCGTCTGCGTGCCCACTTGCTCGGGTTCCTACCTCAACTGCAACACGCCTGGGGTCGGCACGGCCGACGACGGCTGTGAGACCAACGGCGACAGCGTCGACAGCTGCGGCAACGACTGCGGCAGCGTGAAGGTTTGCTCGAGCAACAACGTCGGCACTCGGAGCTGCAACTCCGGCGAATGTAGTCCGACCTGCTTGACCGGCTATCTCAACTGCAGCGCTGACGAACATGCCGACAACGATGGGTGCGAGACCCCGAACGCCACGGCGGCCTCGTGCGGCAGCGACTGCAACGACCTGCACGCATGCAGTACCGCCAATACCGATTCGGTCGCTTGCCCCGCGGGCTCGTGCGTTCCCACTTGTAGCGCCGGCTATCTCGACTGCAGCACCGACGAGGACGACTCCGTCGACGGCTGCGAGACGCCGAACAGCACGGCAGCGTCCTGCGGTAGCGACTGCCTCAACCTGGTGGCGTGCGACACCACGAACACCGACTCCGTGGCGTGCACCTCGGGCACCTGCGACCCCACGTGCAGCACCGGCTACCTCAACTGCAGCGCCGATGAAAGCCAATCGCTCGACGGCTGCGAGACCAACGAAGCCGCGCTGTACTGGGATGAGACCCAGTGTGGCACCGGCTGCGGCGACGTGGTGGCGTGCAATACCGGGGCCGGAGAAATGTGCCTGCAGGGCAGCTGCCAGACCGGTGCGATCGTGGTGGCTGCAGGTGACAGCATCCAGGACGCCATCGACAGCGTGCCGGACGCCGGCACGGCCGTCATCGTGGTGGAGGCCGACACCTACACGGAAGACCTGTCCATCATCAACAAGGCGATCACCTTGCTCTCCGACGACGGTCCCGGATCGGTTACCATCGTCGGGGTGCAGAAATCGCTGTCGAGCGAATTTCCGCTAGCGCGCCCCAACATCGACATTCAAGCGGACGACGTGGTCATCGATGGCTTCGTCATCGAGAGTCCGGCTCTGGCGTGTGGCGATGCGTCGCCACCTCCGGAAGCGGAATACTCGAGCGGCATCGTCTTGACCGGACGCAACATCGAGATCATGAACAATGCGTTCTACGTGGGCACGGCCGACGGCTCGCAAGGGATCCAGACCTACCAGGATGACAATGCTCCGGTTGGGCTGAGAGACATCACGGGCCTCGACATCCACGACAACACGTTCACGGACAATGGACCGTGCTCAGGGGGTACGGGTACCCCCCTCAACGCGTACGAGGCGATCTACCTGAACACTCAGTCCGACACGATCAGCTTGATTGGCGACGCCGTCTACATCCGGAACAACACGTTTGATGGGCTGCTCTTCCGCGCTTTGACCACCGAACGGGAATGGGTCCTGTTCACGGGCAACACCGTGTCCAGCAGCCTCGGTGAGGTCACCGACGAGGTGTATCCGGCTGGCGTGAACGCGCAGGCCGACAACGTGGCCATCAACGACAACGCGTTGAACGGGCTGGAGAGCGCCGTGCGGATCGGCACGGGGGCCAGCCTGAGCGGCGACGGCAGCATCTACATGCACGGCAACTGCATCACCGGAAACGACGTCGCAGTCCGCTTCGATGGCACCGCCAACGGCCACACGATCGACGCCACCGGCAACTGGTGGGGCGTCGCCCCGCCGCCGGCCGTCTGTGATGGCGCACCGTCCTCAATCGGTAACTGCGCCTACGTTGAAGTCGTCACCACCGGGTGGCTCACGGCCGCACCGGGGATCTGCCCATGACAGCAAGCCGCCGAGCCTGGGGCTCGGCGGCTCCCGTTCCCCGCGACGTCAGCCTCAGCGCCCGAGCCCCAAGCTCGGGCGCTTCCTCACCCTCTCTCCGTTCCCACGACGTCTCTACCCCGAGACGCGCCCCCACGGGCTTCTGCTGGCAACCCGCACAGACTCGTCCGCGCCGTCACCCCTCCGCATCCCGCTCTTCGACCAGACCACTCCGTATCAACCCGAAGAAGCTCGACGGTGATGCTCCCGCGCCGACGGCCGTGAAGCGCCAACCCAGGTGCACGCCGCATCCGAGACAGCAGACGACCTGCCAAGCATAGCCGGCAAACCAGGTGTGCTCGTTGGTCGCTCCGCCCACCCCCACCAAGCCCTGAGCGCTGCGCAGGGTAACGATTTCGAAGACGAGCCCGTGGGGATTGACGTACACGCGCGGTCCGTCCTGCCCGGCTGCCGAGAACAGGTCCGCTGCTCGCGCAATGAGACTTCCGCAACGACTGCAACGATACCGGGTGGACCCCTCGTCGTCCGTCTCAGGCCGAGCGTCGGGCTCACGTTGGGCGCCGGGCTGGGCCCCGCTGCCCGCCTCGCGCAGACAACGGGGCCGCTCGAGCGTCGACTGAGTCATTGCGCCGCCTCTGCGGGCACGTACCGCACGGCCCGGCGCTCGGCCCCTCTCAAGGGCCAGCGATACTCGAGCTCGCGCTCGATGCGCCAGCCCGCCGCCTCCGGCGCCTCGGCTCGGGCGAGCAGCACCCATACCGCGCGCGTGGCCAGGCGTGTGCCTTCCTGCAGCCACTCTGGCGGGGGCAGCGTGGCCCGGGAACAGGCCACGTCCCAGGCGGCGTCCGGCAGCGCCTCGCTGCGGGCTCGCTCGACCCGCACGTCGGTCCGCTCGAGAGTTCCGAGGGCCGTGCGCAAGAACGCGATGCGCTTGGCGCGAGGCTCGACCAACGTCAGCTCGAGATCCGGCCGAAGCAGTGCGAGCGCCAATCCCGGTGCCCCACCACCAGTGCCGACGTCGACCCAGCGAAGGCTCGCTGAAGACGACTCCGCGGACGGCTCGGCCGCCGCCAGCACCGCCGCATCCGCCACATAGAGGTCCACCAACTCGAAATCGTCTCGGGCTGCCGTCAGGTCAATCCGGCGCGACCACTGGGCCGTCAGCGCGAGCAACAGGTCGAGAGCTTCCGCGCTGCCCGCGGGGGCCACCCGAGCCACGGGGACGCGAGTCTGAATGCAGATCTCATCGATCACTCGTTGGATCAGAGGTCGGAGGTCGCAGCGCTGGCCCGCACCCGGCATGGCGCAGGTGTACCGCACGCGCCCGGCAGGTGGTACCCCGGTCGACGGCACTGAGTCGCAGCTGCCAATCACACCGAAAACTTGACGCGGGCTGCGCCGTCACGTCCCCATGCACTCCCACATGACTCAGCCTCCGCCCGAGCCCTCCGCCTTCGAACGATTGGTCCGGCGCCACACCGGTCGCGCGGGGCCGCTGCGCTGCACCGAAATGCCCGGTGGGGCTTCTACCCGGAAGTTCTATCGCGTCGATCTCAATCCCGGTCGCGCGGTCGCGATGTACGTACCGGACGCCACCCGTCCGGAAGAGATCGCCAAGGTCGACGAGTCAGCTCGACGCTGGCCGTTTCTGGAGGTCCGCGACCTGTTGGAACGGCGTGGCGTGCGCGTTCCGAAGCTCCTGGCAGAGGCCTGCGCGGACGGTCTGATCCTGGTGGAGGATCTCGGCGACGACACTCTGGCCGAAGTACTGGCGCGTGCTCCCGAGCAGCGCGAACGCCTCTACCAGACGGCTGTCTCAGATCTGGCCCGGGCGCAGCAGGCTTTGTCCACCTTGCCGAGCGGTAGCATCGTCGCCGCCCGCGCTTTCGACCGAGACCTGCTGCGTTGGGAGGTGGACCACTTCCGAGAGTGGGGACTGGAAGCGCAAGGAGTGACCCTGACCTGCGCGGAGCGCCAGGAGTTCGATCGCTGTGCCGACTACCTCGCCGACCAGATCGCCGGTTGGCCTCGCGGTTTCGTGCACCGCGACTACCAGAGCCGCAATCTGATGGTCGTGGTCAGCCCGGCGGGCACGCCCCAGTTGGTGTGGGTCGACTTTCAGGACGCGCTGCTGGGACCGCGAGTCTACGATCTGGTCGCGCTCCTGCACGACAGCTACCAGAATCTCGATCGGCGGTTCATGGAAGCACGGCTGGACGAGTACGCGACCCACCGTGGGTTGTCGGCCGACGAGCGAGCGCTGGTGGGCCAAGAGTTCGATCTGGTCACGGTTCAGCGGAAGCTCAAGGATGCCGGACGTTTCGTGTTCATCGACCGAACGAAGGGAGACCCGGGTTTCCTGAGGTTCGTCAATTCCACGATCGGACGGGCGACCAGCGCACTCGAGCGGCTCGGCGCGATCCCCGAGATGGTGGCACTGAAAGCACTGCTAGAGCCTCTACTGGCCCGGCTTCCCGACTTCACGCGAGACGACCGCTGACGGGCGTGGCCTCATCGGGCGCCGCGACCGTAGGCGACGACCTCGACTCGCACCGGCATGACTCCCGCTCGAATCATCCCCAGTGCCTCGGCCGCAGCCCTGGAGAGATCGACGATGCGCTCAGCATCACCAAAAGGACCCCGGTCGTTGACCCGCACGTAAGCCGACACCCGGCGTTCGCCGCCCATCACTCGCAGCACGGTTCCAAAAGGAAGAGTACGGTGCGCAGCGGTAAACGCGGCCGGGTCATAGGGCTCGCCACTGGCGGTGGGGCGCCCCGCGAGGGCGTCGCTGTAGTATGCGGCCGTGCCCTCGAGAATCTGGAGGGCAGGCTCACCCTGGTAACTCCGCACGACCGCGGGATCTCCCGCAGTGCCGGCCTGCGCAGGCGCCAAACCGTACGGACCCCCCAAGTGCGCGCCGGGCTGCGCGGGCGGAGGGGTACCGTAAGCAGCCGTCGGTTGCGAGGGGCACCGAGGCACCGGGCAGTTGCACGGAGCCGGTGCCTCGGCCGGCTCCGTCACACACGCGCCCAAGAGCACGACGAGTGGCAACACGCAGCGGGCTCCCCTCGGAGCCGTGGCGCCCGGGCGCACCCGGGGCACGTTGCGGGTTGTGCAGGTCGGTGCCATGGCGGCGTTCGGCGGAATGCGCCCGGAGAGTAGCAGCGCAGCCACGTCGGACTCGACCCCTGCCTGCACAGCAGGCTGGTACTCTGTCCGAAAAGTCGCAGTCGACGTCCTCTGCCGGGCCGAACGCGGGGGTGGCGGCCCGGCAGAGGACAGCTCCGTTGCGGTGTGGCCAGAACACCCAATCTTTCGGGGCACCTTCGGTGCCGTGTGCCGTGTCCTCGAGAGCGACCGTGAGAGCACGAGATACGTGGTGGCGGGCGATTTGAGGTCGTTACTTACCGGACACTGCACTAGTCTGCGGCTCGACTCGCCCTTGGCCGGCCACCATGCTGGACGTCAATCTCGCCCACCTACTCGTCTGGTACCTCGTCTTCGTATTCAGCACGACCTGCCACGAATACGCGCACGCGCTGGTCGCGTACAAGGGAGGCGATCTGACGGCGTACGAAGGGGGCCAGCTCAGCCTTGACCCCACGCCACACATCCGGCGCTCGCCGTTCGGTATGGTGATCGTCCCGCTGTTGAGCTTCGTTTGGTACCAGTGGATGATCGGCTGGGCTTCGGTGCCGTACGATCCCCGCTGGGGCAAACGCCATCCTCGGTGGCAGGCGATGATGTCCGCGGCAGGACCGCTGGCCAACTTCACGCTGGCCGCAGCGGCGATCGTGAGCATCCGGGTGCTGGTGGGCGCGGGGGTATTCGAGGTCCCGCGGTCGGTCGACTTCCAGCAACTCGTGGTGGCCGTCGGGGATCCCGAAGGGCAGAGCATCACCGGTGCGCTCGCCATGGCCCTGTCGATTCTGGCGAATCTCAATCTCCTGCTCGGCATCTTCAACCTGATGCCATTCCCACCGCTGGACGGCGCGGGGGTCGTCGAAGGTGCAGGACCAACACCGGTAGCCCAACTCTACGAGAAGTTGCGCGAGCAGCCCATGCTGCCGATGCTGGGTCTCGTGGTGGCCTGGTACTCGTTTGGCTACCTCGCCTCGTGGGCGCTCGACCTGAACATTTTCCTCGCCCTCGGCGTCCGGACCGGGTGGCTCACGTAGGGGAATGCGCCTCGTTCTGCGGTACTAGCCAGGCCCCCGACATCCGTCCGGGGACGGTTTCAGGGTTCGCGAAATGGTGATACACTTCTGCTCACCCGCTACGGGGGGGCACCTCGGGCTCAACCAGCGCGACTGGGGATGCGCTGCATCGCCCGCTCCGCCAACGCGGTGATGGTCAGCGCTGGGTTGACGCCGGGATTCGCGGACAGAGCGGAACCGTCAATCACGTAGAGCCCGTCGTAACCGAAAACTCGGTGGTGCGCATCGATGACGCCCGCGTCCGGACCCGACCCCATGACGCAGCCGCCCATGATGTGCGCCGTAGTCGGGACGCCGAGCAACGTTTCGGTGAGCAGCGAGGCTACTACCCCCCCCACCTCCTGGGCGAATCGTCGAGCCAGATCCGTCGCAGGCTCCAGCAGGGCGGTCGGTGGCTCGGCAGGGTCGCTGAGGCGCGTCACCAGGCCGGGACGGAAGCCGGTTCTCAGCGATCGACCGAGCTCGAACGACAGCGTCTGGTCCAGGGACCGCATGTACAGCAGGATCTGCGTCTGACGCGCGAAGTCTGCAACGCCCCAAGCTCGCGCCCACGCCCGGGGATGCGACAGCACCTCGCCCAGCGCACCCACCAATCGACGCCACGCCGCCGGCGCGAAATGGTGCGGAAGCGCTAGGAGGCGGAAGAACCCTGATCCCGCTCCGTAGCGCGCCAGCTCGAGGTGGCTGTGCTCGTCCGTGCGCAGAATGCTGGTGATGGCCACACCCTGGGAGAAGTCCCAGTGACGGTCCGGTGCGATGACGCCGATCAACGCCTCGTTGTTGGTGCGGACCGAGCGGCCCAAGTGCGGGGAAATCCGCGGTAGCCCCCGCGGATCGCCCCGCAGCCGCAAGAGCAGCGGAACCGTTCCCAGTACGCCACCCGCCAGCACGACCCGATCAGCAACCAGTTCGCGGCTGACACTGCGATCACCGGAACGGTACTGGGCCTCGATTCGGAATCCACCCTCCGGGAGTGGGCGAACGGCTTCCACTTCCGTCTCTGCCAAGATGCGCACCCCGAGCCGCTCCGCGAGGGACAGGTAGTTGGTGTCCAAGGTGTTCTTGGCCCCGACACGACAGCCGGTCATGCAACCGCCGCAGAAGGTGCACCCCACCCGGTCCGGACCCCTGCCAGCGAAGTACGGGTCCGGCACCGACTGCCCCGGCTCGGCGAAGCACACGCCGACGTCCGTCGGCCGGAAGCCCTCCGGGCTCCCCACGTCGGCGCCGATCTTCTCCAACACGGCATCGGCCGCGTCGAGTCGCGGATTGACCGTCACTCCGAGCATGCGTTTCGCCGTCGCATAATGCGGACGCAGTTCCTCCTCCCAGTCACCGAGCTCCGCCCACGATCCGGTCGTGAAGAAGTCTTCGCGTGGCACTTGCAGCGTGTTCGCATACACCAGGGAGCCACCCCCCACACCAACGCCGTGCAGGACCGTCAGATGTTCGAAGAACGACATTTTGAAGATGCCGCGCCAGCCGAGCTCCGGACGCCACATCCAACGGTCCAGTTGCCAGTTGTTCTCGGCAAAATCCTCACGCCGGAACCGTCGGCCCTTCTCGAGCACCAGCACGCGGTAGCCCCGCTCCGCCAGTCGCAGCGCGCACACACTGCCGCCAAATCCGGACCCGACGATCACCCAATCAAAGTGGTGCTGGAGCAACTCGGGTCGACGGCTGGAACTAGGCACGGCTGGACCGGTCGTCAGCCACTTCGGCTCGCAACCGAGGCAACGCTTGCGGGTGGTTGCGCTGGACGAACGCGATGAGCTTCTCCCTCACCTCGCAGCGCAGATCCCACTGGTCGCTGGCGTTGCGGGCGCTGAAGAGGGGACGAACGACCATGCAGTGCTCCGTGGTTTCTGTCACCTGAACGCACCAGGCCTCGCCATCCCAGAGGGGCGAGTCGTCCAGAATACGCTTGCACTCGGCACGGATCTCGTCGACCGGAACCGAGTAATCCAAGTGCAGGTTCACGGTCCCGAGGAGGTCGGCCGAGACTCGGGTCCAGTTCTGAAACGGCTTCTCGATGAAATAGACGATGGGGAGCACCAAGCGGCGCTTGTCCCAGATCCGAACGACCACGTAGGTCAACGTGATTTCTTCGATTCGGCCCCACTCATTTTCGACGATGACGACGTCATCCACCCGAATCGGCTGGGTGAGGGCGATCTGTATGCCCGCCAGAATGGTCGAGAGTGAACGCTGCGCCGCGAAACCCAACACGATGCCAGCGACTCCAGCAGACGCCAGCAGGCCAGTCCCCAACTGACGCACTCGCTCGAAAGTGAGCAGCACGAACCCCAACGTCAAGACCACGATCAGGAAGTTGGCGACGTTGCGGAGTCCCCGTGTCTGGGTCAAGAGCGTGCGCGCGTGGAGATTGTCCGCGCTCTTGAGGTCCTCGCGGTGGCTGATGACGTGTTCGATGACTCGAACTGCTCGCGCCAGGGTCCAGCCCACCCCCGTGATGGCCAGGATGAGCAGCAGTTGGCGCAGGCCACTCTTCAGGCCCGTCGGCAGCGTCATGAGCGGCAGCGCGAGGTTGAGCGCGACCAGCGGCATCATCACGCGCAGCGGCCGGCGCATGTGCAAAGCAATGGCGTCATCGACGAGGCTGTCGGTGCTCTGCGCCCACCGCCCCAGTGCTCGGAACAGCAGGCCCCCTAGCAGCCATCCACCGAGTACGGCAACCACCAGCACGCCGCCTGACGACACCAGCCATTGCTCCTCGACGCGAATGAATGGATCCAGTGTCTCCTGCATTCGCGCCGCTAGCCCCGAGGCCGGCTGCGCCTGCCCGGTTGCCTCGAGCCACGCACCGCCCAACCACTTCCAGTGCTCGACCATCTTCTCGCCTCCGCCGCTAGGGAGGCCAAAGATGGCAGGTTCACCGCCGGACGCAACGCTTCAAACGCACGGTGGGCGGCCGACACTTGAAAGTCATCACCGTGGCGCCTACCGTTCCGCGCGAACATGGAGCTGGGCGACAGCCAAGCCAGCGGAGTGCGGCTGGTTCCCAGCGGCCTCCAGGTCGGTGACGTCACGGTGCCGCTGCATGCGGGGGCCGTCCACTACTGGCGGCTCGACCCGCGGGACTGGCACGCTGCGCTGTCGACCGTCAAGCGCCTCGGGGTGCGGTTGGTCGACACCTACGTTCCCTGGAGCGTCCACGAGATCGTGCCGGGTGAGTTCGATTGGGGGCGTCGCAATCCCCGCCTGGATGTGGTCTCCTTTCTGCGCGCCGCCGAGCAGGTCGGGCTCCTGGCGATCGCGCGCCCGGGACCGCACGTGAATGCCGAGCTCACCCGGTTCGGCCTGCCTGAACGCATTGTGTGGGATCGAGACTGTCAGGCCCGGTCCCCCAAAGGCCACCCTGTGGTCCTGCCGGCGCCCCCGCTCGGTTTTCCGGTTCCCAGCTACGCCAGCCGGGCGTTTCGGGCCGAGGCGGAGGAGTGGCTGCGCTCGGTCAGCCGCGTGCTCGGCCCGCTGTGCTGGCCGCGTGGCCCCGTGGTGCTGCTCCAGATCGACAACGAGGGCGCTCTCTACTTCCGCGATGGCGTGTACGATCAAGACTACCACCCCGACGCGCTGGAGACCTACCGGCACTTCGTGCAAGCTCGGTACCAGACGGTCGAGCACCTGCGGGAATCGTATGGCGACCCGAGCCTCCGGTTTGAAAAACTCGAACCCCCACGCGCAGCGACCTTCACCACGCCGCGCGATCTCACCGCCCACTTGGACTGGGCGGAATTTCAGGAAGGGTTGGTCCCGGGCGCGCTCGAGTGGATGCGAGACGCGTTGCTGCACTCGGGCTGCCGGGGGATCCCGACGTCGCACAATTTGCCCCCCGGCGACGGTGCAAGCGTTCTGGATCCCGGGCGGCTGGCAGCGTCCGTCGACCTGATCGGTATCGACTACTACCACCGGGCGTCCCCCCTGCAGCGAGCCGTCATCGCCCGACGTACTACCGAGCTGGCTGCGCGCTGCGTGGCCAGCGGGCAGCCGACTTTCGCCTGCGAGCTCGGCACCGGCTTCCCGCCGTACATTCCTCCGCTGAGCTCGCGCGATTGCCTGTTCACTGCGCTCACGGCCCTCGCCTACGGGCTGCGCGGCTTCAATCTGTTCATGGCCGTCGACCGGGACCGCTGGGTCGGCGCACCGATTGATCGACGCGGGCGGCGCCGCCCGGAGGCGGGCGATTGGGAACGGCTAGTGACCGCCCTGGATCGGATCGGGTTTGCCGAGCTCGAACGCTTCGTGGAAGTGGCAGTGGTGGTGCCACGCAGCCAGCGCCGCCTGGCCCGTGTGCTCAACGCTTTCGGTGCCGTCCCGCCTACGGTGTTCGAGCTCGGCGGTGGTGGGGCCATCGATGCCTGCTTCGAAGACGACTGGAAGGAAGGCGGTCCCGTCGTCGTGGAGGCGGCGCGTTTTCTCGAGCGACTCGAGGGCGCCCTGGAGTCCAGACGCATTCCCTTCGAGCGAGTGTCCGGCGACGTGTTCGAGCACACGCCGGCACGTCGCCCGTGGACGGTCTTGGTCTGCGGTGGGATGCTGGAAGAATCCTTGCTCGAAGCGGTGCAGGGCGCCTGGGACTCGATGCTTCCATTGACGGTAGGCCCACGGCCGGTGACACGAGGCCCCCGCATGCAACCGTTGGCTGCCAGCCTGGAGGTCCCGGTTGGGCTGACGGTTCCCCCATACGTTGGCGACGACATGGGGCGAATCAGCGACCTCCTCGAGGTCGCGCAGCAGCAGCTCGGCCTCGGCACACTGCAGGCGGAACCAGCGGAAATCTCTATCGAGCTACATCGACGCAAGACCGGTGAGCCGGCCGCGCTATTCGTCATCAATCCGAGCGATCACGAGGTGGAAGCGTGTGTCGCCGCAGCGGGAACCGAAGTCGCCACCGACGCGCTAGACGGCCAAAACTATCATGCTAGGCTCGGCCGCCTCGAACTCCGCCTGCAGCCCCGCTCGGTCCGCATGCTGGAGCTTCGGTGATGCGCTGTCAGGGCTGGCTGCCATGTTGCTGGAGATCAACCCGAACAATCCAGAGCCACGTAAGATCCGACGCGCCGTCGACGCGCTGGAGGCCGGTGAAGTCATCGCCTACCCCACGGACACCTGCTACGGCCTGGGCTGCGATCTGTTCAACAAGCGGGCGATCGATCGCCTCTACCAGATCAAGGGCATGCCGCGCTCACAGAAGCTGGCCTTCATTTGCCGCGACCTGCGCGACGTCTCGCGGTACGCGGTCATGCACGACGACGTGTTCCGTGTCCTCCGGGAATACCTTCCCGGGCCCTACTGCTTCCTGCTGGACGCAACGCGGGAAGTCCCCAAGATCATCCAGTCGCCACGCAAGACCGTGGGAGTGAGAATCCCGGACCACGCCGTGGCGATAGCGCTCGTGCAAGAGCTCGGTCGCCCCATCATCTCGAGCACCGCGTCCCGCACCGGGGCGGATGCGGCTCCGGATCCCAGGGAGATTGACGACGAATTCCCGGGCTTGGGTCTGGTGCTAGACGCCGGATCGTGCGGCACTGAGCCGACGAGCGTGGTGGATCTCACCGGTGCGTCACCCACCATCGTCCGACACGGCGCGGGCGACGTGAGCGCATTCGAGCGGTGAAGGACGCAGGGCTCTACTGAAGTGCCGGCTTCGCGCCGGCCGTGCCCACCTGTACCGTGAGCCGAATCTGCGCGATCGGAAGGTGCTGACCGGGTGCTTTCGCCGCGGAGGCGAAGGCCGACAGCTCCGAGCTGTAGCGACCGTCCACAGGCAGCAGCACTCCAGGCTGGAGCACGAGCGTGCCCTTTCCCGTGGCCTGGAACCGCGCCAACTCGACACTGCCCAGGTCCGGTGGAACACCCCGGGGGTCGATGGCTGAGCTGGCGGCGTACCGCTTGACGTCCATCTCGAGCACCACCCGGGAATCCTGCACCTTCTCGACCTTGATCATACGGTACGTCACCGCATCGATCCCGGCCACCGTATCGCGCGAGGTGACCATCCAGTACGCCCCAGGCCCGACCGGTTCGGACGGTACGGGGAGCGCAATGGTGGAGAGCACTTCAGCCAGCGCATCGACGGTATGCTGGAGCCCCGGGTCGGCCCCCTTGGCCATCTCCACACTGAAGCCCGTCGAGGCTCCATCGGAGGCCGTGCGGAACCGAACGCCACCGCCCTTGAGCTTCGCCACCATCTTGCGCTCGTGCTCGGGCACCCGGCTGGCCTGGGTGGCGTCGATTTCGGATGCCATGATCCGCGCCAACACCTCGACACCGGGCGGTGTGCCTGCAGCGGCGCCGACCTGGGTATCGTCCTTGGGCTTGGGCTTCGCTGCTTCGAGCGACAAGCCGAAATTGAACAGGGGGGTTCGGCTGGCACCAACCTGCAAGGAAAGCTGCACGGCCGCGCTGTGCTTGCCGCCCGGCTGGGGCTGCCTGGCCGCGAGTGAAACCTTCGGTGTCCCGCCCAGCGCACCCACCGTGATGAGTGGCATGGCGTCACGTTTGATTTTCTGGTCCGCCTGTCCCGGGCCGAATACACCGCTCGGTGGTGGACCTTCCCCTTGCGCTGCGGGTCCAGCGCCTGGCTGTGAGGCGCTTGCAGCAGCAACAGCCTTGGCCAGATTCGGATCCACAGCGGCTGATTTCGGCTCCGCCGACGGCACGGCTTGCTCAGCCGAGTCCTCGCGATCCTTCTGGCAGGCGGCGGCGCCCAACCCGAGAGCCATGGTCAATCCGATGCCCAAAACGGTGGTGGTGGTCTTCATCGCGTTCCCTCCTCTACCCGAGCCGGCGGCCGCATTGAAGTCCCTGCGAAGCCTCGGCCACCGCGGATCAGAACGGGGGGGGCTCGTCGGGCTCCACGACGGGGGGCTGCCCAGCGTCCCTATCGGGCGGGGGGCCCGCGTCGGCCGGGTCGGCGAGCTGGGCGCCGCCGTCCCCCTCCCCGCCGTCGACCGCCCCGGAAGCGTCTTCTTCCAGGCCCGCTTCAGCCCCCGCGTCCAGGCCGGCGTCCGCGCCCGCGTCCGGCTCGGCCGTCTCCGTGGGGATGGTGCCCCGCAAGAACTCCTCCTCGACACTGTCCTCCTGGCCTGGATACGGTAGCTGTCCCGTCACTGGGTCGACCTTCGCGAGCAGTACGGAGCTGGGGCGCGAGAAAGCCGTGGGCGGCCGCTTCT